>NZ_SIHJ01000001.1:501566-816366 GCF_007859765.1 Posidoniimonas corsicana
CCGGTGGCCGCGCTGCCCGCCATGCGCGAGCTGAACATCGGCCACAGCATCATCTCACGGGCGATCATGGTCGGACTTCAGCAGGCGGTCCGCGATATGAAGCGGCTGATCCGCGAGGCGGCCCGGTAGGCGGTCGGCGGTTGAATTGTCGTGATGAACCTAGATTCGACGCCCACGCTGCAGTGTTGCTGTGGCCGCTCCGGCCAGTAGCAGCATGGCCATCACCGCCGGCTCGGGCGCGTGCCCGGTGGCCGCCGGGCTGAAGTTGGCGCCGTAGTTTGAACGCCAGAGTTCGTACTGCGACTGGCCGATAGACTCACCGGTTGGGTCATTGGCCAGCGCGCCGGCGGCGTCGCCCAGGTGGTCCCGCCAGACGGTGTAGTCCGCGGCATCGACCACGCCATCCTGGTTGAAGTCGCCCGCAAGCATCGCCTCGGCCGCCACCAGGTGCAGGGTAAGCACGGCCTGGGGGCTGAACACGTCCCCACTTGAGCTGCCTGACGCGTTGAGCGTGAACGACTCGGTCGTGCCGTCGGCGAAGGTCAGCTCGAGCAGTTCACCCTGCCGAGCCGAAAGCACCCGCGAGTCGCCGGGCGCCTGGAGGCCGTCGATGGCGAGGCCATCCAGCGCAAATCCGGCGGCGAACAGGTCGACGGCCGAGCCGGACTGGGCGTCGATGCCGGCAGCCAGGGTGCCGCCGGACACCCGTAGCCGACCGTTAGAGCGGATGTTGAGGTCTGTGCTGATAGCCCCGCCGTCGAGGGTGAGCTCGCCGCCTGACCAGACGTCGGCCCCGCGGTCGACGGTTCCCCCGCTCACCAGCGCGTCGCCGTAGACATCCAGGTAGCGGCCGACAGCTCCGCCGTTGAGCTCCAGCAGGCCGCCGTTCTCGACCCGCGTGTAGTCGCCAAGCAAGCCGTCAGACACCTCAACCCGGCCGCCTGATTCGACGGTGAGGTCGCGGTCGACCTCGCCGCCCGACACGTCCAACACTCCGAACACAGTGGCGTAGCGTCCCAACTCGCCCCCTTGAAGGTGCAGCGTCGCTTTGGGCGCCACGAACAGGTCGTTGCCGATGGCGCCGCCGGTCACGGTGGCGGTGGTGTGGTGCAGCAGATCGGCGTCATCGGCAATCTGCCCGCTGGACAGTGAAACCACAGCGCCGGCGGCCTCAAAGTTCTCACCAAGCTCTCCGCCGTCCACCACAACCGTGCTGCCATAGCCGGCGTTGAAGTTGGGGCCGAGCGACTGGCCTGTGAAGACGGTCACCGACTGCCCCGCATGGACGCCCAGCGGGTTAGGCAGGCTGGCTGCCGTGTAGTCGCCGGCCTCCTGTGCGTAGACTTCCTGCGTCAGCACGAGGTACCCGCTGCCGAGGCTCTCCGAGAACCCGCGCCGCTCGGTAAGGGCAAAAGGAGTCCCGTCGGCGAACACGCCTGTCAGGATGTCCAGCTCGCCTAGTTTGCCGCCGACGGCAACGAGGTCGTCGATCGGCGCACCGTTCAGGCGGAACCCGCTGCCGCGCAGCGTCAGGGTGGAATTGCTTGAGAGGCTGACGTTGTCCTCGTAGCTCCCGCCCGCCAGCGTGACACGGCTGCCGCTGTACGCCGAGACCCCCTCAACACGAGAACGCCCCCCGATCTCAACGTCTGCGTTGGCGTAGGCGTAGACCTCGCCGTCGATCGTGGCGGCGTTGATCGTAGCGTTCGCGCTCTGCCGCACACTGAGCGATCCCTCGACTCCACCGCCGGACGCCGCGAGGCGGGCGCCGCGGTAGACGTTTACCGAGGCGTCGATCAGGCCGCCGGTCATCGTCAGGGTGCTCCCGTGGAACAGGTCGACCGTACCCGAAAACTCACCGCCATTCAGATCGACTACCGAGTTGAAGGCCGAGAACCCGACCCCTACTTCGCCGCTGTTGACTTCGACTTCGGCGTTGATCGCCTCGGCGTAGTTGCGGACGCGGCCACCCTCGACGACCAGCCGGCTGCCGTCACCGGCGACGAAGTAGTCCGCCAGCTCGCCCCCGTCCTCGAGCGTGAGCGTTTGACCGGCGCGGATGGCGACCGGCGCAGCATCGCTAGGAACCGAGATGGCCGCCGGGCCGGACTCGGGCGCGTCGGTTCGCCTGAGCGTGAGCGTGCCGGCGGCCAGCTGGTCGCTGTCATCGGAGTGAAAGGCAAACGAGGTCCCGTCGGCCAGCACGCCGGTCAGAAGCTGCCCGGCGCCGAGGTCCACGCCGATAGCGTCGCCAACCGTAGCCAACCCAGCGACCGGCAGGCCGTCGAGCTTGAAATCGTAGCCGGTCAGCTCGACTTGAGCGCCCACATCAGCGTCAAAGTCGCCGCCGACGTAGCCTGCTCGCACCGTGATCTGCGAGCCAGACCTGGCGTTGAACCCATTGAGAACCTGCCCCTCCAAGACGTCGACCACCGAGCCGTCGTAGGCGGTGGAGTTCGACCCGATACGGCCGTCGTTGACGGTTAGGGTGGTTCCTCGGTAGGCCCGCGCGGAGGAGCCCAGCCTGCCTCCGCCGACTACGTTGACCTCGGCGCCGGCGAACTCGGCATTCGAGCCGATCGAACCGGCGTCAACATTCACCACGCTGCCCGGCCCGGCCGCGAAGAAGTTGGGGAGTTGGCCGCCAGCGTTCACCGTGACCGTTTGGCCACCGACCACGAAGTCGGGGGCTGGGTCTGTAGGAACCGAGATCTCAGGCGCCCCGGGCGACGGCGCCGCGGACCGCTCGAGCCACAGTGTGCCAGCAGCCAAGGAGTCGTCCTGCGAAGAGATGACAAACGGTCGGCCGTCCGCGAGCACGCCGGTCAGCACGGCGCCGCTGGGTAGGTTGATCTGCTGGGCGTCGCCGACGCCGCCCAGCTCAGCGACCGGCGTTCCATCGACGCTGAATCCATCGCCGACGAGTCGCAAGGTCGACGCCGAATTGGCGGCAACGTCGCCAAAGTGGCCGCCTGACGCAGAGAACTCGGCGCCGGCCGAGAGCGTCATCCGCCCGGTTACCGTCCCCGCGGACTGCGTCGCTCGTCCGCCGGGCAGGAGTTCGAGCGGCGAGGAAAGCAAGCCGCCGCCGATGGCAAGCTCTCCGCCGCCATAAACGCTTACGGATTCGGAGGTCGGGTAGTAGTACGGTGAGTTGGTAGCCTGGCTGACCGTTCCTCCTACGAGTGTCGCGACGCCGCCGGGCATGATCTTCAACCCGGCCAGGACCTCGCCACCCTGTACCAGCAGTTGGGAGTCGCGGTGGACCTGCAGGTTCGGGCCGACCGTGCCGCCGTTGACCGTTAGCTGGGCGCCCTGAAACAGATCAGCGTCACCCGCGATGGAACCCGCGTCTAGGGTTACCGTCGCCCCAATGGCCTCAAAGTTGTCACCCACCGCGGGAGTGCAGCCGAACCCGAAGCACGGGGAGGCGTTAACCGTCATGGCAGCGCCGGGGCCGGCCACGAAGTTCGCGCCGACCCTGCCGTTGGCGTTCACGGCAAGCGACTGCGCCCCGTCGATAAACCGGAGCGGGTCGTTTGGCTGGGCGACCAGTTCGCCGGGCACGGGATCGAGCGTGCTGGCTAGAACAAGCGTGAGCGCGCCGTGGGCGAAGCTGTCGCCGGAGGGCGTGGCGGGTGGATCGTGAGGAGGGGAAAAGAATGGGTCAGCATCGACGATGCCCCAGTCGAGCGACGAGAACGCGAACGGCGTCCCGTCCGACAGCCGCCCCGTAAGCAGCTGTCCGTCCGCCAGGGCGGGCGTCGCCTGGTCGCCGATCGTGTCGAGTCCATCGACGGGCACACCGTCGATGGCGAAGTCGGCGCCGTGCAGGTAAACCTGCGATCCGAGCAAGGCGGAAAAGGCGTCGCCCTTGCTGCCGCCGTACAGGTTAGCGATCGCCGCCGGCCCGATGTTTGTTCCGTCCGATAGATGCCCGCCAAAGGCATTCAGCTCGACGCCAGACGGGATCGTGTAGCCTGGAGGCTCTGTCGGTGAGTAGAACGGGGAGTCCAGCACGCCCCCATCCCGCAGGTTGATGATGTCACCGGGAAAGAGTTGAGACGACGGCGGCAGCGTCCGCGGGGGGATCTCCCACACCTGCTGCCCAACCGAGGCATCCGACGTCAGGAGTAACGTTGCGCCAACGACAGCCAACCGCGAGGCAAACGCAATGGAGGGCCGCATTGGGAGGCGTCGTCGAGGGACCAAGGCCAGCGTTCCTTGCCTACGGGGGTGGGGGGCAGCGGGGGACGAGTCGACCCCGGTTCACGAGCGGCGGGAGGTCGCAAACCTCTATCGTAGCTGCGTTCGCCAGGGGCGGGCAATCTTGTCCATTGGGAACTCACTTTTGGCCAGAAAACAGGCCACGCGAGGGGGCTCAGGGACTCGTTGGAGGCGAGCGTGGTCTTGTCGGCACCGTCCTGTCGCGGGCCCGATGCGCTAAGATTCGACGCCGGCGGTGGAGTTCTTCCGCAGTTGGTCTGCTGCGGTGAAGAAACCCAGACCTTACGACCGCCGCCGATGCCACCTAAGTTGTGACTAGGAAGTCGTTTGCGGCGCAACTGCGTCTCTGGGCATGAAGCAACTTGTCGCGGCCAACGAGATCGCCGAATGGGGGCTCCGACCGACATTGGGCCCCGAACCTCGCCGCTTGTGAGGTGTCCCGACGACCACTATCATGCCGGGTTCTCGCTTTCGCGAGAATATTTCACGTGTAATTGAGACTCCAACCAAGCGGACGGAACGATGGCGACCAAGGGCAAGGACTTCGCAGGCCTCTCAGTAGCGTTGGTGACCCCGTTCAAGGACGGCGAGGTCGACTACGAAACCTTCCGCTCCCAGATCGAGTTCCAGATTGAAGCCGGCACCACCTGCTTGTGCCCGGTCGGCACCACCGGCGAGTCGCCCACGCTGACCCACGAAGAGCACGAGCGGGTGGTCGACTTCGTCGTGCAGACTGCCGCCGGCCGCATCAAGGTGATGCCGGGCGTGGGCTCCAACAGCACCGCCGAGGCGCTGCGGCTGACCAAGTCCGCCGAGAAGGCGGGCGCTGACGCCGCGCTGCAGGTGGCGCCGTACTACAACAAGCCGACCCAGGAGGGGTTTTACCAGCATTTTAAGGCGTTGGCCGAAGAGACCGGCCTGCCGCAGTGCGTGTACAACATTCCCGGCCGCACCGGCAAGAACATCGAGCCGGAAACTATCGCGCGGCTCGGCGAGCTCGAGAACATCACGATGGTCAAGGAGGCGACCGGGTCGCTCGACCAAGCGTCGCAGGTGTTGGCCTCGACCAACCTGACGCTGCTCAGCGGCGACGACAGCCTGACCCTGCCGTTCATGGCCGTGGGCGGCGAGGGCGTGATCTCGGTCGCCGGCAACATCGTGCCGAAGGACGTGATCGCGTTGGTGGAAGCGGCCGCGCGGGGCGACCTGCACGCCGCCTGCCAACAGCACCACAAGCTGTTCACGCTGTGCCGCGACATGCTGGGACTCGCCACCAACCCGATCCCGCTGAAGGCCGCGATGCAGATGCTGGGCCGCGACTCGGGCGAGATGCGGCTGCCGATGACGCCGTTGGACGACGCCGGCCGCACCAAGCTGAAGGCGACGCTCACCGCCTACGGGCTGCTGTAGAGCGGCGTCACGGTCGCGCCGGTATTGCAGGGCGCCGCGGCCAGCAGGTCGCAGTCGCTGGTAGATGGAGCGTCGCGGAGCTGGTCGATCAGACTCCCTGCGGAGGCCTCGTCTGGGGTGACCGCGAACACGGTCGGGCCCCACGACGACTGACCGCATCCAGCCACGCCCAGCGAGCGGAGCAGCGCGACCCGCTCGGCAATCGCCGGGCCGGCGAACGGCCCGCCTTGCACGGCGGCGAAGCACTCACCCGCGGACCGGCCGTACTCGTACAGCGTGTCGGCAAAATGAGCGAAGTTGGCCCCTCGAGCAGCGGGCAGCAGCTCGTCGGTCGCCAGGGAGTGAAGCCGCCGCGTCACCTCGTCGGGCGGGGGCGGCATCCGGGCAAACGCGTCCTGTTCCGCCGTGTTGGCCAGACCTTCCTCGACGGGTGGGATGATCAGCACAAACCGCCAGGCGGCCGGCAGGTCGACGCGGTGCTCGAGCCGGCCCAAAGGCTCGGTAGAAGGGTGGCCGCCGTCAATCAGCATGCCTCCCGACATGAACCCGTGCGCGCCGATCGCCGACCGCAATCCGCGTCCGCTGGCTTGAGCGAGCTCGGCCGCTGAATGGGCCTCGCCGCCAGCAAGCGCTATCGCCGCCGCCGCCACGGACATGCCGAGCTGCGTTCCCAGACCAAGGCCGACGTGCTGCCGCGGAGCGGCGTTGACGCGCCACTCAATTGCGCCCGCCGCCGGACCAATCTGCTCCGCCGCGCGACGGGCAAAGCTTGCCACACGGTCCGCATGCAGGCCGGCGGCCTTCGGCTGGTCCGAGCGCTCAGCGCGGAGCCGGACGCCCGGCGCATTGATCATCACGCCTACTCCGCCATACTGCAGCGGGGATGACGGATCGTTGAACGAGAACAAGCCGAAGTGCAGCCTGCTCGGAGCGCAGACATTGACCGCGGTCGGCAGGGTCATCGGAGGCCCTCGCGGATCCGGTTCTCGATGAAACATCGGACCTCCTGGAACGCGTCGCGCTCCGCGTGGCCGCCTGTCTTGTCGACCGGCGCGGCGAGCATCGCTACTTGCGCGAGGATCTTCTCGTGTGGCAGGTGGTCGATCCGCGTCGCAAGGATGGCGGCTTCGATCAGCGCGTGCTTCGCGCGGTTGAACCCAACGAAATCGCGGAGCACGCCCGAGCCGCTCACACGGCAGACAACCTGGACGGGGCAGGTTGAATCGTCGATCGACTCGACCGACAGCTGCCGCCACTGGCAGGCGTCGGAGAGGATGGCGCCGCGGCAATCGGGGGTGGGGGTGGTGGCCGGGAGCTCTGTCAGCTCGCCGATGGCGGCTCGGGCTAGCAGCGCGGCGTCGTCGGTGGTGTGCATTACCGCTGCGCCGTCGCGACGCAGGTTGTCGAGCGTGCGCGACGGGGGGTAGGGGCGGAGCAGCACGCGCTCGAAGCTCGGGTCGACGATCGGCCCCATCGGCGCCAGGTGGACTTGGCCATCCGCATCGAGCGTAGTGACCAGGCACTCAAGCAGCAGACCATCGGGCAACGAAGGGGCGTCGGGCGCGGGTGGGGTGCTCATCGCGTCACACGCCCCCGGTAACCGGGGTGCAGCGCGGCGCAGACATACGGACAAAGTTGTCGAGCAGCGGCAGCCCGTGGTCGGTGAGGATCGACTCGGGGTGGAACTGCAGGCCAACAACCGGCAGCGTGCGGTGCCGCACGGACATCAGTACGCCGTCGTCGGTCCACGCGGAGGCGACTAGCTCTGGCGGGAGCGACTCCTCCGCCGCCACCAGCGAGTGGTAGCGGCCGCACCGCATAGGCGAAGGGAGACCATCGAACACACCTTGGCCGTCGTGCCGGATGGTCGAAGCCTGGCCGTGGATCGGGCGTTGGGACCGCACGACCCTGCTGCCCAGCGCGGCGACAATCGCCTGGTGCCCGAGGCAAATGCCCAGCAGCGGCAACTCGTTGTGCAGGCGGCGGACCAGTTCGAGCGAAACGCCCGCCTCGTCGGGGGTGCAGGGGCCGGGCGAGAGCACGACCGCCTGCGGCGCCAGCTGGCGGACTTGGTCGGTGCTGATGGCGTCGTTCCGCACGACGCGCGTCTCGCAGCCCAGCAGCCGGAAGTGCCGGGCCAGGTTGTGCACGAAACTGTCGTAGTTGTCGATCAGCAGGATCATCGCGTCTCGCGGGGCAGGGCGGCCAGCATGCCGGCGGCCTTCTGCAGGGTCTCTTCGTACTCGTCCTCGGGGACCGAATCGGCCACCACGCCACCCCCCACCGACATCTGCAGCCAGCCGTGCGACGCGACCGCCGTACGGATCAGGATACTGCTGTCCATCGCCCCGTTGAACCCGATGTACGCCAGGCTCCCGCAGTACGGGCCCCGCGGGGTGGACTCCAGCTCGCTGATGATCTCCATCGCCCTGACCTTCGGCGCGCCGGTGATCGATCCGCCCGGGAAGCACGCCCGCAGCGCATCGAGCGCCGACACGCCGCTCCGCAGCCGGCCCTCGACGACCGACACCAGGTGGTGCACCTGCTCGTAGGACTCCAGGCCGCAGAGCGTCGGGACGGCGACCGAGTCGTCGGTGCAGACCCGCGAAAGGTCGTTGCGGAGCAGGTCCACGATCATCGTGTTCTCCGCCCGGTCCTTGGTCGACGCCGCCAGCTGCCCGGCCAGTTCAGCGTCGGTTGCCGCGTCGGCGGACCGCGGGCGGGTGCCCTTGATGGGTCGCGTTTCAACCTGGTCGTTCTCTACACGCAGGAACCGCTCGGGCGAAGCGCTGCACAGCACGTATTCGCCGGCGTCGAAGTAGCCGGCGAACGGGGCAGGGCTCTGCTCGCGGAGCCGCAGGTAGTAGTCCGACGGCGACTCCCGCAGCGGCGCCATGAGGCGCTGTGTAAGGTTCACCTGGAACACATCGCCCGCGTGGATGTAGTCGACCGCACGCTGCACGGCGGACAGGTAACCGTCGCGCGAAAAGTCGCTCGTAACGCGCGACCAGCCAGCCAGGGGATGCTGCGGGGGGAGATCATACGACGAGTCGTGAACCGGTGGGCTGCCCGAGGGCGGAGAGGTCGTCGGGCCGTCAAGCATTTGCAGGAGCGTCTGCAGCCGCTGCACGGCGTGCGCGGACCGCTTCTCCGGATCGAGTTGCGGCAGCCCCTGTGAGACGATCGAAAGCTGCTGCTCCTGGTGGTCGAACGCCAGAACCACGTCGTACATCCCGACCGCCATGGCAGGCCCCGGCAGACCCGCGTGCCGGGGGCGCGGGATCTTCTCCAATGAGTGGCAGAGCTCGTACCCAAAGCAACCGGCCGCGCCCCCCTGGAACGGCGGCAGCCCGGGGATCGTCTCGCAGGCGAACGGCGCCAGCCGCTGCTCGACGAGCGAGAAGCCATCGGACTCGGGATCGCACGTGACCCACGCGAACGGGTCCGCCGCCAGGTATGAATACCGCCCCAGCCGCGCATGCGGCAGCGAGCTGTCGAGGAACAGGCAGCCGGGCTGGTTCCGCAATGCGGCAAACAAGCCGGCCGGCGTGCATTCGCCCGGCAGCGGCGGCCCGACCTGCAGCCAGCAGGCGCCCCAAGGCGTGTGGTTAATGGGTGAGAACGGCATCGACCGATTATGGCGGACACGCCGCTAGGCCGTCAGCCCTCTTGCTTTCCCGGCTTGCGGTCGCCGGCCCGCGTGTCGCGGGTCAGGCGGTGGCTCTCTTCTGGCTGGGTCAGGTAGCCCCAGTCGAGGGCCCGGTCCTGCTCGTAAGACTTGCCGAGCGTCAGCGCGGTGGCCGCTTTGGAGAGCTCGTGGCCCAGGTAAAAGGCGTGGCTGGCGTCGAGGGGGCGATCGACCTTTCCCGCAGCGATCGCGTCGAGCAGCCCTTGGAACACAACGAACGGGTCGCGGTCGTGCAGGTGCAGCCCCTTGCCGACCAGATGGACCTCGCCGGCGGCCGCGAACACGCGGTAGTTGGGGTCGCGGATCTGGGTGGCGAGCTCGGCCAACGTCTGCGGTTCGACCTCGGCGGTCTGACCACCGCGGAGCGACACCAAACCGCTGCCCACGTGCTTGGGGAGCGTCTGCCGCGTCACCGCGTGGTGGACCAGGCGACGGGCTAGGTCGCACTCGCGGACGCTGGTCGCGGCCCAGGGGATCACCTGCGTGGTCAGCACGCTCTGGATCGACAGCTCTTGGCAGTAGCCCAGCAGCAGCGTGTTGACGCCGGCCGAGTCGACCTCGGTCAACTCCGTGAGGTTCCCCACGCCCATCAGCATCTCGGCGTCAGGGTAGCGGCGTCGCGTCTCCGCGTAGCGGGTCAGGCTGTCGGCGAATCCAAAGCCGATCGGCTCGAGGATCGGGTCGATCCGCAGAGGGACCCCGCGGTTGGCGAGGTAGTCGATGGTCTCATCGAGTCCTGCCAGTGTCTTCGGGTCGTCAGGGATAACGACCACCTCGCAGCCCCAGTCTGCCGCGGCTTGGCGGTTGGACGAGTTAACCGACAGCACCAGCTCGGCGCCGGCAGCAGCAGCGGCGGCGATCTCGCCGGGGTTGAGGCTGTCAATCGAGACGCGCAGCCCAGCGTCGCGGAGCGCGGCGACCGCGTCCGCCACCCCCAGCCACTCCCCCCCCGGGTCGCAGCCCACGTCGATCAGGTCCGCGCCGTCCGCGGCGAGCGACCTTCCGGCCTCGACAATCTCGGCCGTCGAAAGCCGCGGGCAGTGGTTGATCTCGGCGACGATCTGGATGCTGTAGGCGCCGTACTCCGCCGGCGGGCCGGCGCCGCCGAGGAATCTCGGCAGGTCGCGGAGGTCTCGCGGGCCCCGCTCAACCGGCTTGCCGGCGGCTCGCTCGATGGGTGTGAGATCGCCATCGCAGCAGCCGGGCACCACAATCCGCTCGCAGTCCGCCGGGGCGGCGATACGCTTGGCGATCCAGTCGGGCGTCATCAGCGCCGCGACCGTGATCGGCAGCACGTCTACCGTGGGTTTGAAGCCCAGTTCCTCGGAGAGCGCGTCCAGCAGCCGGCGGAGCGAACGCTCGGCGAGTCGGCCAGTCACAAAGTGGATGCGCTCTGGCATGAGCAGAAGGACTCCGGCAGCTAGAATTCGGCCGAACCTGCGAACCCGCCGTTGACGTTGAGCACCTGCCCGGTGACGAACCCGGCGCCCGGCGCCGCCAGGTACGCGGCCGCCTGGGCCACGTCCTCCGGCGTTCCCCAGCGCCCTACCAGGGCCTCGCGGCGGGCGCGGTCCTGCCAGTAGGCGGGGGCCGAATCGCCCCACTTGGTCTGGATCCAGCCGGGCGCAAGGCAGTTGACCCTCACCTCGGGCGCGAGCGACTTAGCCAAGCTGCGGGTGAAGGCCATTACCGCGCCCTTGGTGGCCGCAAACATTTCGCCGCTGTCACCGCCCATGCCGGTTTCCGCCTGGTCCCAGCCGGTCGTCAGGATCACGCCCGCTCCGCGCTGCGTCATGCGGGCGCCGGCTTCGCGGCAGACCAGCATGCCGCCGCGCACGTCGGTCTGGTAGAGCCGGTCGAGCTTCTCCGCGAAGGTCAGCTCCGCCGCCGGGCCGGTAAGCACATCGGCGCCGGCGTTCTGCACCCAGATATCAATCGGACGCCAGGACCAGGACTTGTCGACAGCCCGCTGGCACGCCGCTGGGTCGGTGAAGTCGATCAGCAGCTTGATGTACTGGCGGCCCTGGGCCGCGACCAGGTCGGCCGTCTGCTGCAGGCCGTCGGCGTTCGCCCGCGCGAAGAGGGCCAGGTCGGCGCCTAGGCTGGCGAACTCGACCGCGATCGCGCGGCCGATGCCCGACGAGGCGCCCGTCACGGCGGCGGTCAGCCCGGCTAGTGGCGCCGCGTGCGAGTTGGTTTCGGTCGACATGCCGCCATTCTAGTCTCCGCCTGGCGGCCGCGGGAACCGAGCGGGCCGCTAGCCCGGGACGTTCTCGAGCAGCCAGTCCTCGAGGATGATCTGTTCGACTTCCGGCGCCCGCAGCAGGGAGGCCCGCTGCGGAACGATCGACGCCAGCCACGGCCGGCCGGCGAGCTGCTTGAGCGCCCGCATGCTGAGTCCGGCGACCGAGTTGCCGGAGGTCTGCTGCAGCACGTTGTCCTTCAACCGCTTGAAGGTGGCGGGGATCAGGTTCGGCTCGGGCCCGACGTGGATCACGCTCCGCACGTTCGACGCCAGCGTCACGCAAACGGCGTCCCACAGACGTTGCGGGTGGTCTATCCAGAGCCGCAGCAGCTCGTGCAGGCTTGGCTCGCTGGCGGTCATCCTGCCGGTGACTAGCGAGAACACCGGCGGGTGGGCGGCCGAGGCGTCGGCCCTCATCGACTGGATCATCACCGAGGCACGGTCGGGCACCGAGCGTTGACGGACAATCGGCGTGTGCAGCGGCGGCCAGCGCGAGTCGTTCTGGCGCAGGTAGACCCGGTCCGGGCAGAGCAGGCTCATCGCTTGGCGGAAGCGGTCGAGCGTGCCGTTCTGCCCCAGCACGATCAGGGTGTTCGGGGAGAGCACCGCCGACACGGCGATCGTGCCATCCCCCTCCGACGTGATGTCCGCGCACAGGCGGTGGGCCTCCACCTCGCTGAGGGCGAGCGTGCGGGAGAACACCACCCCCATGGTCACCCCCTCGGCGAGCGCGGCGCAGTCGTCGGCCATCGCCAGCGGCGCCCGGATGGCCTCGTCCTCTGGCGTGGCGCCCGCCGCGGCCAGGGCCACGACCTCACCGAGGCTGTAGCCGTAGGCCATCTGCGCCTGGGCCACATCCAGCCCGTGGACTTGGCGCAGCAGGTCGAGCTGGCCCAGCTCCACCGCGTAGACCAGCGCCACCGCGTCGGCGTAGTCCTCGAAACCGGTGGGCAGCCGCTCGGCGACGCGCCGCACCAGGTCCACCGGGCGGCCGAGCTGATCGCTCGCCACCGCGGCTACACGCCGCAGTCGGCTGGTCAGGATCGGCTGGTACGCGGGGACCGCCAGCAGCTCGGGGGTCCGGCCCAGGTTGGTGGTGTTGTAGCCGCGGAAGGCGAGCGCCGAACGCGGGAGCAGCTGTGACAAGGAGATCGCCATCACCATTTAGGATAGCTCTCCGCGCCGCCGCTGCCGAGCATTGTTGGCCGCGATTCGGCGCGGCCGCCTGACGCCATCTTTCTGGACGGGTGTAACGGTTACGCGGGACCCAGCGGTGACGCCGGACGTGGTTTCTGTGTGGAAGCCTCGCTTGCGGCGGGTGCGGGCGGGCGGGGGGTACTATGCTTGCTGAGTAACGACCCCAACGGCGCGGCCCGCTCGCCTCGGCCCGCCGCAGTGCTAGCCCAGGGTGGACCTATGTTGACCGCAGCCCAGATCATGACGTCCGACGTGGTGACCATCGCGCCGAACGCGACGATTCAGGACGCCATCGAGCTGCTCGTGCACCGCCGCATCAGCGGCCTGCCGGTGGTCGACCCGACCGGGCGCCTCGTGGGGATTATCACCGAGTTCGCCCTGCTCGCGATGGCCTACAACCAGGACGTGCAGAACGACCCGATCGAGCACCACATGACCCGGGATGTCCTGACGGTCGACGCCAGCGACGCCATCAGCCACGTAACGGACGTGTTTATCCTGCACCGCGTCCGCCGGCTGCCGGTGGTGCAGGGCGGCCGGCTGGTCGGCCTGCTGTCGCGGCACGACGTGCTCAGCGCGCTGCTCTCCGAGCAGGCGCCGGTCTGCACCGCCTAGCGGCGCCCCGACCGCATTGCCCGCGCGACCGTCATGAACGCCCCGCGGGAATCAGCAGGTTCGGCCACACTCTTTTGACTTGCACCGGGCCGGAAGTAGGTATTGCTGGAGCGTTGCGTCCCCTCCGGTAATCCCCCATGCAAGACAAACCAAACAAGGTGCTCCTGATCGAAGAGGAGCCGACCCTGCGCGAGATCACCGCGTTCCGCCTGGAGCTGCTCGGCTACCGGGTCGACTGCGTCGAGTCGGCGGAGCGGGCGCTCGAGCGGCTTGCCGACGAGCTGCCCAGCCTGATGATCGTGGGCCACTTCCTGCCTGGCATGAGCGGGATCGAGCTGATCGACCGCCTCAGCAACGATGTTCGCACCAGCGCGACGCCGGTCATGCTGCTCTCTCCTAACGCGGACCTGGACCACGTGCAGCGGGCCTACACGGCCGGCGCGAAGGACTACCTGGTCGCGCCGTACGACCCGGTCGTGCTGCAGCAGAAGGTCCGCAAGCTGGCCGAGCTCACCGCCGCGATCGCCTGACCACGAAACAACCAACGCCCCGCTGCCCCCACGAATGGCCCGACTCGGCGACATCCTGATCCGCGACCACCTGATCACCCAGGGCCAGCTGGAGAGTGCGCTGGCCGCGCAGGGGGACGAGCAGGGCCGCCTGGGTCAGCTGCTGGTGCGGCGGGGGCTGATTACTCTCGACCAGTTGGGCGACGCGCTCGCCGAGCAGTACAGCACTCCGTACGTCGACCTGACCCCCCAGACGGTCAACCCACAGGTCGCCCGGCTGCTGCCGGAAAAGCTAGTGCGTTCCCGGGCGTGCGTGCCGATCGGCGTGCAGGGCGAGACCATGCAGCTGGCCATGGCCAGCCCCGACGACCTGGAAACGATCTCCGAGGCGGAGCTGATCACCGGCTACCGCGTTGAGCCGTATGTCGCGCTCGACGCGCCCGTGCAGGCCGTGATCGACCGCGGCTTCGACGACCGGCTGGTCGCTCGGCAGACGCTGGTGGACCTGAAGATGGCCGACCTCGAGGCGGCCGAGAAGCTCGTCGACGAGGACCTCGCCGCCGAGGCGCCGTCCGACGAGGAGCAGGCGCCGGTGGTGAGGCTGGTCCGCGCCATCCTGATGGGCGCGATCAACGCCAACACCAGCGACATCCACCTCGAGCCGCACACGCCCGAGATGCGGGTCCGCTACCGTGTCGACGGCGAGCTGCAGCCGGTGATGACAATCCCCAGCCACATCGAGGAGGCGGTGGTCTCGCGCATCAAGGTGATGGCCGACATGGACACCACCGAGAGCCGCCGCCCCCAGGACGGCCGCCTGTCGGTCGACGAGGGCGGCAGCCGCGTCAACTTCCGCGTGAGCACCATCCCGACCGTCGGCGGCGAGAAGGTGGTGATGCGTCTGCTGGACGAGGGCAACCAGGTGTTCGATCTAGCGACGCTGGGTCTTAAGCCACGGGACATCACCTCGATCCAGAACCTGATCGACAAGCCCCACGGCATGATCGTGGTGACCGGGCCCACCGGGTCGGGCAAGAGCACGACAATGTACGCGATGCTCTCGAAGCTCAACGCCGTGAGCCGCAACATCGTCACGGTCGAGGACCCGGTCGAGTACCGGCTGCCGGGCGTCAATCAGGTGGCGTCGGACAACGACCACGGCCTCGGTTTCGCCAACGCGCTGAAGTACATCATGCGGCAGGACCCGGACGTGATCATGGTCGGCGAGATCCGCGACCACGAGACGGCCGCCACCGCCGTGCAGGCGGCCCTGACGGGCCACCTGCTGATCAGCACCCTGCACACCAACGACGCCGTCGGCGCCGTGGCGCGGCTGGCTGACCTCGGGATCGACGGGTTCAAGAGCGGCGGCGCGCTGCTCGGCTCCATCGCTCAGCGGCTGCTGCGGGCGATCTGCCCGGAGTGCAAGGAGGTGGTCGAGCCAAACCGCAAGCTGCTCGACGCGCTCACCAAGGGCCGCCCGTTTGACGAGGACGGGCTGTTCTACCGCGGCCGCGGCTGCAAGAAGTGCCTGGGCACCGGGTACTCGGGCCGGATCCCGATCTACGAGATCATGACCGTCTCGCCGACGATCGCCGAGGCGATCGAGAAGGGCGTCCCCACCAGCCGCATCCGCGAGCTGGCGGTGAGTGAGGGGATGGTCGAGCTGACGTCCGCGGGTCTGGAGCAGGTGGCCGCCGGTCGGACGACCCTCGAAGAAGTCTTCTACAAGATATCCAGCTAGCGAGGGCCGCTATGAACGCAAGAACGCCTGCGATGGGCGTCGCCGGCCGGGCGGCGCCCGCGGCCCGCCGCGCCGGCAAGGCCTCCACGCGATCTGGCTTTGGTCTGAGCCTCAAGCGTGAGCACCTGCCCTCGGCCGACGTCACGTTCCTGTTCCGCAGCCTCGCCACCCTGGTCGACAGCGGCGTGTCGCTCCCCAAGGCGCTGGGCGCCCTGGCGGAAGAGCGGGCGATGGAGCGCTCGCGGCATGTGATCACCGACCTGCAGCGGCGGCTCGAGAACGGATCCAACTTCAGCACCGCGCTGCTGGCCCACCCCGGCTCGTTCGACCGGGTCACCACCAATCAGGTGAAGGTGGGCGAGCGCTCGGGCGCGCTGGCGGCGACGCTCGACCACATCGCCGCTCAGCGCGAAAAGTCCGGCAAGCTCAAGGCCGAGGTGACCAAGAAGCTGGCCTACCCGGCCATGCTGATGCTGGTGGGCACGGGCGTCATCGCCTTTCTGCTGGGCTACGTCGTGCCGGTGTTCGAGGAGACCTACCGCTCGGCCCGGGTTCCGCTGCCTGCGGTCACGCGGCTGATGATCGCCGTCGGGGCCGCAGCCCAGACCTACGGGCCCTACCTGCTGCTGGCGGCCGCCGCCTCGGTGTTTGTCGTCAAACGCCTGCGGGCCCGAGAGCAGACCGCCCTGGCGATCGACCAGTGGGTGCTGCGGCTGCCGGTGGTCGGCCCCTGGCTGCGTGATATCGCGGTGCTCGAACTGGTCGACGTTCTCTCGAACCTGATGGGGTCGGGCTACACGCTGGTCGAGTCGCTTGCCGAGGCCCGCACGGCGGTCAGCAACCGCGCGGTCAAGCTGTGCGTGAAGGACCTGTACGCCGGAGTCGACCGGGGCGAGCGTTTCAGCCGCACGGTCGAGCAGCACACCGACCTGTTCCCGCCGATGGTGAGCCAGCTGATTATCGTCGGGGAGCGGACCGGCAACCTGCTGAACGCCGCGCGTCACATCCAGCGGCACCTAGAGGACGAGGTGGAACGGAAGGCCAACGCGCTGGTCGGCGTGATCGAACCGGTCATGACGATCTCCCTGGCCACCGCCGTGGCGGTAATTCTGTTGGCGATCTACCTGCCGATGTTCGACATGATCAACACCATCAACTAGCGATGCGTAGATACCGGCTCAACCACCGCGGAGTGACCCTGATCGAGCTGCTGGCGGCCGTGGCGATCGTTGGCGTGCTGGCGGCCCTGTTGGTCGCGCGGGTGACGACGCAATCCTCAAACGCGGCGCCCGCGGCGTGCGAGTTGAACCAGGGCGAGATCGAGCTGCAGGTCCAGCTCTGGCGGCGGCTGAACGGCGGTTTCCCGGCCGCCAGCCTGTCGGACATCGGGGCAAACGCTCAGTACTTCCCCGCCGGGCTCCCCGTCTGCCCCGTGGATGGATCGGCCTACACGATCGATGTGACGGATGGAACAGTCGTAGGGCACGCCCACTGACACAGGGTGCGGAAAGCCCATCAGATTGGGGGGCATTTCACCAGCGAGGGTGAACTAGCCTTTCTCAGAGCCGGCGCCGCAGCGGCCTACTCCCCGATCCCACCCCTCTGCAGTAACTGCGACATGGCGAGCAACGGAGCAAGACAAATGACGAGTCCGCGTAAGCCCCAACGCCGGGGCTTCTCACTCATGGAACTGCTAGCCGTGGTCACGATCCTCGGCATCATCGCCGCGATCATCGTTCCCCGCGTCAGCGTGTCGAGCAACACGGCGAAGGAGAAGGTCCACGCCCACAACCTGGCCACCATCAACTCGGCCGTCGAGCGGTGGTACATCGAGAAGGGGACCTGGCCCGCGGACATTGACGCCCTGGAGGCCGACACCAACTACTTCCCAGAGAGCATCCCGGTGAACCCGGTGAACGGCAACGCCTACTCGCTCGACACCAACCACCGCGCCCAGGACTCTGGGTCGCCTCCGTAAGCCGGGCGGCTGGAATGACCAGAGCACTGAAGTTACAGGACGCACGCTTGGCCCGGCCGCAGCGTGCGTTCTCGTTGCTGGAGCTGACGCTCGTGCTGGCGGTGATCGGCGTGCTCAGCTTGATGGCGGTCACGCGCTTCGGCGTTGACGCGATCTCCGTCGCTGACGGCGAGGGCGTCGCCCGCAAGCTGATGCTGGACCTGCGTCAGGCCCGGCGCCGCACCATCACCACCGGCGTCGACCACTACCTCCAGCTGACCCGCACCGCGGGCCAAGTGACCGGGTTCGCTGTCTGCCAGAGCGGCGGCGCGCTGGTGGACGACGCCCGCACGGTTCCGACGGGCGTGACGATTACGTCGGCGGCGGACCAGTGGACCTTCGGCTTCGACGGCGCTCTGCAGTCGGGCGGCGGGAGCAGCACGATGACCGTCGACGGCGGCGACTTCCAGTGGCTGATCACCTGCTACCACGCCACCGGCGCCGTCCGCTGCGACAAGACGCTTTCGCCCTAGGGTTCGCGCCCGTCGAGATTGACCGGCGCCGGCCGTAACGTACGTTTGGGCAGCGGTTTACAGCCCCCGGCCCCTCCCGAGCGCCACATGCCAACCCACCAGCCACCTTCGGCACCGCGGCGGCTGCGGCGTGGCTACTCGCTGCTGGAGCTCACGCTGGCGATCGCGCTGGCCGCGGGCACGCTCGCGCCGGCGCTCGCGCTGCTGCGTGACGGGATGGCTGTCAGCCGCAAGACCGACGAGCAGCTGCTGCTGACCAACTACGCCGTGCGTGTGCTCGAAGAGCGGCTAGCGGTTGTGGCCGCCGGTTGGCAGGAGGGCACGGTGACCGGGAGCTTCGCCGCCGAGGGGTTCGCCTCGCTGCGGTACGTGGTCACCTCGTCGGACGACCCGGCCAACGGCGGCGTTGTCGACGAGCTGATGCACGTCAGCGTCACCACCTACATCGATCAGAACGCAAACGCGACGCAGGACACGGGCGAGCTGAGCTGCTCGTTCCGGACCAAGGTCGCAAACCTGGGCGCTTATGTGGAGAAAGCGGTCAACTAGCCGACGCCGCGGCATGAGCCTCCTGGAGGTGATGGCCGCGGCCGCGATCACGGGGACCATGATGACCTCGTCGGTGGTGCTGCTGCGCTCCAGCTACGCCGTCTGGCAGGCGCACGACGCCGACCACGAGCAGGCCGAGAACGCGCACGCGGTGCTCCGACACATCGTCCGCACCCTCCGTCAGGCGACCTCCGTCACCAGCATCACCGGCCCGGCAGAGAACGCCGGCGAGCTCACGCTGACGCTGGACTCCGGAGACACGGTCGCCTACACGGCCGACGCGCCGGGCGGTGTGTGGTACTGGACCTACCCGGGGCCGGTCAGCTCCGCCCTGGCGCCAGACGTGGACAGCCTGGTGTTCACCGGCCTGGAGGCCGACGGCGTCACGCTGGCCGCCGACCCGATCGATGTGCAGCTGGTGCGTGTGACGGCGACCATCGGCATGCCCGCCGGCGGATCGCGCACGGTATCCTGCTCCGCCTGGATACGGTCGTGGTAGGAGCTCCGCCGATGACACGCCGAAAACCGACAAAGCGATCCCGCCGCAAGGGCGCCGCGCTCCTGGTGGTGATCTTTGTGGTGTTCATGGTGAGCTCGCTGGTGCTCAACATGCTGACCACCGAGACGCAGCAGTCCGCCGTTGCGCGGAACGTCCGGGATTACGAGCGGGCGCTGTACCTGGCCAACGCCGGCGTGCACCACGCCTGTGCGCTGCTGGCCGAGGACGACGCCTACCGGGGCACAATAACCGACGGCGCCTACCCCGCCGACGACACCTACTCCGCCACGGTCGCCGACGGAGTGGACGGCCAGGTGGATGTCGTCTCGGTGGGGGTCGCCGGCGAGGCCGCCCGCACGGTAGAAGCGACTATCGAATGGTAGGGAAACACGTGAGCAATCCTAGAAAGACCGACCGCCGTCAGGACCCGGACCGCCGCACCGGCGGGGACCGGCGTCGCAACTCCGACGAGCGGCACGTCGTGATCGAGCTCTGCGACAACAGCCTGCACGCGGCGATCACGGTCCGCACCGGGGCCGCGCAGGAGCCGCTGCTGATTACCCGGACACTCCCGTGGCGGACCGCCGGCGCGGCGGCCCCCACGGCGGTAGACGCCGACGCGCTGGCCGCCGCGTTCAAGTCGCTCGCGGCCGAAGAACGCCTGCAGGGCGCCGAGGCCGTTGTGCTCCTGGGCGCGCGGATGTGCGTCACGCGCACCGCGACCGGCGGCGCCGGCGAGATCGACCGCTCCGTCAAAGACCTCGAGGAGCGGGGCCAGCTCTACCACGCATTGGGCGGTGGGGATGTGTGCGTCGCGAAGAGCGTCTGCGCTGTCGACGCCCGCCACCGGCACGCCCTCGTTTCGATGGCCAGCCAGCGGGTGGTCGACGCCGTCGCCGAGGCGGCCGTGCAGGCGGGGCTCAACCTGCGGCGGATCGAGTCGTCGATGGTCTCGCTCAGCCGAGCGCACCGCATGTTCCACCCCGACGACGACCAGCCCGCGCTGCTGATCTCCGCCCACGACGAGTCGCTATCGATCGGCGCTACGCACAACGGCCGGTTGCTGTTGGAGTACCTGCCGGGCGGGTCGGCCACCGCGGAGCAGGCCGATCAGATCGTCTCGCAGCACCTCGGTCGGTTCCACCGGGCGTGCCAGCGTGCCGAGCCCGGTGGGCGACAGGAGCTGTCGACCGTGTACCTCAGCGGCTCGCCCGCGGCGTGCGCCACGGGCGCCGTCGCATTGAAACGCACGCCCAGCCTGACCGTGAAACCCCTGACCGCTGCGCCCGAACGTTTCTGGCGCGTGCGTGACGAGGCGCCGGGCGACGAGTACGCCGCGGCGCTCGGCGCCTCGCTGCTGTGGCTCTGCCCCGACCGCGTCGAGGAAGGGCCGAACCTGCTGGAGAACTGGATCCGCGAGAGCCGCAAGCACTTGCGGCCGATCCTGCTCCGGTCGGCGGCGCCGCTGGCGGCCGTGCTCGTCATCGCGGTGGCGATGCTCGGGCTGAACGCTTCGCTCGGGATGCGGAACCACAGCCTGGCTGGACTGGTCGCGCTGGCCGAGCCCCACAAGGTCCGCTACCGGGACACCCGACTGCAGCTCGCGGCGGCGGACGCCAAGCTGCGATCGCTCACCGAGCTCGCGGCCGGGCTGCCGGAAACGCCGCTCGACGCGGTGGTCAACCGCGTTGGTCATTGCCTGCCCGCGGACGTGTGGCTCGACCGGCTGACGATCGCCGACCAGCGGGAGGCCGCCATCGTCGGCTCCGGCTTCACCGAGGGCGGCGTGTTCGAGTTTGTCGGGCACATCGAGTCGATGCCGGGCGCTCAGAACGCCGCGCTGCAGGAGACCGGCGTCCGCCGCGGCTCGCACGGGCCGGTGACCAGCTTCAACATGACCGTCGACTTCGCCATGGGCGGGGACGCGCACCCCAAGTCGGAGGCCCGCAGTGAATAGCCTCGTTGACCAGTTCTGTGCTAGCAAGCGGCGGTGGTTAATCGTTACAGCCGGCACCGTACTGATTGCCCTTCTGACCGTGCTGCCATTGGCCGATGAGTACCGTGCGCTCTGTGACGATCAGGAGGCCCTCCGGCTGGAGCTGGCCGAGTCGTTGCGGATCGAGCAGGACCTACCAGTTTTTGAGGAGCGGCTGCGGGAGAAGCTGCAGGAGCTGAGCCAGGCCGAGGGACGCACGGTCGACGAGGACGCCGTGAGCGAGTTCCGCAGCCGGCTGATCGCGTTCGCCCGCGAGACCGGCTGCCGCGTGCGGCGGATCAGCTTCGGCGGCGCCCGCTCGCGGCCGTGGCACGAGGGCGACAACGTGATGGACCCCGACTCGGTCGGGCCGGACCCGAAGCGGACGCCGTTCAACGTCGAGACGCGGCCGGTATCGCTGTCGGTGACCGGGTCGACCGCGGCGGTGAAGAAGCTGATCAGCCGCGTCCACAACGACGGGGTCATGCAGCACGTGAAGTTCCTGGAGCTGCGGTCGGCCGGCAAGAACCACCAGACGGTGCAACTAGATATTGAGCTGTGGTGCTACTCCCTCGGGAGCGTGTAGCCACCGCCCACCTACCGCGTCATGGAGGACGCATGCAGAGTGGCCAAGCCGCCAACCCGACGACGGCGCCCCGTGCTGCGCTCCGGTGGCTCTGGCGCGTGCTGGCCGCCGCCTGCCTGCTGCCCGCCTGCGCGGCGGTCGCGCAGCCGCCGCTGACGCCGCGGTCCCGCCCCGACCGGCCGCGGCAGGCCGACGCCCCCGCGGCGCCCGCCCCCTCGCTGGTCCAGGCGCTCGAGACCCGCGGCGACCTCACGCTCCAGAACGGCACGCTGAAGTCGGCGTTGTTCACCATCGGCGAACAGTGGCGGATCAACATCGTGTCGGGCGAGCTGGAGGGCTCGGTCAACGGCGTGTTCCGGGACGCCCCGCTCCGCGAGATCCTCGACTCCATCCTGCTCAGCAACGGCTACGGGTACCGCGCCGTGGGCGAGAGCCTGGTCGTGACCCGACTAAGCGAGCTCGGGCAGGTCAACCCGTTCTTCATCTCCGCGACCATCCCCATCAAGGCGGCCGACGTCGACGAGGTGGTCCAGGGGGCCTCGCTGCTCAGCACGCCCAGCGGGCAGGTCAAGGCGTTGCCGTCGGCGCGGAGCGTGGTGGTGCTCGACTTCCCCGACCGGGTGGAGAAGATCCGCCGCTTCGTCGAGGCGATCGACGCCGCCACCACCAAGTCTTACGGCGGGCAGCCCGCCGCGACGCCCCACCGACCGCTGGAGGTCGCGTACCTCAAGACCCACCACGTGTCGGCCCAGGACATGGTCGATCTGCTCAACGCGGTGATGAGCCCGGCCGGCAAGGCGACCGTGATGAAGAAGGAGGACCGCCTGCTGGTGGTGGACTACCCAGAGAACCTGCAGATGGTGCGGCAGGTCGTCTCGCACGCGGACCGGCCGCGCCCCCAGGTGGCGATCCAGGCGTTGATCTACGACATCAGCCTCAAGGACCTCGAGGAGCTCGGCCTCAACTGGCACAGCATCAGCAACGGCAGCCTGGAGGGGACCGTGATCGCCGGCGGCGGCGAGGTCTCCGGCAGCGGGACGCTGTCGCGGGGCACCGGCACGCTGATCAACTCCGTGACCAAGATCCCGTTTGCCGAAGGCTCCGCCGGCGGCGCGTTCACGCTGTACAACCTGAGCAGCAACTTCAGCATGGCGGCCGTGGCGATGGCGCTGCAGAACGCCGCGGACTCGCGTCTGCTGGCCTCGCCCAACGTCACCGTGCTGGAGAACGAGCAGGCGGTGATCCAGAGCGTGTCGGAGATCCCGTACCAGCAGCTCACCCAGACGGCCGCCGGCGGGAATATCGGCACCACGGCCTTCAAGGAGGCGGGCATCACCCTCAATGTGACGCCCAAGATCGGCAACGACGGCTGCATCCAGATGGAGGTGCAGCCCGAGTTCAGCCGGCTGACCGGGTTCACCCCCGGCGACAACCAACCGATCATCGACAAACGGGTCGCCACCACCAATGTGCGGATCGCCAATGGCCAGACGGTCGTGATCGGCGGGCTGCGTCAGCGGAGCGACGTCGGCGACTTCAACGGCATCCCGTTCCTCAAGGACGTGAGGTTCATCGGCCCGCTGTTCCGCTCGCACCAGACGGACGTGCGTGAGAGCGAGCTGATGGTGTTTATCCGGCCCACGATCGTCAGCTGCGCCGAGCCGCTCTGCGAGCGCGAGCAACGCACGGTCGACACCATCGACTGCCGCCTGGAGCGGATCCCGGCCGCCGAGGGCTGCCCGCCCGGCGCGTGCGCGTCCTGCGGCCCCGGCGGGTGCGTCCCGTCGCACGAACTGCCCACGCCCGCCGAGGCCCTGCCGGCCTACCCGACCGACGCGCAAGGGCGGTCGCTCAACATCCGCCGCCTGCCCCCGGTCGAGAGCGAGGCCGCTACCGCGGCCAGCGGACGCGGCTTCTCCGGCGGCCTTCGGCCCGGCTACGACGACCGGTTCCGCGCCGCGGAACAGACCCGCCAGCCGCCGGTCCAGAAGGCCAAGCGGGAGCCGTTCTACAAACGGTTCTGGCGCTAACCTGACGGCAAAGCCCGCACAGCCGGCGCCACCGGCCACCGCCTGACCCCGGCGTGGGTGCTACACTTGCTCGGCCCGCAGCGACCGTCGCCGGGCCGCCTTCGAACCGACCCGACTTGCCGCCGATGCCGACTCGCAACCCCGCCACGATGCTGCTGCTGGCCGCCCCACTGATGGTGGCCGCCGGATGCGCCGAGCAGGCCCCCCCGCCGCCCGCCGCCGCTGCGCAGCTGGCGCCGCGGCGTCAGCCCACCGAGCTTCCGCCCGCCTTGCCACGGGAAGAGGTGCAGGTGGAGCGGGTGCCCGCCTACAACCCACCGTACCCGGAACGCGAAGACCTGTTCGCTCCGCCCAAGCGGACCCGGGCCGCGACGCGCAGCAACGCCCTCGACGACGATGAGTCCGTCCAGCTGCTGGGCTTCGTGTCGGTCGACCAGCCGAAGGCGGTGCTGTCGATCGACGGCGTGATCGCCTCGGTTGCGGCGGGGACTGCGAAGCACGGCATCGAGGTGATCTCGATTGCTCCTCCGGAGGTCGTGCTGCAGCGGGGCCGCAACCGCTGGACGGCGTCGCTCGATTAGGGAGGCGGTGCGACGGGCCCGGCGTCACGGACGCGCGCCCCACGCGGCGCGTCTGGGTTCTGCTGTCGCCGCTCGATTCTCGTAGAAACCGGCCACCCCGTGCGATCTAATGAGGGGTGGTGTTCGCGCGTCCCCCACGCCCCGGTTAGGCCCTACGTCCCCGGCAGGCGGGGCTGACTGCTGCGCTCTTGGAGATCCGGGGCTTATCCCGGGAGCCGATTGTCCGATCCTGGCGGCCAAAACGGACAAAACCCCGGCTGCCGGATCACAGGGCTATGACCGCAATGCATTCGTAACAAAGCACTTACGCACAACCCTAGGAGAGATACGCCCCGAGTTTTGTCCGCTTCGCGCGTGTTTTTGGACAAAACGAAGCGGACAAAACGCCAGACAAGCAATCGCCCGCCGCCGCGTCAGGCCCCGTCGGCGGCGGCATCTTGGGTGGGCGGCGCCGCGGTGGTGTCGCCCCACGGGTTGGATGCGCGCACGGGGCGGGCGGCCTTGGCCAGCTCGTCCTCGATGATCCGCTGGGGCAGCGGCAGCCGCGTTTGCCGGAGTTCGCCCGCCGCCAGCACTAGATTGACAAGCAGCAGGCAGGTCGCCGCGCCGATGACGATCACGCCGGTGGTGACCGCCTCGACGTCGGACAGGTCTCCCCGTTCCAGGTGCAGCATCACCGCCACCGGGCTGGGGACGTCCAGGTAGCTAAACCCTTCGCGGCGGAACATGCTGGACGAGGCCTCGATGGCGAACGGCAGCGAGCCGCCGGCCAGCATCAGCAGCACGTGCACCAGGAAGCCGCCGAACAGGCTCAGCTCGGCCACGCGCCGCACGAGCAGGATGATAATCCGCCCCAGGCCGAGGTAGGCCGCGGCGTACGCCAGCGCGACGCAGAGCACCCACAGCAGCGGCACCCCGCTGATGGACGGCCCTCCCCGCCGCGAGAAGACCGACGCCGTGAAGGTCAGCAGCATCAGGTACGTGAGGTTGCCCATGACGAAGAAGTAGCCGGTCCCGGGCCCCGGTGAGAGCAGCGTGAACAGCTGCCTGCCGAGCGCCGTCTTGGGCAGCGTGCGGCGGACCCGCGGCGAGAGCACCTGGCCCTCGCTGGTCAGGAACATCCCGGCGAACGTCCAGTACGCCAGCGCAAAGACGAACATCACGATCGGGATGTCCGCGTCGCGGTCGTAGATCCAGACCGCGGCGAACCAGCCGATGTACGCGGACTGCTGCACCAGCATCGCGACCCGCAGGTGGGTCGACCGGTTGGCGCTGGTGAAGGTGTTGGCCGCCACCGCCAGGAAGTACGCCAGCAGGAACGTGGTGGCGTAGGCGGTGAAGATCATGCCGAGGCCGAGCCAGAACTCCTCCGCCTGGTACATGCGGAAGCCGTTGTCAACGAATTCCTCGATCACCGCAAAGCAGTTGTAGAACAGCAGCAGGAGCAGCGTGATGAACGCCACGTTAATGAGGATCTGCAGGTACCGCAGCCGCGTCAGCGACGCCAGCAGCAGCCCCACCAACGACAACCCCAGCGAGGCCAGCACGCCCAGCGCCGGCAGCAGCAGGAGCGTCAACGCGTCGACGCCGCGCAGCAGGTAGGCGAACCCCAGGCAGGGCGCCATCGCCGACAGGTAGATAGCCACCTGCAGCGCCGCGCTGCCCAGCTTGCCGTTGACCACCTGGAACGGCGACAAAGCGGAGACCGTCAGCACGTCGCGGGTGTTCTCTTCCTGCTCGGCCGCCAACGACCGGAACGCCGAGAACGGCGCCACCACCAGCAGCGGGAACGACAGGATCCATGCGTACCACAAGAACAGCTGCCCGCCGAAGGCGCCGTAGTACGCCGCCGGCCCGATCACCGCCAGCCCGCCCATGGTCACCACCCAACAGCCCGCCAGCAGCAGCAGGTACCAGAGGACGAACTGCTGGCTCTTGAGCGCTTGGCGGGTCTCTTTGACCAGGATCGGGTTGATGTAGTCGCTGAGCGTCTCGAGCCGCTGGTCGACCCAGGCCAGTGCGGCGGCGACCCGCGACGGCGACGACTCGTCGGCCGGCTCCGTGTCCGAGATGGGAGGGGCGCTGACGCTCATTGCACACGGCCCTCAGTGACGTGCAAGAACAGGTCCTCGAGCGAGGTCTCCTGCGAGCGGAACTCCGCCACACGGATGCCGTATTCGACCATCGCCGCCAGCAGATCGGCCCGCGCGGCGTCGTCGCCTGCGTGCCGCAGGGTGAACCGCTGCTCCACCTGCTCGATGTGCTCCACGTCCTTGCGGTCGCGGAGCCAGGCTTCGGCCGCCTGCGGATCGGACAGGATCTTCAGCGTGATCATCGAGTGCGGCCGCGCCTGACGGCTGATCTCTTCGACCGACCCTACCGCCAGCAGCTGGCCCTGCTCCAGGATGCCGATCTTGTGGCAGATGGCCGCCAGCTCGGTCAGGATGTGCGAGCTGATCAGCACGGCCTTGCCGAGCTGCGCTAGCCGGCTGATCATCTCACGCAGCTCGATCCGCGCGCGCGGGTCGAGTCCGGCGGCGGGCTCGTCGAGCACCATCACCGCCGGGTCGTGGATCATGGTGCGGCCCAGCGCCAGCCGCTGCTTCATACCCTTAGAGAGCCCGTCCATGGGCTTGTAGGCGAGCTTGTCCAAGCCGGTGAAGTCCATCGCGTACGCCAGCGCGCGGCGACGGTCGTCGCCCCGCAGCCCGTAGCTGCGGGCGAAGAAGTCGAGGTACTCCTTCACGTTGACGTCGCGGTACGCGCCGTAGTAGTCCGGCATGAAGCCGAGCCGCCGCCGCACGCGGTCCGGGTCCTCGGTGACCGACAGGCCATCGACGTAGGCGTCGCCGGCGGTGGGCTCGTCCAGGGTGGCGAGGATGCGCATGCTGGTCGTCTTGCCGGCGCCGTTCGGTCCGATGTAACCGAACACCTCACCCGGGCCGACCTCGAACGACACGCCGCGCACCGCGTGGGTGTCGCCGAACACGCGGTGCAGGCCTCGCAGCTCGATCAGGGGGCGGTCGGCGGTCACGGCGAGTCCTCCCCCCACACTCCTAGAGTGACGTGGAAGCTGCCGAGCTCGCGGGCGTCGGCGCTCCCCAGCGGAGCGGCGACCGTGCTGTCTGTAATCGCGATGTACGTGCCTGGCCGCAGCGGCGTGGTGAGGCCGTCGCTGCGCCCCTCGATCTGGATGAGTAGCCGTTCCAGCTGGCCGTCCTCCAGCGACGCGCCGCCCCCGCGGCCGTACCGGTTGCGAGACCGGCGCCGCGCGAACGGGTTGATCGACGTGCGGTGGGTCGAGCCGTCGATCCCCGGCGGGAAAGCCGGAGCGGCGTCAAGGAACGCCCTGCGGGCGGCGGCCACGATGCCCGCCCGGTCGTCTGTGTTGAGCGGAAGCGTTTCGCCGTTCGGCACGCCTCGCACCGACCACCAATTGGCGTCGCGGTCGAGGACAAACAGCCGGTCGATCGTGGCGCCGAGTTCGTTGGTCACCGTCGGCTTGTCGTCCGTCCCCCCCAGCCGGAGGCCGGCGTTGGTCTTGCGGCTGTCGAGCGCTAGCAGCTGCGAGGTCTGCCGCGACGACAGCCAGCCGCGGCTGTAGCGTTCGGCGTCCTCCTCCACGATCATCTCACGCATGTACGGCTTGGCGTCGCTGAAGGCCGAGGCCTGCCAGCTCGCCATGATTGGATAAACCGACGATCCTTCTGGGAAGACCAGCCCGTCGGCTGGGGCCAGTCCCGCGTAGTAGGACTGCCGCGACCAGCTGACCGCCTCGCCCCGCTGCTGGTCGAGCAGCGTCAGGCTGCGCACACGCACCCTCAGCCCGACCCCGTCCGAGAACGTCGCGTAGGCGAACAGGCAGAGCGTGAACACCGCCGCCGCCAGCGGTGCGGTGAGCGCCATGAGCTGCGTGCGGTGGTAGGCCCTGAGCACGAAGAAGCTGGCCGGCCCCACCAGCAGCACGAACAGTGTGACCAGCAGCCGGAACGCGTCGACCGGGGCGGCGCCGACCCCGGGCACGAGCCAGTTGGAGAATTCGTCGTTGCCCCGGTCGGGGGCCAGCCCGTGGCGCTGGGTCCAGTCCCAGCCAGCGAGGTAGCTGACCACCGCCCGCTGCAGCCAGCGGTCGCTGTATGTTGAGAAGCGATCGGCTAGCCCTCCCCCGGAACGCTCGTCCGGGATCTGCTCGATCGCCTCCGGGAAGACGGTCACCATGCCGAACCCCACCGGCCGCTCCAGGAACCAACCCTCCATCGCGGAGCGGACCCGCCGCCCGCCGCCGGACCGATCGGTGGTGTTGCTGTCGTCCTCGTCGTCGTCCGCGCCCGGCAGCAGCACCTCGGCCCAGCGCCACGCCGGCGAGTCTGGGAACGGGGGCGGCGTCACCTCCACCGGCGGCTCGTCGTCTTCCTTGTCGGGGGGCGCCTCGGGCTGCTGGTCGCGGGCCAGTTGGCGGTCGAAGACCCGGGAGTTCGGGCCGAGGAACTCGTCTACTTTGTCTAGTTTGCGGAAGTCATCGCCCGCGTTCTCGATCAGCAGCTGCCCGCCCAGCGACACCCACCTCCGCAGAGCCGCAACGCCTTCCGGATTCTTGGAAGCCTGCGCCTGCAGCTCGTCGGCCGACAGCTGCACCGCGTGGTAGGACTCAATGCCACGCCAATCCGAAGGCAGCGGGGCGTAGCTCATCTCGATCACGCCGTTCAGCGTCCCCCGCGGCGAACCAAACGCGAGCAGTCTGCCGAGCGTGGGCGAGCCAATCGCCTGCTGGGGTCCCGGCGCCAGGATGCTCACCGGCCCCTGAGCGCCGCCGCTCTGTAGGGCCGCGCCCCCGGACAGATCGGGGTCGAGCCGCCCGTCCACCCAGACCTGCCAACGCACCATCCCCCAGCTGTGCAGCTTCGGGACCAGCATCTCGATCGAGAGCTGCGCGGCGCCGGCGGGCAGTTCGGCGTCGCGTTCGTAGGCCAGGTCGTACCGATCGGGCGTGCCGTCGAAGCCGCGGTCGGCGTAGAACCGAACCGTAATTTGGCGGTCGCTGGCGGTCGGCTTCACGGCGTTGATGTCGACTTCGACGGGCTGACGCCCGAAGAGCTGGAGCGGATCGAAGCTGACCGTGACGCGCAGGTCGTTCGCCGCCGATCCGGCGGACGTCTGAGCAGGCGTCGAGGCCGTGAACCGCCCTGCCTGCGCCCCAGCCACTGACGGCGTCAGCAGGGCGATCGCTAACCACAGTCGCCACTCGCGACGGGTTGTTCCGCGTCGGAGGTCGATCGAGCGTCCCTGGCGAATAGCGGTGTTCAATTCGGTTGCTGCGGCGTATCGGCTGAGGGCTGCTTGGGGGTCAACACGAGGGAAGTGGCCCGGATCACCCAATACCAGAAAACGTACGGCAGAAACGCCGCAGGCAGGCACGCCACCGCGATCACAATGCCAACCGCCCAGATCTGTCCCTGCACCGCTTGGGCGAGGATGAGCGACAAGCCGGCGCCCAAAGTCAAGATAAGCAGCGCCGCGCGGATAGAGAACCGAAACGTCATGGCCTGATTCTTACAGATGCTGGCGTCAGGGCAAGCTCGGGCCCGGCGCAAAAAAAGGCCGGCCGACGAGAAACTCGCGTCGGCCGGCCAGAGTTATTGGCGCAGGGGACGTAGGGCAGCTGCTACTGCCACCACCAGGCGCCGCCCGCCTTGGCCATAGCCTGATCGCGGGCGGGGGTAAGCCTATCGGTCTGCTGCAGGTTCTCCGCCACGCGCCAGGGGCTCAGCTGAACGCCGCCAGAGGCCGTGACGATCCGCTTGCCACGCTTGTTCAGGAAGCTGGCCTGCGAGGCGACTTCGCGCGGCGCCGGGTACTCCTGCAGCTCGTAGGTCGTCATCAGCGCGGGCATGCTGAGGCCGACGTGCTCCAGCAGGCCCTCTTTCTCCAGCAACGCCGCTACGACAGACAGGTCCATCACGTTGCGAAGCTGGCCGAAGGCCGAATCCTCGTTAGCGAGCTCGTCAAACCGCTGGGTCAGCAGGTCGGCCCACTTCTGGGCGCCCCGGCTCGCCTTGCCGCTGCGGGTGCGGCGCCCCTGAGCGTCGACGAAGTCGGTCTCGGTCATGCACTTCACGCCCTGCCCACGAAGCTGCCAAGCCAGGCCCTTCGGGTCTTGCAGGACGGGCTCGTAGTTGGCGGCCAGCCACCAGCGCGGGAACGCGTCGGTGTTGGTCCCGGCGATGTGCAGGTAGCTCGGCATGCCGTCGATTGGCGCCGGCTCGAAGTTCATCGCCAATCGCTTCATGCGGAAGTCGGCCGCGACAATGGTGCGGGCAAAGTGGCTGGTGGCGGGGACGCCGGTCACCGTGATCACCTGCGGGCCGAGCGCCTCTTCCATGGCGCGGCCGGCGGCGGTTGACGACGTGGCGGCGCTGAACCGGGCGGCAACCTGCTGCGAGCGACGCAGGCCTTCTTCGGTTGGGTCGATCGAGCAGCTGATCACCGGGCCGCCACTCACGCGGTTGGCCCGCAGCGCGGTCACCAGGTCTTCCAGCATCAGCACCGGGCGGTTGGTCGTGGCGCCCACGGCGTTGCCCAGGCGGTCGACCTTCCAGCCCTCGGCCGGCCCGGCCAGCACGACATCGCCCTGCTCGGGGTAGACAAACACGTACTCGACACGCAGCATACCGGCCAGGAACGCGACCTCTTCGGGGATCGCCTCGCCGGTAGCAAACGCCTTGGCGACCTGCTGCTCAAGCCGCTTGAGCGACACGTACCGCATATCGGTGTAGGCCTGCAGGTCAGCCGGCACGGGCTTCAGGCCCTTCTGCCAGGCCTTCATCAGCTGTTCGTTCTCGCCAACTTCGGGCGCGGTCAGCACGCCCTGCGCGTCGATGCTGACGCCGCCCACGGCGCCGCCGCGGAAGAACTGCGCTTGGCTGGGCGCACAGGACAGGGCCACGAGCCCGAGCACGGCGAACGTGACGATTGATTGGGCGCTGAAACACCGACGCATCGGACGCATCCTCCGAGAATTATGAGACCCCGCCAGAGCAGCCTCTTCGCGTAAAGGCGGGCGATTTGTTCCGCAAGCCTCCAGAATAGTTGCTAAGTCTAGGGCTATCAAACGCTTTGGTTCAAATGCCCGCAATCAACTGACGAGCGTGGGTGGCGAATCTCAGGGCCGTGCAGTCGTATAGTCGTTTATCCAGGAAGAGCGGGAATCCCCGGGCCATTGGGCACCCCCACATCTCCGTAAGTGTCTGTGAAATCACAATTTCGGACAACGCGTGCTTGAAATATCGAAGGGTCGATCGTACCTTGGAAGACAGGCAAGTGTTGCGTTTTGCTACACCGCGTGCCCCCGCTCTCACCCCACCGCGTCCATGAGCCTTACGGCGTACCTGGTAATCCGCGAAGGGTCCAAATGGACCGATGTCTTCCGCCTGGTTGAGGGCGAGAGTGTGACCGTGGGCCGCGCGCCGACCAACGTAATCTGCATCAAAGACGAGCGTTGCAGCCGCGTCCACAGCGAGGTTTTCCTGTCCCAGGGCCACTGGACGCTGCGGGATCTGGACAGCCGGAACGGCACCTACGTCAACGGAGACCGAGTCAGCGAGGACCGCGTGCTCGAGCCCGGCGACATTGTGCGGATCGGCAGCTCGCACCTGGCGTTCGTGGACAACCTGTCCCAGGCGTTTCCCGACTCGGGCAGCGTGCTCCGCTCGGCCCGTTCGGTAGAGTCCGACTCGCCGCACCACACCCTCGAGTACGACGACGAGGAAAGCGTGCTGCTGGACGGCGCCGAGCCGACCCAGATCACGCACCGGCGTGAGCAGAGCCGGTACCTCGACCCGTCGTCCATCGACAACGACGCGCCCATCCCCAAGGTCGGCCGTGCGGCCGCCGCGCTGTGCCGCGTCGCGTTCACCCTGGCCAAGGCGACCGACCTGGTGTCGCTCTCCAACAGCGCGCTCGACGGGCTGTTCGAGAGCGTCGCGGTGGACGCCGGGGCCGTGCTGCTGCGATCGGGCGCCGCCATCGGCAGCGAGTTGGGCGACAAGCTCGAGGTAATCACCTCGCGAACCGAGACCACCCACCGCTACCAGCGGGTGTCATCATTCCTCAGCGGTACCGTGCTCCGCGAGGGGCAGGGCGTGCTGGCCCGCAACGTGATGGACGACAGCCAGCTCGGCGCACGCGACTCCAGCGGCGACATCCTCGCGACCGGCGTGCTGTGCGCCCCGATCCGGTGGCAGGGCGAAGTGCTGGGACTCGTGCACTTGTATACAACGGACTCGTCCAAGCCGATCGACCCGGACGACCTAGAGTTCTCGCTCGCGGTGGCAGACACCATCGCCGTAGCATTGCAGAACCTCAACCAGCGGCAGGTCCTCTCGGAGAACCTGAACCAGGTGAAGGACGAGAACGTCCAGCTCCGCGAGCAGCTCGGCGTGCAGAGCGAGATCATCGGCCGCAGCGAGGCGATCGAGAAAGTCAACCAGGAGGTCGCTCGCGCGGCGCCCAGCCGCGCCACCGTGCTGATCCGCGGCGAGTCCGGCGTAGGCAAGGAGCTGGTGGCCCGCGCGGTGCACTTCTCTAGCGCACGCCGCAAAGGGCCTTTTGTTTGCCTCAACTGCGCCGCGCTCTCCGAGACGCTGCTCGAGAGCGAGCTGTTCGGCCACGAGAAGGGCGCCTTCACTGGCGCGACCGACCGCAAGAAGGGCAAGTTCGAGGCCGCCGACACCGGCACGCTGATGCTCGACGAGATCGGCGAGATGAGCCCCACGATCCAGGCCAAGTTCCTCCGCGTGCTCGAAGGGCACCCGTTCGAGCGGGTTGGCGGCAGCGAGGCCATCAAGGTGGACGTCCGCGTGATCGCCGCCACCAACCGCGACCTGGAGCACGAGGTGGCCGAGGGTAACTTCCGCCGCGACCTTTACTTCCGCCTGCACGTGTTGGAGATCATCGTGCCCGGCCTGCGTAAGCGGCCCGAAGACATCCCTCTGCTGGCCGAGCACTTTCTTCGCTGGTTCAACGCCGACACCGGCCGCCGCATTAAGGGTTTCACGCCGAAGGCCATGGAGGAGATGCTCCGCTACCGCTGGCCCGGGAACGTGCGGGAGATGAAGAACGTCATCGAACGCGCGGTGGTGCTCACCCGGGGCGAGTTCATCGACGCGACCGACCTGGTGCTCTCCACGCTCAAGACTGCCGGCGACACCGAGGTGGGCGCCTCGTCGAACGACGGGCGCCGTGAGTTCGAGCCCACCTCACTGGCCGACATGGAGAAGGACCATATCCTCGCCACGCTGATCGCGACCGGTTGGAACAAGAGCAAGACCGCCGGCATCCTGGGTATCGAGCGGTCCACGCTCGACCGCAAGATCAAGCGCTACGGGCTGGCGACGAACCGCGTCGCGGCCGAGTCTTAGGCCCGCGGGCCGCTTCTGCGGGTGGCGCCGGCTGCGCCGCCCGCGGCTCTATCGCCTGTGGGCGGGTAACGGCAATTGGCGGCGGGCAACCCGGCGCCGGGCATTTTGCGACCAATACTATCGCAAGCCGGGCATCAGCCCCGCCCCCGCCCCCTACAGACGGAACGAGCGTATGTCTGCTGTCGCCGAGAGAGAGGTTCCCACCACCGCCACGCAGGTCGGCGTCAGCGGCGAGTTGCTGGAGTCGGTGGTCGACGCCGTGACCAACGGCCTCGCCATGTGCGGCGTGTCCGCCAGGTGTGTCGGCGTTTCGTCGGTGCCGTCCCGCGAAACCGGCAGCATCACCGGCATGATCGGTGTGCATGGCAAGGTGTCGGGGTTTGTCACGGTGAACATGGCCGAGCGGTTCGCCATCAAGGCGGTCGAGGGCCTGCTGGGTGACACCTTCAGCGAGCTGACTTCACAGGTCGTGGACGGCGCGGGCGAGATCACCAACATCATCGTCGGCGGCGCCAAGTCCGCTCTCGGCCGCAGCGAGTGGGCCTTCAGCCAGATCACCGTTCCGTCGGTGATCGTCGGCCAGGGCTACGCTATCGCGTACGCCCGGGGGCTTGAATTCCTGAACGTGACGTTCGAGCACGACGACCCCGAGGCGGTGCTGCTGGCCGACCGCCTGATGCACGTCAGCGTCTCGCTGCTGCGGCAGTAGTCGCAGCACAGATTTTTAGGCGATCAACCGCCTACTCGTCCGCGGCCCGCATCCACTTCGTGATGGTCGGCTCGTCCTCGACGAGTTCTTCCGGCTTGAAGTACAGCGCGATCTCGCGCGACGCCGCGTCCGGGCCGTCCGACCCGTGCACCAGGTTCATCTGACGGCTGCTGCTGAAGTCGCCGCGGATGGTGCCGGGCGCCGCCTGCAGGCCGTTGGTCGCCCCCAGCATGCCGCGGACCACCTGGATCGCGTCCAGGCCCTCGACCACGGCCGCGAGCACCGGGCCGCCGGTGATGAAGGTCTCGAGGGTCGGGTACCACGCCTTTTCCGCGTGCTCAGCGTAGTGCTGCTTGGACAGCTCGGGCGTGATGCGGATCAGCTTCATGGCCACAAAGTTCAGGCCCTTCTCCTCAAAGCGGGAAATCAGCTTGCCCATCAGGCGGCGTTGCACGGCGTCGGGCTTGAGAAGAATCAGCGAGCGTTCCATTGCGTGGTTGGGGGGGTCGATGGTTGAGGTGGGAGGGGAGATCGCCTGTCGAAACCGCAGATTCTAAGCCAAGCCCACGAGCTGCTCAATCCGCCTGCGGCCCGCGTGTCCGGTCGGATCGCGAGCCGCCGCTTTCGGTCCCAAGCCGCCCGATACCCTGGCCAGCGGCATTTTTTCGAATCTACGATCCGACCCGCCGCGTACCTTAGTAGCCGTGGTACTGATCCGTGTTGGCCGGCGACGCTGCAATCGTCCGAAAGATGCTTCCCCGCTTGCCAGGGTTGCTGCATAATCGGGGACCCACCTTCTGACCCCACTCCCATGCCCGCCCGAAGCCTGCATAAACCGGCAGCGATCCTACTCTCGCTCGTCTATTTGACGGTCGGGGCGGTGGGCGATTCGCTCCATCAGCTTGCCGAGCAAAGCTGGTCTGGCGGCGCCCCGGAGCACAAACACCGGGAGGGCTTTTTCCACAGCCACGCGCCGGACGCCCACTGGCACTTCCACAGCCACACGGCTGCGAAGAGCCGGTCGGACAACTGCAGCGAGCCCGACTCGGGCACAAGTCTGCACCGCGTTGTAGCTACGCACGCGCCGCACGCGTGCCCGCTGCTGTCCCTGTCCTCGGTGCTAAAGATCGGATTCGCCGCGGTCACCAGTGGGCGCCCAGCGCCGACTCCCAGTCTTCTGCGTCCCGCCGATCGGGACGCGCGAGACTCTTCTACGTCGCTGCGTCTGCGACTTCCTCGCGGACCGCCTGCCGGCCGGCTCGCGTAGCTGGTTCTGGTCTGTCTGGCGGTGCGCGCCGATGCGCATTGGGCGCCGCTAGCCGACGCCCTCCCTGTGTCCGCAGAGGCAAGCGTATGCGCGCAAGTCGCGATGCGATGACCCTGGTCGAGTTGTTGGTGGTGGTGAGCATCATCTCCGCGCTCGCGGCGCTTCTGCTGCCGGCCGTGCAGGCGGCGCGTGGCGCCGCCCGACGCTCGCAGTGCGCCAACAACATGCGGCAGCTCGGTCTGGCAATCCACCAGTACGCGACCACCCATGACGGGCGGTTCCCGCTGATGGCCTACCACAACCAGTCCGGCCCGCAGCGGTTGGAGGAGGAGAAGTCGTGGATCGCGACCCTGGCGCCCTACGCCGAGGATGTCGACGAGCTGCGGCTCTGCCCCGACGACCTAGAGCGGCGGGAGCGAATGTTCGACACGGCCACCAGCTACGCGATGAACGGCTACCTACGCGAGCGCAACGACGTCGACACCGCCGGCCTGCCGCCGGCGCTCGCGGCAGCGGTAGCCGCCCGCAACGAGGGGCTGATCTCGGAGCTGTACGACCTGCCCAAGACGCACGCCACAATCCTCATGTTCGAGGGCGAGGCGGCTCGGCTCGGCGTGCACTACGACCACGTGCACAGCTACCTGTGGTTCTCGGAAGAGAACCTCCGCAACGACCTTGTTGCGGAGGCCGTGTCCACCGAGGTGGCCATCGACCGCCACTCTGGTCAGGCGGCCAACTACCTGTACGCGGACGGTCACGTTTCAGCGGTCGCCGCGGCGCTGGTGCTCGACTGGTGTCGCGAGGGCAAGAACTTTGCCATCCCGCCGCAGTAGACGCTGATGCCTGCGTCCCAACCGAGTTGCTGCCCGGCCTTCCAGGCCGGGTCAGCCAATCATTAGTTAACAACCATGGAGATACCACGATGACTTCCTACGGCTTCATTCGCGCGACCGCCTGCCTGCTAGGCTTGGCGGCCGCAGTCAGTCCGCACGACCTGTTGGCTCACGGCGGCGGAGGCGACATCGCGTTGTTCTCGACCAACGGCCAGGCCGACGTCGGCTTCGCTATCCTCGACGACGACGACGATCAGCAGCTTGTGTTCGACCCAAACGAGAATGTGTTCTCGTCGGTGCTGCTTCCGCAGGCGACCAACCCCGTGGTCCCGTGGGACTTCGGCTCTCCGGAGCCCGGCTTCGACGCGGACGAGGGAACGCTGCCCGCTAGCGCGGAGATTACCGTCAACCTCTTGCAGTTGAGCTACTGGGATGGCGCCGGAGCGGTGTCATTCTCAACGCCCGCCGGCGTTAACGGCGGCGTCGCGCCACAGCCGATGCAGTCGTTCCCGGACGGCGGCTTCCACTCGCACCCGCTGTTCGGCGTCGAAGGCGCTACGACGCCCGCGGCGGGCGTGTACGTCGGCAAGCTAACGATCAGCGTCGACGGCCTGACCGATTCCGACCCGTACTATATGGTTTCGCTGATCGCGGACGGCGTCACCGGCATCGCCGACCCGGACCTCCAGGTAGAAGCCGCTGAGGCGATTGGCGAGCTGGTCCGCAACTACGCCTCCGACCCAATCGGCGCCCCAGCGCCGGTCTACGGCGGCGTCGACTACACGTACTACGCCAACGCCGTGGAGCACGTCCGAGACTTGGCCGCCGTGCCCGCTCCAGGCGCCGTCGCGCTCGCTGCTTGGGCTGCGCCCGTGCTGCTGCGCCGGCGGCGTCGAGGCTAGTCGTTCGCAACCGGAACGCTTCGCCGGGTCGTCTCCGGCGAAGCGTTCATTTTTCTAATCGAGGCGTCCCACATGTTTAGTCCATCAATTGCATGGCTCGCGGCCGCGGCCGCCGTGCTGCTGATCGTGCCCCCGGCCACGGCGCACAAGGGCGGCATCCTGGTCCAGCAGAAGGACGGCCGGCTCGTGACCGGCTACGACGACGAATCCACCGGCGCACAGACTATCGGAGACCGCGCGTTCGGGCTCCTGTTCCCCTCCTCGCTCGCCAACGACGTGCCTTCATTCCTTTCCCTAGCCAACGCGCCGGCGGGCAGCGGCCCGCTGCCGGTGGGGACCGAGCTGCACTGGGACTTCTTGCCAATACACGTGGGCGGCCAGACCGCCAACCTGATGTACTGGGACGCAGCGACTGACGTGGTTTCGTTCGCGTCGTCGGCGCCGGGCGTCGATTTCACGCTCTACACCGAGGGCTTTTCCGACAGCGCGACCGTAGACGGCTCGCCCGCCATGGTCCGCGGCAAACGCCTGGGCGCAATCTCGGCCAACAACCTGGCGCTGCACGCGCACCGCTGGTTCTTCATGGAGTCGTCCACCTCGGTGCCTGAGGGGGTCTACCTGGCTGCGATGCAGGTGCGGGCCGAGGGGTTCGCTAGCAGCGAGCCGTTCTACGTCGCGGCGGCCACCAGCGCAGTGCCCTCCACGCGTCTGGATGACGTGGCCGTGCCGTGGGTTGCCGAGCACGCGGACACGCTCCTGCTGGCGGGCGATTACAACTTCGACGGCGCCGTCGACGCCGCTGATCTGGGCATCTGGCGGCAGCAGTACGGCACCGAGGGGGCGTTTGCTATCGAGCTTGGCTCAGCCGATGGCAACTACGACGGCACAGTCGACGCCGCCGACTACACCGTCTGGCGCGACGCGATGCAGACGATTGGGATCGCCGCTACACCGGCGCCCGAGCCCGCCTGCCTCTCGGTAGTTGCGATCGCCGCAGCTGTGTGTGTCCAACGCCGCAAACGCGGGGGTTAGCTAGCCCCGCTCCGACGCACCCACCACCACACCGCCAGCGACAGCAGAAAGATGACCCACTCGCCCACCGCCAGCCGAGTGGTGAAGGGAGATATGTCGCGGTGCAGCGCGACGCTCACCGCGCGAAACGCCACTAGCGAACCGTGCACCGCGATACACGCGAACAGCGCGAAGCCAGTGGTTGCCGGGCGCACCAAAGGCACCAGCAACAGCAACGCGAGCCCGAACTCCAACCCGCCGTACACGGTAAGGAACTCCGACTTGCCGGAGTCCCCAAGCCGCTCGAACCCCACCTTGCGGGCCGCGTCGGCCGGTTTTAGCGAGCAGTACGCGGCCAGCCCGGCGTAGAGCAGCCCCACCAGGGCGAGGTAGATGCGGGCGAGGAACATAGCGGATTCCTGTTCGGAGGGAGAAGCTAAACAAACACTCTAGCCTCGTCCCAGGCATTGCCCACCCCAGCAGTGGGTGGCGCGTCCTTGCAGGTTATGCGGGTAGTGATGGCGCCGAACCTGTACACGCAGGGTGGGGCGCCGGCGGATTACCGCCTCCGTGGGTCCATGACCTAGCCTTGCGGGAACGCCCGCAGGTCGGGCCCGCCGCCACCTTACTTGCAAGCCAGGCCGATGACCCCATCCCGTCCCGCCGAGCCCTCGTCCCTCGTGGGCCCCGTGAACCGCAACCTCGGGATCTTCCTGGTCAGCGTGCTCGGGTTGTTCCTCGAGATGCTGCTGATTCGCTGGATCGGCACTGAGATCCGCATCTTCGCCTACCTGCAGAACACGATCCTCATCGTCTGCTTCCTGGGGTTAGGGCTGGGCTGCTTCACCTGCCGGCAGGAGATCAAGATCCAGCGGACGCTGATCCCGCTGTTGTGCCTGACGGCGATCCTCGCGATCCCGTTTACGCGGGACTTCGTGGCCAACATCAGCACCATGCTGAGCTCGCTCGACGAGCTGGTGATCTGGGAGTACGAACGCGTTTCCGGCGGCTGGCTAGTTCTCTCACGGATGACCCTCGGGCTAATCCTGACGCTGCTATTGATGCTGCTGGTGTGCGAGACCTTTATCCCGCTCGGCCGACTGCTGGGCAGGTATATGGATGACCACCCGCGCACCATCCAGGCGTACGGTGTGAACGTTGGCGGCAGCCTGATTGGCATCTGGCTGTTCGCGCTGCTGAGCGCTCTGCACGCGCCTCCGGTTGTCTGGTTCGCCGTGGCCGCAGGCCTGCTGGCGGTCTTCGTCAACGCCGGCGGACGCCGGCTTGCCAACCTCGCAGTGCTGGGAGCCGTGGTGGTGACCGCCGGCCTGGCGGACATGAACTCCGACGCGTTGGTCAACACCTGGTCGCCCTACCAGAAGCTGACGCTCAGCGAGAACAACGACGCCAGCAACTGGCGTGGCAGATACGTCGTGACCGTGAACAACGCGGCCTACCAGGGCATCGTTGACCTGAGCGAGGAGGCCCTACGCCTAGACCCGCCGGAGGTGGGCCGCGACCGCATTAGTCAGTACGACATCCCGCTCCGCTTCAAGCCGCAGCCCAAGCGGGTGCTGATCGTCGGCGCCGGCACCGGCAACGACGTCGCCGGTGCGCTGCGCGCCGGGGCCGAGCACGTCACGGCGGTTGAGATCGACCCGGCTATCATCAAGATGGGCCGGGACTACCACCCCGAGCAGCCCTACGCGTCGCCCCGGGTGACGGTCGTCACCGATGACGCCCGCGCCTTCTTCGAGACCACCGACGAGCGGTTTGACCTGGTCATCTTCGGCCTGCTCGACTCGCACACCACCACGTCGATGACCAACGCCCGGCTGGACCACTACGTGTACACCAAGGAGAGCCTGTCGCAGGCGCGGTCGCTGCTGACCGACGACGGCGTCATGATGCTCACCTTTATCGCCCAGCGGCCGTATATCGCCGACCGCATCTCGACCTGCTTGACGGAGGTGTTCGGCCGGGCGCCGTTGATCTTCGGCATCCCCCAGACCGAGATCGGCTGGGGCGGCGCCACCTTTGTGACCGGCAGCCAGGACTCGATCAACGCAGCCCTAGGCTCCGACCAGGAACTCGCCGCCCAGATTGCCGACTGGCAGCAGCGGCACCCGATCGTGCTGCCCGGCGGGACCGAGATCGCCGTGGACGACTGGCCCTACCTGTACCTTGAGCACCGCCGCATCCCCACACTTCACTACCTGTTGGGCGTGATGGTGCTTGTGCTTGCGTTCCACTACCGCAAGCGGCTGGGCGTGTGGTCGTCTGCCGCGGGTCGGCCGTGGCTTACCCGCACCAACCTGCACTTCTTCCTGCTGGGAGCCGCGTTCCTGCTGCTGGAGGTGCAGAACATCAGCAAGGCCTCACTGGTGTTCGGAAGCACTTGGATCGTCAACGCGGTGATCATCTCCGGTATCCTCACGATGATTCTGCTAGCAAACCTGATGGCCTCCGCGCTGCCGGGGCTCTCTCAGAAGCTGGTGGGCGGCTGCCTGATCGCCTCGTGTGCGGTGCTCTACTTCGTCGACCTGTCGCAGATGAGCGTGCTGCCGTTGGTGGGCCGCGTGCTGGTGGTGGGCCTGCTAACCACGCTGCCGATGTTCTTTGCCGGCATCGTGTTCATCAAGTCGTTCGCCGCAGTCGAACGGAAGAACGAGGCGCTCGGGGCAAACCTGCTGGGCGCCCTGGTCGGGGGCCTGCTGGAGTCCATCACCTTCGTGATCGGCGTCAAGGCTTTGCTGCTGGTAGTCGCCGGGCTGTACCTGGCGGCCCTGGCCACCCGGCCCCGTCAGCTTGACGCGACGCTGGAAGAGAAAGATCACGCCGCCGAGGAGCCCTTTGGCGGCTCAGCGGATGCAGTCGGCGAAGAAGAGCTGGTGACGCTCGGCTAGCCCCGCAAGCCCGCCCGAGGGGTGGGACGGCGGATCAAAAAATCGACCGCTTCTGGCGGCCGCTGAGGTCGCTCGCCAGCTGGGCCCGCATCCGGCGCTGCTGCGGCTCGTCTTTGACAGCCCACTGCGGCGCCAGGAACACGCTGAAGCAGTTGTTGCACCGCGCCTTGGCGGCGAAGATCAAGCGGTAGACCTTGCGGTCCTGGGTGCGGCTCCGGGTCATCGCCCTCGACCCACACGTCGGGCACCTTGCCATCAGAGAACTCCGATGCAATCCATCCTTCTATCGGCACCTGTGCTTGTATCATCGTCCATCGGCGGGGCGACGCCAAGGTGTTTTTCGGCTGGATTTGCACGGAGCCGAAGGCCCACGACGGCAGGATCGCCGCCAGCCTGGGGCGTCTTGAGCCGGTCGCCTAACGCAGCCGCAGCGTTACCGTGCCCCGCTCGACAACGAATTCGAATCCTGGACGGTGCTGTCCATAGGTCCCAACGGCATAAACGCGCCGGGAGACCACCATGTCCGCAACACCTACCGGCGCGGGAACCAGCCCATTGGCAAACCGGGCAGGATCCGTGGTGCGGTGGAACGCGCCTCCGCCACACCTGAGCTCCACTCCATCGGGCCCCGACTCAAACGAACACGGCAGCGTCCGCCCGTCGGGCAGCGTCCAGCTTTCTAGCCGCACCATCTCGTTAGCCTCCTCGTAGCGCTCGTTCACGATCGCCGACTTAAACGCTGTGACGGTGCGGCTGGGCCAGGCGGCCCACGCAAACGCCACGGCTAGCGTGACCGGCGCCAGCAGGAGCAGCCGCAACGAATAGCGGAAACGGATGGCACTACTCCCACAAGCGAACCGACGGCGGCCCAGCGGCCCACCACGCTAGAGATGTCGGGTCGCATCTCGCGACAGATCATCATCATCGTCGTCCGAGCCCGAGTCGTTTACGGCAGCCAAGGCGAACATCGCCGCGCCGAGGGCGATCAAGCCGACGCGGATGATGTTGCCGACTGTGGGGCCCCAATTGTCGATCCAGCCGAGCAGCACGAACTCGCGGTTCATCATGTTCAGCACAAACGAGCCGGCGCCCATCAGCACCAGAAAGCCACCGAAGCCTTGCATACAAGAGTCTCCTCGAAGAGTTGGCGAACGCGCCCTGCGTCGGGACCGGCTGAACGAGGACGCATTCTAACGGATGCGCTTGGCCGAAAACCGCTCTGCGGTGGGTTTCTTAGGCTTTCTTTCTCGCGGCTGGACTTGGCCCGCAGGGTCCCGGCGCCGTTCGCGTCGGCGATCTGATACCATGGCCGCCATGCCAAACCTTGGATCCCACATGTCGATCGCCGGCGGCTACTACAAGTCCGTCGACGCCGCCGCGGCCGCCGGCTGCGACTGCGTGCAGCTGTTCACCAAGAACAACAACCAGTGGCGCGCCAAGCCGATCACCGACGACGACGTCGAGCGGTTCCGTGGCGCGCTGAAGCAGCGCAAAATCCGCCAGCCGATCTCGCACGCTTCTTACCTGATTAACCTAGCCAGCCCGGACGACGAGCTCTGGAAGAAGTCGATCGACGCGATGGCGGTCGAGCTGCAGCGGGCCGAGCAGCTCGGCATCCCGTTTGTGGTGGTGCACCCCGGCTCGTTCACCACCAGCAGCGAGGAGGCCGGACTGAAGCGGATCGCCAAGGGTCTGAACGAGGTGCACAAGCAGACCTCCGGCGTCGAGGCCCGCTGCCTGCTGGAGAACACGGCGGGGCAGGGCAGCAACCTGGGGCACCGGTTCGAGCACCTGGCGACCATCATCGACCTCGCGCGGCACCCCGACCGGCTGGGCGTGTGCATCGACACCTGCCACGCGTTCGCGGCCGGCTACCCGATGGAGACCGAGAAGGAGTGGAAGGCGACCGTCAAGGAGCTGAACCAGACGGTCGGCCTGGCCTCGGTGCACGCGTTGCACCTGAACGACAGCAAGAAGCCGCTCGGCTCGCGGGTCGACCGGCACGAGCACATTGGCCGCGGCGAGATGGGCCTGTCGCCGTTCCGCCACCTGATGAACGACCGCCGCTTCGCCCGCAAGCCGATGTACCTGGAAACCGCCAAGGGGGAAGAGAACGGCGAGGACCTGGACGTGATCAACCTGCGGACGCTCCGGGGGCTGATCGAGAAGTAGCAGCAGCTACTGGCGGGGAATCTCCTTGCCGTGCGGGTCGGTCGCGACGCCCAGCTGGTTGGCGATCTGCTCGCGGATGCCCTCGTCCAGCACGTGCTCCATGACGTGGGCGGCGTCGTGCACGTGGTCGGTCTGGATGCCGACGCGGTCCACCAGGTACGACTCCCACAGCCGGTGGGCGCGGACCAGCTCGGCCGCGGCCGACTGACCGAGGTCGGTGAGCAAGAGCTCGTCGCCACGGCGGCGGACATGCCCGCTGCGGACCAGTTGCGAGATCGCCAGCCCGGCGAAGAGCCCACCGCCGGCTGATTCTCGAGCTGCTGTGTAGGTTACGGGCGCGGCGTCGGCCGCCTCGCCCCGTCGGTAGAGCGAGGCCAGCACGTCCTCGCGGCGAACCCGGAGCGCCAGCCGGGCGTTGTTGAGCAGGCGGTTGAGGGCGCCCTCAGTCGGGCTAAACAACGCTGCCAGCAGGTAAAGCAGTCCGGCGGTCACGGCGATCGCGCCGCTGGGCGAAACATTCCATAACACCGCCGCACGGTACCCCGCCACGGTGGCGACCGCTGACAGCGCCACCGACGTCAGCAGCATCGGCGCCAGCCGGTTGACCAGCAGCTGGGCCGCAGCGGCCGGCGCGATGAGCATCGCCACCACCAGGATCGAGCCGATCGCTTCGAAAGAGGTGACTGTCGCAAGCGACACCAGCAGCATCAGCAGGTAGTGCATCCGGCCCGGCGCAAGCCCGAGCGTGTCGGCCAGCGTGGGATCGAAAGAGCTGATCTTCAGCTCCTTACAGAACAACAGCAGGCATGCCACAACCACCAGCAGCACCGGACCGGCGGCCAGCATGGCGTAAGGGAGCTCGGCGCCGCCGACGTCGAACGTGTCGAGCGCCACCTGCTGGAGCGATCCCTCGTACACGCAGGCAATGTCGAAATGGATGCGGTCCTCGGAAAAGTAGCGTTTGACCAGCAGCACGCCGATGGCAAACAGCGTCGTGTAGACGACCCCCAGGCTGGCGTCGGGCGCCAGTCGGCCGAACCGCTGCACCGCCTGGGTAAGAAACGTCGTGGCAATGCCTGCGGCCAGCGCGCCAAGAAACATTGGGATCGGGCCCGAACTGCCCGATACGACAAACGCAATCACCAGGCCCGGCAGCACCGCGTGCGAGAGGGCATCCCCCATCAGGCTGACGCGGCGAAGCACCAGGTAGCAGCCGACCAGCGCGCACGACGCGTTGCAGGTCAGGGCGACCAGCATCGCGCGGTTTCCGACGGAGTCGAACAGCTCGGCAATCACGGAACGGCTAGGATTGAAGGGAGAACAATGGGTTAATCGGGACTGGCGATCTCGTGCGGCGACGCCGGCAGCCCCGCCGCGCTCCGCGGCAGACGGCCCTCCTGCTGCAGCTCGCGTTCGAGCTCATCAACCAGTTCGGCGGGCAGCACGTGCTCGATGTCGTCGGCCGAGCGGTGCACATGGTCGGCGGCGATGTCGGCGTGCTCTACCAAGAACTGCTCCCACAGCCGGTGGGTGCGTGTGATCCGGGCGGCGGCCGCCAGGCCCTCGGTGCTGAGCTCGTACTCGCCGGCGCCAACGCGGTCGATCAACCCCATCCAGGTCGACCGGAGCCTTGCCAGGTGCTTGGTCAGCGGGCTGGCGCTCATGCGGGCCAGCACGGAGTTAATCGCGATCGGGGTGGTGGTGGGCAGGGCGGACTCGCCGGCCTCGTACATCAGCCGGAGCAGGTGGTCCTGCGCCATGTGCACCCGCATGGCGAGGGTGCGGCGGGCCCGGCTCAGCATGCCTAGCTCCGGAGCGAACAAAGCCGACGCCAAGAACACCAACCCGCCGGTCACGACAATCAACGGCCCGGGCGGCATGCCCTGGGTCAGCCCGCCGAGAGCCGTATCCCCCAGCCCACCGGGCGCGGCGGCCAGCACGCCGCCGGCCGCCGCCAGCGCACCGATGGCGCCGCTGGCGATCAGCACCACCCCCAAACGGTGCGACCAGTACCGGGCCGCCACGCACGGCATGATCAGCATGGCGGCCATCAGCACCACCCCGCAGACCGGCAGGCCGACAACCGTGACGACCGCCACCGCGGCCATCATGCCGATATCGAGCGCTAGCACCGGCCAGCCCTGCGACTGGGCGAACTCGGGGTCGAAGCAGAGGGTCTTGAGCTCCTTGTGCAGCAGCGCGACGACCGCCAGCAGCAAGCACGTCACCGCGGCGATGAGCGTCACGTCCTGGGAGCGGAGCGCGGCGATCTCGCCAAACAAGTACGAGGATAGCCCCGCCTGGTTGCCACGCGCCAGCCGCTGGATCACCGTCAGCAGCACCACGCCGCCGCCGAAGAAGGTGCTGAGCGCCAGGCCCATGGCGGCGTCCTCGCGGGTGCGGGTCCAGCGGGTGACCAGCGCGATCGCGGCCGCCGCCAGCACGCCGGTGGCCAACGCGCCAAGCGACAGCACCGGCAGGCTCCGCGTGTCGAACAGCAGGTACGCCAGGCAGATGCCCGGCAACGCGGCGTGGGCGAGGACGTCGCCCATCAGTGATCGCTTCCGAAGCACCGCCAGCCCGCCGACCACGCCGGCCGCGGCGCCGAGCAACGCGGCGCCGAGCGTGATCTTCAGGACGAACGACGCGAGGATCACTTGGACGGCTCCCCCTGACGGACCGCCTCGGCCGCCTGCTCGAGGATGGTCAGCCGTCCGCCGTAGGTCCGCTGCAGGTTGCTGGTGGTGAACACCTCCGGCACCGGCCCACTCGCCACGAGCCGCATGTTGAGCAGGATCACCTGGTCGAAGTAGTCGCGAACGGTCTGCAGGTCGTGGTGCACGACGAACACCGTCTTGCCGGACTCGCGGAGCGTCCGCAGCAGGCGGATGATGGCGGCCTCCGTAGCGGCGTCGACGCCGGCGAATGGCTCGTCCATGAAGTAGACCTGCGCGTCCTGCGCCAGCGCCCTGGCTAAGAACACCCGCTGCTGCTGTCCGCCGGACAGCTGTCGGATCTGACGCCCGGCAAAGTCGCTGAGCCCGACCTCGTCGAGCCGCCGGTCGGCGATCTCGCGTTCGGCCCTGCCTGGACGGCGGAACCACCCGACCTTGCCGTACAGGCCCATCATCACCACGTCCCGCACCGTGACCGGGAACTCCCAGTCCACGGACTCGCGCTGGGGAACGTAGCCGACCAAGCTCCGCTGCTTCTGGTAGGGCTCGCCGTAGATTTCCACATGCCCGCTGGCAACCGGCGTCAGGCCGAGCGCCGCCCTGATGAGCGTGGTCTTGCCGGCGCCGTTCGGACCGACGATCGCCACCAGGTTGCCCTCGGGCATTACGAAGTCGACGTTCCACAGCACCGGCTTGCGGTGGTAGGCGACCGTCAGGTCGTGGGCTTCCAGGGCGATGCGGCTCACGGCTGGCCGCCCCCCAGCTTGCCGGTCAGGCCCGCGGCGATCGTGTCGACGTTTGCCCGGATCATGCCGGTGTAAGACTCGGCCTTCGAGCCCGGCTTGCCCAGCGCGTCGGCGTAGAGCTGGTGCTCCTCGCTGCTGGGGACGTAGACATCGTGCCCGGCGTCGCGGCAGGGCTCCGCCAGCGCCTGCATGATCTGCGGCGCCACGGCCGACTCGACAAACACGCAGGGGATCCTCCGGTGGACAACCAGGTCGATCACCTCCTGCATGTGCTTGAGGTCCACCTCGTCTTCGGTGCTCACGCCCTTCAGGCCGACCGCCTCGAGTCCGTAGGCCTTACTGAAATACGCAAAGGCGTCGTGCGCGGTGACCAGCACTCGGCGGTCGGACGGGATCTGGGCGATCCGCTCGCGGCACTCGGCGTCCAAGTCGGTAAGTTGCTTGGCGTACTTGTCGCCGGCGGCCCGGTAGGCGTCGGCGTTGTCGGGATCGGCCTCGCTGAGCTTCTCCACCACCAGCGGGATGCACTCGGCCCACAATCCGACGTCGTGCCACACGTGGGGGTCGGCGTGGCCGGCGAAGTCGGGCGGCGTTAGCAACTGATCCGCGTGGTCACGCTCCAGCACCTCCGTGACCGCGTAGACCGGCTTCTTTCTGCCCAGCTTGGCCAGGGTGTCGCCCATCCGGCCCTCCAGGTGCAGGCCGTTGTAGAAGATGACATCCGCCCGGCCGAGCTTCTCGGTGTCGGCCGGCAGCTCGCGGTACAGGTGGGGGTCCACGCCGGGGCCCATCAGCACCTCAACCCGAGCGTGGTCGCCCGCGATGTTGCGGACCAGCTCACCAACGGGGCCGGTCGTGGCGACCACCAGCGGGCGGCCGTCGTCCGGCTCGGGCTCCGAATTCGTGCAGCCCACGGCGACGAAGAAGACAAGAGATACGGCAATCCAGTCAAACCAGCGAGGGTAAGGTCGAGTCGGAGTAAGTAGTGCCATATCAACAGGATACCAGATTTTTTGATTGATCAAAAACCCAGCGAGGGCGGGACGATCAAGCGAATCCTGACAAAGCCGGATGCCCCTCTGCTGGGGTAGGCGTAGCTCGGCACAATCGGCTTGAGCTGCGTGGTCGGCAGACAACCCTAACTGCTTTTCACAGCATGGCTTAGAACAGTTTGACCCGGTTGTCGAATCGGGCTAGATTGCGCGTGCGGCAAGTCCTGCTGCACCGAACCGGTGGCGCCAAAACTTGAGCAAGCTGACCTACCACAAGCGATTTCAGATGGAGCGGCGGCTCGGCCCCGGGCTGAGACTGCCGACGCTCCCAACTGGCTACCGGCTGGTGGCGTGGTCGCCCGAGCGGCTCCTCGACCACACCGAGGCGAAGCACCTCTCGTTCGCCGAGGAGATCGACTCTCAGCTGTTCGAATGCCTGCGGTCCGCCGAGGGGTGCGAGCGGCTCATGCGGGAGATCTCCGGCAAGAACGGCTTCCTGCCAGCCGCTACCTGGCTGATTGAGTACGTCGCAGGCCCTCACAAGATTGAGCCCTGTGGCACGATCCAGGGCATCAAGGCGTCGCCGCGGATGGGCGGCATTCAGAACGTCGGGGTTGCGCCGCTGCACCGCGGCCGTGGGCTTGGGTCCGCGCTCGTGGCGGCCGCCCTGGTCGGGTTCCAGCAGGCTGGTCTAACCCGGGCGTGCCTGGAGGTGACCGCCGCCAACGAGCCGGCGGTCCGACTGTACCAGCAGCTCGGCTTCCGCCGCACCAAGACGCTGTACAAGGCCGTCGAGGTTGCGTACTCGCTGGGGTAGCCGCTACGCTGCTACGCTTGTCCTGATGTCCTCTAAGCTGCGGGTACGCTGTTGTCTCTCGATACGCACACGCTAGAACTGCCCAATGGGATGGTGCTGTTGGGCGAGCCCAACCCGTCGTTCCAGTCCGCGGCGTTCACCATGCTGGCGCCGGCGGGCTGCCGGCACGACCCGGCCGGCAAGGCGGGGCTCGCCTCGCTGACCTGCGAGATGACGCTCCGTGGCGCTGGCGACCGCGACGGCCGCGCGCTGATCAACGACCTCGACGCGCTGGGCGTCGATCGGGGCGAGTCGGTGGGGGTGTCGCAGGTGTCGCTCCGTGCCAGCGGCATGGCCGAGGCGCTCGCGCCGGCCCTGGAGATCTACGCCGACATCCTCCGACGGCCGCTGCTACCGGCCGATCAGATCGAGGCCGGGCGGATGGTCTGCCTGCAGGAGCTGCGTGGCATCGAAGACGAGCCGAGCCACAAGCTGATGCAAGAGCTGCGGCGGCAGCATTACCCCTCGCCGTGGGGTCTGCCGAGCCAGGGCGAGATCGACACCGTGAAACGGCTCACTCCACACGACGTCGAGGCGTTCCACGGCCGCCACTACCAGCCAGGGGGCGCCATCCTGGCGATCGCTGGCGGCTTCGAGTGGGAGCGGATTGTCGATCTCGTGCAGCGGCTGTTCGCCGACTGGGAGGCGCCGGACGAGGGCGCCCAGGCGCCACCGCCGGAGATCGCGCCGGTCACACACATCCCCTACGAGTCGAATCAGTGCCACATCGGCCTGGCCTACGACTCGGTCCCCTACGATCACGACGACTACTTCCAGGCGTGGGCCTCGGTAGGCGTGCTGTCGGGCGGCATGAGCAGCCGGCTGTTCACCGAGGTCCGCGAGAAGCGGGGCCTATGCTACACGGTAAGCGCTTCGCTGCAGTCTCAGAAGGAACGCTCGGCAGTGTTCTGCTACGCAGGCACTACCTGCGAGCGCGCCCAGGAAACGCTCGACGTTACCCACGCCGAGCTGCTGAAGCTGCGTGACGGCATCAAGCAGAATGAGCTGGACTGCCTTAAGGCCCGCATTAAGAGCAGCCTGATCCTGCAGCAGGAATCCTCGAGCAGCCGCAGCGGCTCGCTGGCGCACGACTGGTACCGCCTGGGTCGCGTGCGGCCGGTGGATGAGCTCTCCGCCATCATCGACGCGATCACCGCCGAAAGCATCAACAAGTTCCTCGAGGGGCAGCCGCCGGAAAACTTCACCCTGGTAACACTCGGCCCCGAACCGCTGGAGTCGCCCGTTGGAATTTCGTAGCCACACCCTGCCCAACGGGCTGCAGATTGTCGCCGAGTGCAACGAGCTCGCGTTGTCGACCGCGTTAGGCGCGTTTGTCAGCGCCGGCGCCCGCGACGAAACGGACGACGTCGCCGGCGTGAGCCACTTCCTGGAGCACATGGCGTTCAAGGGAACGCCCCGCCGCTCGGCCGAGGACGTCAACCGGGAGTTCGACGAGATCGGCGCGCACTACAACGCGTACACCAGCGAGGAGCACACGGTCTACTACGGAACCGTGCTGCCGGAGTACCAGCGGCCGTGCGTCGACCTGCTGACCGACATCGTCCGGCCCAGCCTGCGGACCGAAGACTTTGAGATGGAGAAGCAGGTCATCCTGGAAGAGATCCAGATGTACCTGGACCAGCCCCCCTACGGCGCCGACGAGCAGGTGAAGCTGCTCTGCTTCGGCCAACACCCCGTTGCCCGGAGCGTGCTTGGCACGTCCGAAAGCGTCAGCGGCCTCACGCCCGAGGCGATGCGCAGCTACTTCGACAGCCGGTACGGGCCCGCCACCGTGACGTTCGTCGCGAGCGGTGCCGTGGACTTTGACGACCTGGTCAAGCAGGTGGAGGGCGCCTGCGGCGGCTGGTCGCGGACCGAAGACAACCGCTGCTCCACCGACATCACGATCGGCGACAATCACGACCACGTCGCGCAGGCGGCCGCCACGCAGCAGTACCTGCTGAAGCTGACCGCGGGCCCTGATGCAGGCGACTCGGACCGCTACGCCGCCAAGCTGCTGACCATGGCCGTGGGCGACGACTCCGGCAGCCGCATGTACTGGGACCTGGTCGACCCCGGGCACGTCGAGTCCGCCAGCCTGGGCCACTACGAGTACCAGGACTTGGGCATGTACTACACCTGGATGAGCTGCGCGCCGCAGGACCTGGAAGCGAATCTCGTCCGGCTGAACGATGTGCTCGCTCAAGCTCAAGAGGACGGGCTCACGCAAGATGAACTGGACCGCGCCCGCAGCAAGATTAAGTCGCGGGTCGTGATTGGCAACGAGCGGCCGCGCAGCCGGCTGTTCAGCGTCGGGGTTAACTGGCTCCACCGCCGCGAGTACCGCACCGCGCAGCAGGATCTCGACTCAATCGAGGCGGTCACCCTGGCCGACGTACGCCGCGTTCTGCAGAGGTACCCGCTGACCTCTGGCGCCACGCTGACGGTGGGACCCCGCGAGAAGATCGCCTGGCCGTAGCGGGCCAGGGCGCTAGAATCTGCCAGCGGGGCGCCACCGCCCCGATCGTGCCACCCGCTTGCAGCCTGATGATGCCTCAGCCCCCCGCCACCGAGTCGCTCGCCCACCTTCTCGACAGCGCCGATTGCGCGGGACCGATCGGGCTGATCATCGTCGACCACGGCTCGCGACGCGACGAGAGCAACGTGCTGCTGCTGGCGGTGGTGGAATCTTTCCGGCATCAGACCGGCCTGTCACTGGTCGAGCCGGCGCACATGGAATTGGCCGAGCCGAGCATCGAAGCAGCCTTCGCGAGGCTCGTCGAGCAAGGCGCAGGGCGGATAATTGTCGCCCCCTTCTTCCTCGCCCCCGGCAAACACTGGAACGAGGACATACCGGAACTGACTCGGGCCGCCGCCGCGCGGCACGGCGACACGCCGTTCCAGGTAGCCGAGCCGCTCGGCCTTCACCCCGCCATGTGCGAAGTGCTAGCAAGCCGAGTAGCCAAGTGCGTGGCGGGCAGCGGCAGCTGACCGCCCGCAGGGTGTCGCGGTTCTGAGATTGGCGCAGTCCAATTGACGACACCCGCCGCTACGATACGACGGCCAAGCACCGAAACAACCGTAAAAACGGCTCTCTACGCGGTTTGGCGCCCGCGTTGCCATAGGGTGAGGTCAACGGACCTGGAACCTCGGCAAACGGAGTGCTGCCATGCGACCTCAAACCCTGCTGCTGCTCAACCTCTGCTACGCCGCGGCCCTGCTAGCGGCGGCTTCAGGCCACGCCGGGGCCGGTCAACTCAGCAAGGCCCGGTCGGCAGCGCGTGGTTCGACGCCGGCCCCCTCCGAGCCAAAGCCAAGCGGCGGCAAGCTGGAAGTCGCCCGCCACGAGACGCGCCCCGCGCCCGAGCCACGTGAGCATCGGCACGAACCGGCGCCGGCACGCCACAGGCGTCGGCCGCGTGGCGGCCATGGGTTCGCCCCGTCCTCCTGCGGCGGCTGGGGATTTGCCGGTCCGGCGTTCTGGAGCACCCCGTGCCATACCACCTACATCGTCGAGCAGCCGAGTGTGTACCAGCCGGTGGCGCCGTCGTATGTGCCCGCCGCTCCGGCGCCTCCCGCGGAGCCCTACACCCCGGAGCTTCGGCGATCGTTCGCGTGCTTCCCGTACGCGGGCAGCGCGGAGGGTTTTCTGAACGTACGGCCGGCCGGTCTCGAGAAGCCGTGGCTGGGCGCCGTCCGGTTTGAGTTGGGGAGCGACTTCGACGGCCTGTCGCGTCAGGGGCTCTCGGCACAGGTAGAGGGTTCGATGGGGTGGTGCCTCGACTTTCACTGGGACGCCTACCGCGAGTCGCTTCCCGCAGGCGGGTACGACGAGCTGCACATCGGCGACCTCAACGCGATGTACCGAGTTGTCGAGACCGACCACTCGCTAGTCCGCGTCGGACTGGGCGTGAACTGGTTGGGCGACGCCGTCGAGACCAACGCCGGCGTCAACTTCACGGTCAAGGCCGACTTCGCCCCCTGCCGGCCCTTCGTGTTCTCGACCGAGCTCGACATGGGCCGCGTCGGCGAGGCCGAGATGCTGCACGGCGCCGCCACCCTGGGGGTCACCACCGACCGGCTGGAGTTGTTCGGCGGCTACGACTACCGCCGGATCGGCGAGGCCGAGCTGCAGGGGCCGATGGTGGGGTTGCGGCTCTGGTTCTGACGCTGCGGGCGGCGGGTCTGTTTTCGCCAGCTTCGCCCAACTATGCTGGTGGGGTTAGCGTCGGGACGCTGACGCTTGTCTCACCGCCTTGTCGACCACCCGCTATGAAGCATCTGAATCCGCTCGTCCTGCTCCTGGCGTTCGCCTCCACCGCCGGCGCCGCCAACCCGATCATCACCGACGTGTTCACCGCCGACCCGGCGCCGCTCGTCGTCGGCGACACCGTCTACCTGTACTGCGGCCAGGACGAGGCCAAGCCGGACGAGCACTACCGCATGTTCCGCTGGCTCTGCTTTTCCAGCCAGGACCTGAAGACCTGGAAACCGGAGGGCTCTCCGCTCTCGCCCAAGGACTTTGAGTGGGCCGTCGGCGACGCCTGGGCGTCGGAGGTGATTGAGAAGGACGGCAAGTTCTACTTCTTCGCTACTGTGCAGCACAACGACTCGCACCGCGGCAAGGCGATCGGCGTCGCGGTCTCCGACTCGCCCACCGGCCCGTTCATCGACGCCCGCGGCTCGGCCTTAGTCACCAACGATATGACCAAAGCGACCCGCATCAGCTGGGACGACATCGACCCCACCGTGTGGATCGACGACGACGGCCAGGCGTGGCTGTTCTGGGGCAACCAGAAGTGCTACTACGCCAAGCTGAAACCGAACATGACCGAGCTTGACGGCGAGATCCAGGTCATCCCAGACGAAGAGGTGCACGCCTTCACCGAGGCGCCCTGGATCCACAAGAGAGAGGGCACCTACTATCTGTCCTACGCCACCGGATTCCCGGAGAAGACTGCTTATTCCACGTCCGACAAGATCACCGGCCCCTGGAAGTACCGCGGCCTACTGGCAGAAGCGGCGGGCAACAGCAACACGATCCACCAGGGCATCATCAACTTCAAGGGCGAGGACTACTTCTTCTACCACAACGGACTGGTCCAGGCGCCCAGCACCGGCGGCAGCTTCCGTCGCTCGGTCTGCATCGACCGGCTGCATTACAACGAGGACGGCACCATCAAGCGTATCGTGCAGACCACCGAGGGCCTGGACGCCGCGCCGTGAACCGCGGTTGACTTAGCCCCGTAGCGAAACGTACCGACGCCGGCCGCGACCCACCTTCTCGAACCCCTGGGCCTCCACCACATCATGGGAATCAACCGACGCACGTTTCTGGCCTCGACCGGCGCCGTCGCCGCGCAGGCCGCGGCGCTCAACGCGTTTCACCCCGGCGCCTCGGTTGCCCAAGGTCCTTCGACCTCGCCTAACGAGCAGCCCGTAATCGGATTCATCGGGACCGGCATCCGTTTCCACACCGCACTGGGCCCGCAGGGGGTGGAGTTCGGTCCGTGCGCCAAGATAGCCGACGTCGACGCGGCCCAGGCGGGCCGTGCTTGGCAGAAGATGATGGACGCCCACCGCGACCGGGGCCGCCCGATCGACATGACGGTGCACGAGGACTACCAGCGGGTGCTCGACGACCCCCGCATCGACGTGGTGATTATCGGCTCGACCGACCACTGGCACACCAAGCACGTGATCGACTCGCTCGACGCTGGCAAGGACGTCTACTGCGAAAAGCCGCTCACGCTCACGATCGCCGAGGGCGCGCAGATCGAGCGGGCCATCGAGCGCACGGGGCGGGTGGTCCAGGTCGGCACCCAGCAGCGCACCGAGATGGGCAGCCGGTTTGTGAACGCCGCCGCCATGATGCGCGACAACCGCGTTGGCGACGTCGGCCGCGTCACGGTCTGCATTGGCGGCTCCCGCGAGGCGACGCCGCTGCCCGCGGTCGCGCCGCCGAAGCACCTCAACTGGGAGAAGTGGCTCGGCCAGTGCCCGGTGGTCGAGTACCGCGAAGCCCCCTCCATCACCGACACCAGCGGCTGGGGCGCCGGGCACCCGTTCAGCCGTGCGCACCACTACTACCGCTGGTGGTACGAGTACTCCGGCGGCAAGCTGACCGACTGGGGCGCGCACCACGTCGACATCGCGATGCTGGCGCTCGACAAGCTGCGGAGCGGCATCGGTCACGTGAAGATCGAGCCCCTCTCGGTGACGCACCCGGTCGAGTTTGTCGACGGCGTGCCGGCGTTGGACGACCGATTCAACGCCGCGACCGCGTTCCACGTGCGTTGCACGTTTGCCGATGGCGTCGAGATGGACGTCCGCGACACCGCCGACGCCGACCTCGGCTTTGACAACGGCATCATGTTCACCGGCTCAGAGGGCCGCTTCCTCGTCAACCGCGGCAAGCTGGTCGGCGCCCCGGTCGAGGCCCTGGAGGAAAAACCGCTGCCGGACGACCCGTTCCAGACCCTGTACGGACGCGCGAAGCCGAGGTCGCACATGACCGACTTCTTCGACTGCGTGAAGAGCCGTCAAACACCCATCTCCGACGTGGCGAGCCACAACCAGATGCTCAATATCTGTCACGCGGTCAACATCGCGATGCGGCTGGGCCGCACGCTCACGTACGATCCCGCCACGCAGCAGTTCGTGGGCGACGCGCAGGCCAACACCTTCGTCAGCCGCCCGCAGCGGAAGGGCTACGAGACGGCGTAGCGGGCTTCGTCAGAAAGTAGGCAAGGGGACACCCCAAAGGCGGGAACATCCACGCGAGGAAGGTCCAGCCGAGACGGTCGCGAACGCTTCCCCCACGCCGCCAGACTATCCAAACGGTGGCCGCGGCTGTCCCCAGGATCGGCATCATCCCGGCGAAGACCGCCCCGAAAGCCAAAGGGGCAACGTGTCCCGGGTGATCATTCGGCAGGTGGGGCGACGCAATCCCCGCTGGAATCGATAGCCAAGCAATCACACCGAAACACCCGAGGCAGTACAGCGGAAACAAGCCATACCAAACGTTGGCTACCCGGTGTGATTGTAGCGAAGGTTCATCGACCGCTGCCGGCGACTGATAGGGGTTAGGCTTGCTGCTCATCAGTTATTAGCTCTTTCCGACCAGCCACAGAATTCTAGCAACGTCCGAATCTTTAGAGGCTCAGCGATCGTTGCCAGACGGTGGGGACCCCGACGTGTAGGCTCGCAAGCGTCGTCACTCGAAGGCTACGGCGAGTGAAGTCACCCGTCATCAAAGGCTTGACATTGACCACAAAGGCCGCGAGAGGCTCTAAGTCGGCGTCTTACCCTTCGTGGTTCAACGCTTCCTAGTCGCCGTCCAGTCAACAAGATCAAGCAAGCTCCGCAGCTTGGCGCCCTGCGGAGGGCAGGCCATCTCCACCCACGCCACACGCCCCTGCAGACAGGCGCGGAAGTCGGCGTGGCCGTCGCGGTTCTGGCTTTCTGGGCCGTGGCGGATACAGTTGCTCAGGATCGCCTTGAGTCGGCCGCGTTCTACGCGGCTCACCGCCGGACGCTCGTTGACCACCAGCCCGGCGATCCGCTGCTGCTGGCTGCTCGGCATCACGCGCGTCTTGTGGTGGTTGACGGAGAAACCTTGCTCCATCGCCGTCGCACAGGCGTGCGTTCTGAACCGGTGAACCGACCTTAAGAACTCCTGGCCTCCGCTGAACGCCAGGTCGTCCGCGTAGCGGGTGTAGACGCCGCCGGCCGACTTGGCGAGCGCCGCCAACCTGCAGTCCAACCGGTAGGCAATCAGATTCGCCAACGCGGGCGAGGTGGGCGCCCCCTGCGGCAGGTGGGGTGCCGAGTAGAGCCGACGCTGCTGCGCGGCGGCGCGTGACGTCGGGCCCTCGGCCCACACGTCGGGTGGCGCCGAGTTGGTGCACAGCCCGGTCAGCACGTCGGCGACCGGCTCCGGGTAGCCCACGCTGCGGAACAGGGCCGCAACCCGGGCGCCCGCGATCGACGGGAAGAAATCCTGCAGGTCGATCTTCAGGACCACCCGCTGCCCTGCATGGGGCGCCGCGAACGTGCCGACCGACCGCCCGCGGCGAAACCCGTGCGCGGCGTCGTGCGGGGGGACGCGGTCGAGCACTCTCTCCAGGACCTGCCGCTGCAGGGCCTTCAGCCGCGGTTTGGGGGCTTCGATCAGGCGGGTCTGCCCAAACCGCTTGGTGAGTCCGCGGTACTGGTAGTGTCGCAGCGGCCCCGCGGGCCGGCGCCGCTCCCAGGCTCGGCAATCGGCAAACCAACGGAGCTCACCGACCGACAGCCCCAGCCAAGACGCTGCCTGGCCGACAGTCGTGAGTGGCGCCACCCGCCAATCGGCCGCGTCCGGGATCGGCGCCATCGCGGGTGCTGCGCTGACCAGGCCTACCGGCCAGGGGGCATGCTTCTGGAACGCCCGTTCAAAGCCCTCATCGCAAAGCAAGTACTCCGCTAGGGCAGCCGCCCGGGGGCGCGGGCCGGCGCCGAACTCCGCTTCGACCCTTCGCGTGAGCGGACGGAGCCAGCTCAAGCGTTTGTGCTGCTCCTGATCGCCCAACAGTCGGGACGCCCGCTCCATCAGGGCGTCGGTCTCAACTGGCCCCGCGGCCATAGCCGAGGCGAGCGCGCGGGCGAGGTTGTTCCGCGTGCACTCCACCGGTGGCGTGACCTGCGTGCGTGAGGGAAGCATGGTAGGCGCCGCGGCGGAGCCCCACCAACGAGTCTGGTCGGGCGTGAGGTACGATGCGTAGGCGCGCATGGCACCTCACGCGCTGAAACGCGAACCCTTCAATCTGCCCTGGGGTAACCCCAGAGAGCCGAGACGCGGGCGAACCGCGGATTCGGCAAGCTTGGTAAGGGGCTCTGCCGCGTGCGGCCGCCAGTGTAGCGGGTCCGACGTTCTGCCGCCAACGCTCGGCCGCTCGTAGGGCCGGCGGATGCTAGCCGCAACTCGCTTCAAGTGCGCCTAGCCATTCCTCGGCCAACCGGGGCGATGTAAATTCGATCCACGTTAGCTGCGAGAACTCGCTCGTGGCTCGGAGGCTGGCAAACTCCCTCCGGCGGTTGGCGTGGGTGGCGAGGATCCACCACAGGATCGAGTCGCGTGAGAAGAGCGTTGTGCGGATCGACTCGCGGTTGCCGCTCCAAAGCTCCTGACGAGTGAGCCAGCGGTGCGCCGTCCGCCGCAGGCCCCGCCAGAAGGTGCGGGGAAGGCTGTAGTTGAGCCACACCACGGTTGTCGCCCGCGGCCAGAGTGCTTGTCGCACGCTGCTGTAGTTGCCGTCCGCCACCCACCGCGGCCCGCGAGAGGCCTCGTCAACCGAACGGGCGAAGTCTTCGCGGGGCTGCCAGTTGGGCCCCCAGTGGAGCGCATCGAGTTCGATGTGGGGGCCGCCGACTGCCCTCGCCAGTCGCCGGGCCAACGTGCTCTTGCCGGCGGCGCTGTTTCCAATCACCAGCACGCGGGCCTCGCTGGGTAGTCCGGAGGGCGGCTTCGATTGTCGGTGCAAGGGCATGCGGCAGATTGATAGCACATCATGGGAACAAGTGCACCATCCAGCTGAGATCTGGTACAGCGGCGTTGATCAGGCGGATTTAGCGTGGCGATAAGCTGCCGCCGGCTCATCGCAAGCGCTTTGCCAAGAAGCACTTGCAATAAACTCTCGCCGCATCTGCCGGCGGGTTTGAACGCCCGGAACCGATTCCGCTAGTCGCTGACAGCACGACGATTTCGCGGCGGTCGTGGACAAGTTGTGCATCCGGACTCAAACCATCGGGAGGGTCGTGCCGACAAGTTAAACCGTGCGGGCGCAGGGCTGCGCCGGACAACCGAAATCGGAACTTCCCCGGGGGGATGCAAGGATGCGCAAACTGACTTTCCGCCTGACCGTCTTCGCCGCTGCGGCGATGCTAGCGGGGCCCGCCGTGGCCGAGACGTTTGTCCCCGGCACGGGCGTGTTCCTGGAGGACTGCTCGGACGACTTTGAGGACCCCAGCTGGTCCTATCGCCTGAACCTGCCCAAGAGCAGCTACGAGCAGGACGAGCGGCAGCGCGGCCCCGGTGGTTACTCGAACAACAAGCTGTGGCACGAGGGGGGCAAACGGGGAACCCCCGACGTGGTCAAACGGGTCGATACGCCGCCCGGCGGCCTGCTGGGCAGCACCGGCGCCCTGATGATGCAGACCCGTCTGTCGGGCATTCCGGGCAAGCTGTCTGGCGAGCAGATGCAGGACGACCTGCTGATGAAGTTTGACCGCCGGCTCGGTCGGTCAATCCCGGTGAGCTGGCAGCCCAGCTGCACCGTGCGGGTCTACCTGCCGTCGTTCGATCAGTGGGAGAACCGCTCGGGGCCGTCGTTCGGCATGCGGGCGGACTGCCGCGGCCGCAAGCCCGACGGCGACGTCGAGCCCTACTGGCCCGGCATGTTCATCCTGTTCCGCAGCGAGACCTCGCGGAACATCGAGGCGGACTACGCGCAGATCACCGTGCGGGCGAACAACCGCGGACAGGACGCGCGGAGCTTCAAGATCGAGCAGCCCGGCTGGATCACGATGGGCATGTCCTTCACGCCCGACGGCATGGTGCACTACTACGCCAAGGAGGGCATCGAGGACCTGACCGAAGAAGACCACCTGATGAGCTCGTACGCCTACAGCTGGCGGTGCCTGACGTTCAACAACTTCTTCTTTAACGTCGCAAACTGGGACAACGGCCGCAGCTGGTCGACGCCCTGGGTGATCGACGACCCGAAGATCTTTGTGCAGCCGCCCGCGGGGCAGGTGGTGGACAACCTGTACCGCAACCGGCGTCGGAGCAACGTAGCGAGCAGCAGCCGCTCACGGTCGAGCAACCAGGCGCAGAACTCGTCGAGCCGGAACTCGTCGCGTCGCCGCTAGACGGCCAAGACGTTAGAGCGTGAAGTCGACCGGCTCGGCCTGCGCGGCCGAGACATTCGCCACCAGCGGGGTGCGGACGCGGCTGGTGTACGCGGGAGGCAGCTTCACGGAAGGCGGCGGCAGCGGGTCGCCGTCCTTCCAGCCCGGCGGCAGGTCCACGCCCACGATGACGGTCACCCGGTACTCGCCGGGTGGCAGGTCGGCCTCGTAGGCGCCGTCAGACTGGATAGCCGCCTGGATTGGCCGCCCCTCGGCAGGGTAGAACGCCAACGCGCCGTTGGTTAGCGGTGATCCCTGATAGCTGACCGTTCCGGTAACCGCCTGCGAGGTGGAGGCTTCACCGCAGCCGGCGAGGCCGATCAGCATTGGGGCCAGGCAGATCAGGCGGCAGACGCGTGGCATCATCTTTGGTGGGGCCTATTGAGGGGCAGGTAGGAGCGCTAGTTGTCGACGACCGTCTCGTCGCCGTTGCGGGACCCGTGCGCCAGGTAGACCGCGACGTCAATGTTCTCCGGAACGAAGTGCACGCTGCCGTCGCCGAAGCAGAAGTTCGCTCCGCCCACGTGCCGGCTGGCGAATGGCAGGTCGTTCACGGTGATGGTCCGCGGCGTGCTGTCCGCCACGGCGGGGCGGTCGCCGGCGTTGTTGTCGTGCGCCTTGTAGCAGCCGGTCAGCGGGTCGTGGTTGAGCAGGGCGGTATCGTTGATGTTCTTGCAGGCGAAGAACGCGGCCGACGGCTGCGGCCCGTCCGGGACGAACGGGTCGTCGCTGGTGCTGCGGCGGGGCTTCGGTGGAATGGTCGGCGGGTTCCAGTAGGCGCCGATCATCCACGCGCGGATCTGGTAGGTCCGCTCGCCGATCATGTAGGTCTTGCTGAGGCCGTCGGTGGCCTTCCGCAACGCGATCGGCCAGTCCATGACCAGCAGGCCATCGAAGTTGTTGGGGCCGAGCAGTCCGCTCACGCTGGCGGCCACGCAGTAGGTGTCGTTCTCGCGCGTCGACGGGCAGTACCCGGTGCGGCTGTAGAAAGAACCGGTCACGCCGGCGTAGCTCATGCCCTTACGGGCGGCGTTGCCGAACTTCTCCTGCTGGTTCTTGAGGTCGGGGTCCGACGGGCAGAGGTACATCGGCAGCAGCAGCTGGTTGAGGTCGTCCATGTTGCTGCCGTACGCGTCGGGGTCCTCTGAGTTGGTGTAGCGCTCGATCGCCTGGCGGCTGACGCTCGCCTCCTCCACATACGGCAGGATGTGAACCATCCATCCGAAGCCGCTTCCCTGCTGAACCTGGGTGTTGATGCTGCCCGGCGGAAGCGTGCCGATGGCCGACTCATAGTTGAGGCAGGCGAGCCCGATGTTCTTCAGGTTGTTGGTGCAGCTCATGCGTCGCGCGGCCTCGCGGGCGGACTGCACCGCGGGAAGAAGCAGTGCGATCAGCACGCCGATAATCGCGATGACTACCAGCAGCTCGACCAGGGTGAAGCCGCGCTGGCGGCGATTGGGTGTTGCGTATTGCATTCGGTCGCACCTCATTTGCGGAAGTCGATCGGCGGGGGGCGTCAATCCGTTCCAGACGCCCAGCCCCACGAATCGCGTGCATGCTCTCCTCTATGGTGCAGTCTAGGCATCATTTACGTGCGCTCCTACGCGATTGTGCGCACGCGTATCGCGCAGATACGCACAGCTGGATTTAGCGTTTCTGCGCACGCGGAAGACACGGTATGCGCGTGCCATACCAGCCGATGCGTCGCGGCGCCGCTCGATTCCGGCTTCCCGCGTGCTCGCTGGCAGGCTAAGCTGTGCCCTCCCGAGCGATGAGAGTCCCCGCCTTAGCCTCCCACCTCCAGCGACAGCCCGCCGCCGCCTGGCACGGGTTGTCGCACCACACGGCCGGTTTCGACCGCTGAAACCGCGCCCCGATGACCAGCATTCTTGTGCGCCCGTGATCGGTGTGGAGAGTGCTCGCCAACCGCAAACTTGCTGTAAGAGACGAATGCTGTTCGACCTGCTGATCAAACGCGAAATCAATCTCAAGAACGAACTGCTGAGCGGTTTGACGGTCGCGCTGGCGCTGGTGCCCGAGGCGATTGCCTTCGCGTTTGTGGCCGGGGTAGACCCGTCGGTCGGCCTGTGGGCCGCTGTTGTGGTCGGATTCGTTACGTCGGCCTTCGGCGGGCGGCCCGGGATGATCTCCGGCGCTACCGGCGCGATGGCAGTGGTGATGACCGCGTTCGTCGTGCTGCACGGCCTCGAGTACCTGTTCGCTGCGGTGATCGCCTGCGGCGTGATCCAGATGTTGTGCGGCGTGCTGCGGTTCGGCAAGTTTGTCAGGCTGCTGCCGCACTCCGTGATGCTCGGGTTTGTCAACGGGTTGGCGATCGTGATCGGCATGTCGCAGTTCGGCCAGCTGAAGCACAACCACCGCGTCGTGTTCGACGAGCACGAGCGGGCGTTCGCGGTCGCCGGCGAGTGGCTCAGCGGCGGGCAGATGGCGATCACCCTCTCGCTGATCGCGTTGACGATGGCCATCATCTACCTGCTCCCCAAGCTGACCCGCGCCGTGCCCGGCACGCTTGCCGCGATCGTGGCGACCACCCTGCTGGTGCAGCTGACGCCCATCGAGTCGGTCACGGTCAACGACTCGGTGCGCGAGATGAACGCGGTGGCCCAGGAGAAGACCGAGAAGGCCCGCCTGTTCGAGCAAGAGAAGCCGCAGCTGCTGGTCTCGCAGGTAGACGAACGTGGCCGGGAGATCGCCGCCAGCCAGATTGAGGTGACCCAGTCGGCGCCAAGCCGCCAGGCGGGTCGGTTTGCGATCCCCAGCATCCCCCTCAATCTTGAGAGCCTGGGTATCGTTTTGGGGCTGGGCGTGACGCTCGCGGCGATCGGACTGATCGAGTCGCTGATGACGCTGACGCTGATCGACGAGCTCACCGAAACCCGCGGCGCGCCCAACCGGGAGTGCATGGCGCAGGGGGCCGCGAACATCTTCGCCGGTCTGATCGGGGGGATGGGCGGCTGCGCCATGATTGGCCAGTCGATGATCAACATCCGCTCGGGCGGGCGCCACCGGCTGTCGGGGATCACCGCGGCGCTGGCGCTTCTGGCTTTCATCGTGTTCCCGCCGCTGTGGAACTGCATCGGATTGATCCCCGTAGCGGCGCTGGTGGGCGTGATGTTCGTGGTGGTGATCGGCACCTTCGAGTGGACATCACTCCGCCTGTGGAACCGCATCCCTGCAAGCGACTTCCTGGTGATCGTGGCGGTCTCTGCGATCACCGTCGTTTCAGACCTGGCGGTCGCGGTGGCGTCGGGCGTAGTGATCTCGGCGCTGGTGTTCGCGTGGCGGAAGTCGCACCACATCGACGCCGAAGTATCCGTGGAGAACGGCGTCAAGCGGTACGAGCTGACGGGCCCGCTCTTCTTCGGCGCCGTGACCTCGTTCCGTGAGCTGTTCACCCCGGCTGACGACCCGGACGAGGTGACGATCGAGTTCCAGCACACGAAGGTCTACGACCACTCGGCGCTCGAGGCGATCAGCGGCGTCTGCCAGAAGTACCGTAACCTGGGCAAGTCGGTGACGCTCTGCCACCTCTCGGACGAGTGTCAGACGCTGCTCCGCAAGGCGGACCCCGAGCTGGCGCCCTCGATTGCCGAGCCCGACTGCCGGCTCGCCGTGTAGGCGACCCACGATCGTTGGAGCGGTCGGCCGCGCGGGGGTAGAATGAGGGAGCCCTCTCTCACCTCCCCAGGAGCGACCGCCATGGACCTCTTCGGAGTGATCTCGTGGATCCTGTTCGGGCTTGCCGTCGGAGCAATCGCGCGGCTGCTGATGCCGGGCCGCCAACGTCTGGGTTGGCTGATGACCATAACGCTCGGCGTGGTCGGCTCGTTCGTGGGCGGGGCGTTGTCGACGCTGCTGTTCGCGAGCAGCGACTCGTTCGTCCGCCCGAGCGGCTGGATCATGTCGATCCTGGGCGCCGTGGTTGTGCTGCTGGCCTACCTGCGGACGACGGTCGCTGAGGACTAGCCACCTGCGGGGCCGCGGTCTGTCCGTCGGTCGCCCAACCGCCGCCACCAGGGCGGCCTCGTCGGCGGTCGTTCTGGGTTGCCAGCACGGCTAAAAAGCCGATAATCGCTGGCTACCCGCGTCACGGACTCATCGACTCAAAAGGGACTTTCTGACATGCCACGCAATCGCACGTACGACAACGCCGCCACCTGCATCGGCGACACGCCGATGATCAAGATCAACCGGCTGGTCCCGGAGGGGCACGCCACGGTGTTCGCGAAGTGCGAGTTCTTCCAGCCGCTCAACAGCGTCAAGGACCGGATCGGCGCCGCGATGATCGAGGCCGGCGAGCGTGACGGCAAGATCAACGCCGACACCCACATCATCGAGCCAACCAGCGGCAACACCGGCATCGCGTTGGCGTTTGTCTGCGCCGCCAAGGGCTACAAGCTGACCCTAACGATGCCCGAGTCGATGTCCCTGGAACGCCGGGCGCTATTGCGGGCGATGGGTGCCGAGCTGGTGCTTACCCCGGCGGCCGACGGCATGAAGGGCGCGATCGGCAAGGCGGCCGAGCTGGCCGAGTCGGGCGAGAACACCTTCCTGCCGCAGCAATTCGAGAACCCGGCCAACCCCGCCATCCACGAGGCCACCACCGGGCCGGAGATCTGGGAAGACAGCGGGCACAACATCGACGCCATCGTGGCCGGCGTGGGCACCGGCGGCACCATTACCGGCGCCAGCCGCTACTTGAAGGGGCAGAACCCGGCGTTCAAGGCGATCGCCGTCGAACCGGCGGACTCGCCCGTGATCGGCGGCGGCTCTCCCGGACCGCACAAGATCCAGGGCATTGGCGCCGGCTTCATCCCGGGCAACCTCGACACGTCGCTGGTGGACGAGGTCGTGACCGTTACCAACGAGGAGGCCTTCCTCTGGGCCCGCCGGTTGGCCAAGGAGGAGGGCATCATGGCCGGCATCTCTAGCGGCGCCAACATGTGCGTGGCGGCCAAGGTAGCGGCCCGCCCGGACATGGCCGGCAAGCGGATTGTCACGATCATGTGCAGCCTGGGCGAGCGGTACCTGTCGACGCCGCTGTTCGAGGGGCTGACCGGCTGAGCCACCTGTAGCTTCAGCATGAACCACTCTCTCGGGGGACGCGCGGATTGCCGCGCGTCCCCCGCTGTTTTACGATAAGGGGCGTGACGAACCTCCCCTCCGCCAAGCCCACCCGCCCGCGTCTCCCCGAGTGGCTCCGCCGCCAGCCCCCCAGCGGTGGCGGCCTGCCGGTGTTCAACAAGACGCTCAACGTGGTGCAGACCAACGAGCTGCACACCGTCTGCGAGGAGGCCCGCTGCCCGAATATCCACGAGTGCTGGGCCAGCGGCGACGCCACCTTTATGGTGGCCGGCAAGGAGTGCACCCGCGGCTGCCGGTTCTGCTCGGTGCAGACGCTCAAGGCGCCCGCCGCTCCCGAGGCGGACGAGCCGCACAAGCTGGCCGACGCCGTCGAGCGGATGCGGCTGGCGCACGTAGTCATCACGGTGGTTAACCGCGACGACCTGCCCGACGGCGGCGCCGACCACTACCGCCGCTGCGTCCAGGCGGTGCACGAGCGTTGCCCCCACACCACGATTGAGCTCCTCGGCAGCGACCTGGCCGGCGACCTGGCGGCCCTCGAGCACCTGCTAACCGATTCCCCGTTGTCCGTGTTCGCGCACAACGTGGAGTGCGTCGAGCGGCTCGACGGCGCCATCCGGGACCCCCGGGCATCGTTCGGGCAGAGCCTGGCGGTGCTCGCCCACGCCAAGCAGCTCCGCCCCGACATGGTGACCAAGAGCAGCCTGATGGTCGGCCTCGGCGAGACCGACGACGAGATCCTGCAGGCAATGCGGCGGCTACGCGAAGCCCAAGTCGACCTCGTGACTCTCGGCCAGTACCTGGCGCCCGGCCGCCCCGGCGAGCGTTTCGTGCCGGTCGACCGCTACGTGCCGCCGACCACCTTCGACGCCTGGGCCGACGCCGCCCGCGAGATGGGCTTCAAGGGCGTCGCCTCCGGTCCGCTGGTCCGCAGCTCGTACAAGGCAGGCGAGTTGCTGCGGGCGGCAGCTATCGCTGATTGACGCCACGCGGCGCGCGAAAGCCCCGCACCAGGCAAGCCGCCCGGCGCGGGGCTCAATCTATTGTCGCGTTGCTACAGGTCCCGCTTAGGTGACCGACACCTTGATGTCGTCAGCCTTCTTGGGCGCCGGGCCCTCGGGGACCGCGTCGCTGTTCGGGTCGAACCACTCGGGGTCGAAATCGATGCGGGTCTTCTCGCGGATCGCCTGGTTGCTGACCAGCGCGATAACGGCGTCGGCCAGCGCGACCTTCGGGTTGCAGTGCAGCGTCGAGGCGGGCTCGCCGTTGCGGATGCACCAGGCCCAGTGCTCGATCTCCTCCGTGTAGCCGCGGCTGACGTCGGCCGAAGCGAGCTGCCCCACCGACTGCGCCACCGCTGCGCCGCCGGTCTCGTAGCTGTCGGTCAGGGCGTTTTCCTTGTTGACGCTGACCTTGGTGGACGTGCCTCGGGTGCCGAACAGCAGGGTCTCCTGCTCACGCTCGAGGATCAGGGTCCCCTCGGTCCCCAGCACGACCTCGCCGTACCCGCCGTAGCCATTTCCGTTGATGGACGAGTAGGTCACGACGACCTTCTTGTTCTCGTCGGCCACCTGCTCGGTTTTCGGGTCGTTGTCTTCGAAGTAGCCGCGACCGGGGTACTCGTAGGTGCAGTAGACGTGATCGTCGACGTCGCGGTTCGGCGGGAAGATATGCCGGCCGCCCACCGCGGTGACCGTCAGCGGTCGGACCTTGGTCTTGCCGTCGAACTGCGAGCTGATGAAGATGCCCGACGCGTCCAATTGGTGGCTGCCCAGCTCGGCCATCAGGCCGCCGCCGGTGCGGTCCCACAACCGCCAGCGGATCATCTCCTCGATCGGCGAGCAGACGTACTCGCCCTCCGGAACCTGGTACTCGCGGTAGCCGTAGTTGGTCGCGTCGAGGCCGTAGTCGTCCATCTGGGCCTCCTTCTGGGCGACCTTCCGTTCCCAGGCCAGGATATCCGACTCCTTGGCTTTGCTATCGTTTTTCAGCTTGGAAAGCTGCGCTTGCCACTTCACTAACTCACGGAGCATGTGGTACTCGTCGCGCCACGCCTGCAGGCCAGCGGCGCCGCCGTTGGCTTTCGCCTTCCGTTCTGCCGCCGAGATCTGGCTCGGGGTCAGCATCTCGGTGGGCAGGTCGGGCCGCCAGCTGTCGTTGCCGGGCAGGTTGCCGCGGTGCCACTGGGCGCGGATGTGGTGGATGTCGCCAATCACGCCGCGGCGGATGGTGTCGACCGCGTTGGCGTACAGGATGCTGTAGTGACGCTGGTGGCCGGTCGCCAACAGCTTGTTTTCTTTCTCTGCGACGCGGGCCATCTCCTTGCACTGCCGCACGCTGTGGGCCATCAGCTTCTCGGTCAGTACGTGCTTGCCGGACCGCATCGCGTCGATGGCGACCACGTCGTGCAAGAAGAGCGGCGTGGCGATGATGACCGCCTCGATGTCGTCGCGCTCGAGCAGCTCCTTGTAGTCGGCGTAGACGTCGACGTTCTTCTTGGCCTCGTCCTCCGACTTCCAGCCGTAGACCGCCATCAGGCCCTTGCGCGCCTTGGCGGCCGAGGGGCTGTACTGGTCGCCGTGGAAGGCCCGGTGCTGGCTGTAGGGGCGGGGGTCGGCGATCGCCTTGACCTCGATGTACTCGGGGTTCAGCGCGCCGATCAGCACGTTGCCCTCGTCGCCGGTGCCGATCACGCCGACCCGGAGCCGGTCGCCGCCGATGGTCTCCTTGTACCCGAAGTAGTATGCGCCGGCCGCGGCGCCGGTCACCAACCCGGCGCCTCCCAGGTCCTTGAAGAAGTCGCGCCGGGTCGTGCCGATGACTCGGTCGTAGTTGTCCTTGCCGATCTTCCGCTCTTCGTCGGTCAGATGCATCGTTTCGTCTCCAAGGGGGCCAGGAGAACGGCCGGGGGGCCGCCTGGGTGAGTTGTATACGGAGTTATAGGCGTGCTAGGTCGTTTTTGTTTCGCATTTCTCGCCGCAGCAGCAGGCCCCGATCAGGCCGTCGATGCCGAGCCAGCGGCCAGCGCCGACCGCGGCCAACAGCAGCAGCCCGGTGACTTCGAACAGCTGGTAGTAGAAGAACTGCGTGTTGGCGCCGTAGACCCACGGCGGCTGCGTCGCGATCACCGAGCACAGGAACCCGGCCGCCACCACCGCCGCGACGCGGGTGAACAGGCCGACGAACAGCAACGCGCCCGACCCAACCACCACCCAGGTGACGATCGTGTTCACCTGGTCGAGCTCGGTCGTGGGGTGCAGCGCCGCGACCACTTTCTCGGGCTCGGCACCCTCGGGCGCCAGCTCCAGCAAGTCCTCGTGCAGCCGCTTCTCGATCGCGCCAACCTCGGCGATCCACGGCAGCGGGGTCGCGGCCGCCGACCGCTGCTGATCGGCAATGCGGTCGTCCATGTAGGGGAGGCTGCCCCCCTCGTTGTGGACCTCGTGCTTCAGCTCCTCCAGCCGCCACAACTCGTGCTGGTACTCTTCGACTTCCTGCTCGATCGACTCGAGGTACTGGCCCAGCTTGATCTTGGCCCGGAGGTAGGCCCGCTCGGCGAGGTGCTGCCCCTGATCGTCGAGCTTCGCCCGGCTGGCGAACTCTTCGAGCTGGCCCTCCCAGTCGGCCACGATCTGCCGCGCCCAATCGCCGTAGGACCCGTGCGGCGGGAACTGCGTGTCAACTAGCTCCAGCTCATCAGGCTCGCCTTCGCCGCTCTTGGCGATCTCTTTGTTCTTCGCCTCGATCGGCTTGTTCCGGTTGCGGACCTCGGCCAGGTACTTCGAGTACTCGCCCTGCCACTTGTTGATCTCCGCCTCCTCCTCTTCGGCGAGGCTGTCCCACTTGTGCGGGCGGTTTAGCAACTCGTAGGCGCGGTGCGGGCCAGGCGCGAAGGAGTTGAAGTAGTCCCCCATGGGCCCGGTGGCGCCGCGGAGGAATCCCTCGGTCTTCTTGATCTGGTCCGGCTCAAACTTCTTCATCCCTTCGGAGAAGAAGTGGTAGCCGGCTGCCAGCCGCATCAACACGATACAGAGGACGGTCAATCCGCCCAATTGAGCCTTAGTGGTGCCCAACCGAAACACTCCCTATTTGTGGCGCCCCAGACGAAGGAGGGGATCGCGCTAGCCGACCGCTGGTTCCTGGGCGCTGGCAAGAGGACCGCCTGTCCGAGCTTGACCGTGGCAGAGTGGTAGACTCGTACGCGCCCTGAACCGGACTACTGTCGCTAGGCGAGCTTAGTCGAGGCAGGTAGGATCTTCGACCGTCGAAACAACCGCCCACCGCGGCTGCTCGCGTCAAGCCCGGATTGTAGCCCAAAGTGCGAAATAAAACCACACTATCCCGCAAGCGGACCCTAGCGGTCGCCCGCCTGGGAACCGACCAGAGGCAGCGCCAATCGTGAGAATCGTCCTGTGTTACCCCGTCGAGCAGCGCCACATCGAGCGGATTCAGGCCGCCGCCCCGGAACTCGAAGTGGTGGACGCCGGCCAGGAGCGAATCGCCGAGCTGCTCCCTACGGCCGACATCTACTGCGGGCACGCCAAGGTCCCCGTGCCGTGGCCAGAAACAGTTTCCGCAGGCCGCCTGCAATGGATCCAATCGTCGGCGGCCGGCATGGACCACTGCCTGACGCCGGAGGTCATTGCTTCGAGCATCACGGTCTCTAGCGCTTCGGGCGTGTTGGCAGACCAGGTCGCCGACCACACGCTGGCGCTGCTGCTCGGCCTGCTCCGGTCGATCCCACAGTTTGTCGAAGCCCAGAAGAAACGCGAGTTCATCAGGCTGCCCACCCGCGACCTGTGCGGGTCGACCGTTGGCATTGTGGGTTTCGGCGCGAACGGGCGGCGGCTGGCGGACGTGCTTGCCCCGTTCAAGACGCGAATCATCGCGACCGACTACTACCCACGCGACAAGCCGAAGACGGTCGACACACTGATGCCACACGACGCGCTGCACCAGCTGCTGCCGCAGTGCGACGTCGTGATCCTCACGGCCCCGCTCAACGACCAGACCCGCGGCATGATTGCAGCTGAGCAGCTCGGCCTGATGAAGCCGGGCGCCGTGCTGGTGAATGTCGCCCGGGGGCCGTTGGTGGTCGAATCGGATCTGGTCGACGCGCTGGAGTCGGGCCACCTGGGGGGCGCCGCGGTTGACGTCACCGAGATCGAACCGTTGCCGGTGGAGAGCCGGCTGTGGGACGCGCCCAGCACGCTGATCACGCCCCACGTGGGGGGGCAGAAGGCGTCTCGCATCGACGACATGACCGATCTGCTCTGCCTGAACCTCCAGCGGTTTGCCGACGGGAAGTCGCCGCTCAACCTCGTCGACAAGCGGCTCGGGTTCCCGACCCCGGAGGACTCGCTCCGCGGATACCTGAAAGGCCGCTGAGGTTACGCCCCGATATTGCGTAAACTTAGGTAGACGCTGCACTTTTGGGCGACATAGAATTAGAGGAGACTTGAGAACGGATCGAAGGGAAGCGAGCAGCGACAACGGAGTTTGCCCCTCAGGCGGGGCCCTGTACGGATACACCACGACCCGGCTGAAAGACCTTCCCTCATGAGCACTACGATCCTGCAGCAGACTCGCACGATCTCCTTCCAAGGAGATCAGAAGGGCAACCGCTGCCCGAACGAGCTCTACGCCCGGTACGACGAGCTCATCCAGCAAGAGAAGCTGAGCTGGACCGAGCACCTCTGGATGAAGCGGATCCTCGGCTCGGGCGGGCAAGGGGTCGTCTATTTGTCGGAGCAGCGCGGCTCCGACCAGTTCACCCTGCCGGTGGCGCTCAAGTTCTTCTCGCCCGAACGCTACATGGACGAGCGGGCCTACGTGGACGCGATGCGCCAGATGGCGGCAATCAACAGCCGCGTCGCCCAGATCCAGCACGACAACCTGCTGGACGTGCAGAACTTCATCGAACGCAACCGCATCCGCATCCTGCAGATGGAGTGGATCGACGGCTACGACCTCGACATCCTGCTCACCGCGGGCATGCTGGAGCGCGCCCGCGAGCGGGTCAGCAACCGCCGCTGGGAGTACATCAATAACGTGATCGTCACCGCGGGCCCGGTGCGCCCGCGGCTCAAGCCCGGCATGGCCGTGGCGATCATCCGCGAGTGCCTTGCGGGGCTTGCCGCGCTGCACCGCGAAGAGATCGTGCACGGCGATATGAAGCCGTCCAACATCATGGTCAAGCGCACCGGCAACGCGAAGATCATCGATATCGGCTCGGCGGTCGACCTCAAGAACATGCCGCCGGACCGCACCTGCACGCCGCAGTACGCCGCTCCGGAAGTGCTGGAGCGGCAGGAGCAGTCCCCCCGTTCCGACCTGTGCAGCCTGGGCTATGTGCTGATCGAGATCCTCGCCGGGCAGCCGCTGTTCGCCGGCATCAACGACTTCGCCAAGCTGCTGGAGGCCAAGCGCGCGCTGCCCCAGCGGCTCAAGAAAATCCTCCCCGCCGAAGTCCGCCACAGCGACCTCCTCATGACGATCTGCCGGCGGCTCACCGCGCCGGACCCCACGCTCCGCTATGTCAGCGCCGAGGACGCCGACACCGGCCTGGACGGCCTGGCCGAATTCCAGCGCACCCTCGTCCGCGGCGACCTGGCGAGCGAGTACGAGAACGAGCTCCGCGTCTGGCTCGAAGAACTCGACTGATCCGTTGGCTCGGCGGCCGCGTTGCTAGCACGGCCGCGAGGATTGATCTTGACGCTAGTGCCAGCACTTGGCAGGTTGTCGGCGGTGTTACGGATCACCCCGACCCTGCGCAAGGACCCGCGCACATGCGACTCGCAGCCACCTGCCTGTTAGGAATCTCCATCTGCCAGGTGGCGTCTGCGCAGGTCGACAGCCGCTACGGCGCGTCGACCCCACCACTCGCGCTGGGGCAGGGCGCCGCCCCCGTTCCGCCCGCGGCCACCGGCGGCCTGCCCGCCAGTCCGCCCCCGGCCGGCATCGCCCCGCTCGGCGGGAGCCAGCCGTTCGGCGGCGGCGCCGCCGCCCCGCTCGCTACGCCGCCGGCCGCCACTCCCCCGGCCTCACCATCCGTCCAGCCAACCCGCCCCGCGCAGCAGGAGCCCTTCGCCCCCCCGGCCGCGGCCCGCAGCAATGTCTCTTCCCGCGCCTACCGCGCTGACGAGCTGATGAAGGGGATGATGCGTGGCCCCACGAATGCCCCGCTGTCCGGCACGCCGGTGCGGCTGGAGCAGGTCATCGCCACCGCTTCCGATCGCTCCGAGCAGACCCGGCGGATCTACGCCTACTGGGACCTCTGCTCGGCCGTGGCCGACTACTACCTCGGCCTCGCCGAGTCGCTGGAACTGAACAACCAGAACCAGGCCCTGGGCGGGCGGAACGAGGAGATCCGCCAGGCCGTGGCGATCTGGCAGTCGCGCGTCCGCACGTCGCAGCTCGCGGCGGTCGTGGCCCAACGCAGGCTGGCCGCGATGATGGGCGCCGCAACGCTGCCGCTGCCCGGTGATCTGCCTCTGTGCGACGAGTACGAGACCGTCTACGACCAGGCGTTCGCCGGCCGCAGCTCTGCGGAGGCGCGCGACCTCAACCAGCTCATCCCGCTCCGGCACGCCGAGCTCGTGGCGGCCGCGGCGAACGTCACCCGCGCCCAGACCTTCCTGCAATCGATCAGCAACCGCAGCCCTAACGGCGACGCCGTCTTCGAGGCGCTCCAGCTGCTGGCCTTCAACCGCCGCGCGTTCGTGCAGATCGCCAAGGACTACAACCGCCAGATCACCCGCTACACCGAGCTCGCCACCCCCGGCGACATCGGCGCCAACCGGCTGGTCGCCATGCTGGTAGACCGCCCGCGGGCGAGCAGCCCTTCGGCGACCGCCTCCAACCCCACCGGCGGCTCCCGCATGCCGCCCACCCGCCCCCAGACGTTCCAGGGCGGGCTGACTCGGTAGGCCCCGCGGCCGAGAGTTTTGTCCGTTCTGGCGCTATCGATCCTTAGGGACAAAAGTCGGGGTTCAATTCCGGCCTCGGAATGCGTTTCACGCTGAAATAGCAGCTTCGAACGCCAACCGCGTGCCGCTGGCAGCCTTGAGTTTTGTCCACCCCTACACGCTGATAGGGACAAAACTACCTGCGGTTCGCGATCAAAGCCCACCCCAGACGGCCCTGAATCACCCCCATGCGGGTGGTGTCCTCGGAACTCTGCAGAGGGCTGGTCGGTACCCAAATTGGATCACAGCAAGTGGCCGGTTTCGACAGAATCCTCGAGAAATCACGAGGATTCACCGCCTCCGCAGGCGCCGGCCGACTGGTTGAAATCCTGCGAATGCAATTTGAGGAATCTATTTTAGCGAATCGCAATTGGCGAAATGCAGTTCGTGTCTTAGAGTTCCCTTGGAAGCCCATCTGATAGCTTTACGTTTCGAGGGAACCGACCTGTGCCCCGCCTGCAATCCGCTCAACAGTCCGCGCAGAAGAACGCGTCTTCGGCGCCCTGGACCTTCCTGACGAACCACACGCACGTGCTTGTCGTGCTGTACTGCGAACCGGACCTCGTCCTCCGCGAGGTCGCGGCCCGGATTGGGATCACGGAGCGGGCCGTGCAGCGGATTGTGCACGAGCTCGAGGAGGAAGGGTTCCTGGAGCACGAGCGCCTTGGACGCCGGAATCGCTACACGGTCACCTCGGGCAAGCACTTGCGTCACCCGGTTGAGTCGCACTCCACTATCGAGGAACTGCTAGAGGTGCTCGCCTACCAACCGGACGATGGCGCCAACGCTGCGAAGCCGCGGGGGAACCAATGAAACGCGCCCCGTCCCAATCCGTTTCCACCCTCGCCGGCGTGCTGGTGCGGCTGAGCCGCGAGTGCGGCGCGCCGGTGGAGCACCTCCGCGCCGAGCAGCTGCTCCGCGAGACCCAAGAGGCATGGCCCGGCGACGAGGCGCACCGCTGGTCGGAGTGGCTGGCCGAGGCCTGCCAGAGCCTCAACCTGCGGGCGAGGGAGGCCGCGCTCAGTATCGACGAGGCGCGGCGCCTGGCCGATGACGGCGCGGCTGTCGCAGGCCTGTGGAGAGAAGGCGAGGGCCCGATTGTGCTGCTAGCGGGTGATCTTGTCGCCGAAGGCGAGATCGACGCCCAGTCCAAGGCCAAGGCCAAGACCCTGGCCGAAGCCGCCGACGCGTCCCCTGATCCGCGGCGGTGGCTGATTGTCGAGCACGCCGAAACCGTCGACGCGGCGCACAACCCGCGGTTCGCCCACCGGCCGGTTGCCCGGCTCGCGGAGCTGCTGCGGCCCGAGTGGGACGACATCTGGATCATCCTCGCATTCGCGTTCGTCGCGGGCCTCCTCAGCCTGTCGACGCCGATCGCGGTCGAGGCGCTCGTTAATACGGTCGCGTTCGGCCGGCTGCTGCAGCCGGTCGTGGTGCTGGCGACCCTGCTGTTCGGGTTCCTCGCGTTCGCCGGCGTGATGCAGGCGATGCAGACGTACGTTGCGGAGGTGATCCAGCGTCGGCTATTCGCCCGCATCGCGGCCGACCTGGCTTACCGCCTCCCATCGATCGACAAGTCAAAGCTCGGGGGCGCCTACGCACCGGAGCTCACCAACCGGTTCCTCGATGTGGTCACGCTGCAGAAGGTGGTGGCGCAGCTGCTGCTGGACGGCGTGAACCTGGTGCTGGCGACCCTGGTCGGCATGACCGTGCTCGCGTTCTACCACCCCTGGCTGCTCGGGTTCGACGTGATCCTGATGGGCCTAGTCGTTGGCGGGCTGGTGACCCTGGGCCGCGGCGCGGTCAGGACCGGCATCGACGAGTCCAAGTACAAGTACCGCTTGACCGCCTGGTTCGAGGACCTGACCCGCTGCGGCACCGCGTTCAAACCGGCCGGTGGGGCCGAATTCGCCGCCGACCGGGCGAGCCTCCTCACCACGAACTACCTGGAACGCCGGCAGTCGCACTTCAGCGTGCTGTTCCGCCAGATCATTTTCGTGCTGGGGTTGCAGGCGGTCGCCGGCACCATCCTGCTCGGCGCCGGCGGCTGGCTGGTCATCCAGGGTCAGCTTTCGCTGGGCCAGCTCGTCGCGGCCGAGCTCATCGTCTCGACGATCCTGGGGTCGCTCGCCAAGACCGGCAAGCACCTCGAGGGTTTCTACGACCTGGTTGCGGCGGTCGACAAGCTGGGCGTGCTGTTCGACCTGCCGCTCGAGCGGCACGACGGGCTGCTTCAATTCCAAACCCCCGAGGAAGGGCTGCGCATCTCACTGCGAGACATCCGCGTGCCGGGCGCCCGTGGGCTGCTAGGACGGGGACTGTCACTGGAGGTGTCCGCCGGCGACCGTGTGGCGGTTGTGGGCCCGGCCGGGTCTGGCAAATCCACCCTGTGCGGCATGATGTACGGGTCGGTCGATCCTCCTGCGGGGCGTCTCACGATTGCCGGCGTCGCGCCGACGGACCTGCGGCCCGACGTGCTTCGCGACGCGATCGCGCTGGCCGCTGAACCAGAGGTGTTCGAAGGGACCATCGCCGACAACGTCCACCTGAGGCGGCGGCGTGTCGGCACCAACAAGTGCCGGGACGCGCTCGAAGCGGTCGGCCTGCTCGACGACTGCCTCAGCCTTGAGCAGGGAATCGACACCCCGCTCACGCCCGCCGCGGCGCCCCTGAGCGGCAGCCAGCAGCGGCTGCTGATGATCGCTCGCGCCGTGGCGGCAGACCCGAAGCTGCTGCTGGTCGACGGGACCCTCGACGGCCTCCCCGACGAGCAGCTCGAGTCCGCGCTCGAGGCGCTGCTGGACGCCGACCGTACCTGGACGCTGGTCGTGACCACCGGACGACGCGATCTCGCGGAGCGGATCGGATCGGTGCTCGCGTTGACCGAGGCACAGGTTCCCGCCGGGCTGGCGGGCGCCACGAGAGAGACTGGAGAATAGCAATGCAGAACAGCGGAGCTTCCACCACCGGCGACCACACGAGGCCCAGGGCATTGGCTCGGGCGGCCTACGACGCCAGCCAGTTCCCCGCGCTCAGGCTGGCCAGGGTGACCGGCTTTGTCCGGCGGCTCGGCAAGTGGTTGATGGTGGTCCTGGTCCTGACAACCCTGACGATGCTCCTAGCGCCATGGCAGCAATCGGTCCGTGGCGAGGGCTCAGTCATCGCGTTCGACCCGTTCGAGCGTCAGCAGTCGATCCAGGCGCCCATCAAGGGCCGGATTGCCGAGCGTGGCGAGGGCGTCCGCGAGAACGCCTACGTCACCAAAGGGCAGCTGCTGTTCCGCATCGAGGACCAGGACCCGCTCTTCTTGAGCCGACTGGAGCAGCAGGTGACCAACGCCGAAGCAGAGCTGAAGGTGGCCCAGGGGCGCCTGGAGCGGGCCCGCGAGCTCCGCGACAACAACCTCCGCATCGTCGCAGTAACCAGCGAAGAGCTCACCGCGATGCAGACCGCCAGGGACGAGCTGGTGGCGGCCTACGACCGGTTTGTCGACCAGGCCTCCGCCAAGCTGGCCGCGCAGCAGAGCAAGGTCACCGCGGCCGAGGCCAAACGCTGGCAGGCCGAGGCGGACTACGAGCGGAAGCAGTCGCTCTTTAACGACGGCATCGAGTCCCAGCTCAAGGCCCAGGAGACCGAGCAGAAGTACCGCGACGCCAAGGCCGGCGTGCAGATCGCCCTGCAGGAAGTCGAGAACGCCCGCAGCGGCGTCGAGGGAAAACGCCGCGAGCGGGAGTCGAAGCGTCAGGAGTGGCAGGCCAAGATCAACAAGGTGATGTCGCAGCTCGAGAAAGCGCGGGCGGACGTCGCGAAAGCGGATATTGACATCAACAAGATCGAAGAAGAAATCAACCAGAAGAACTCGAAGCTGCTCGACCAGCAGAGCAAGCTGGCCGTCCAACAAACGCAGGAGGTCAGGGCGCCACGCGACGGCTTCATCATGGACCTTGCGGTGTTCGACTCGTCGTCGATCGTTAAGCCCGGCGACCAGCTCTGCCGCATCGTGCCCGACACCGAAACCCCGGCCGTGCAGGCGTGGGTCTCGGGCAATGACCAGCCGCTCGTTTCGGCGGGCCGCCACGTGCGGCTGCAGTTTGAGGGTTGGCCGGCGGTTCAGTTCTCGGGCTGGCCGAGCGTGGCGGTCGGCACCTTCGGCGGCGAGGTGGCGTTTGTCGACCCGGCTGACAACGGGCTGGGCAAGTTCCGGATCGTCGTCGTGCCGGACCCCGACGACCAGCCCTGGCCCGAGCACCCGTACCTGCGGCAGGGCGTCCGAGCCAACGCCTGGGTGCTGCTCGATCAAGTGCCGCTCGGGTACGAGGTGTGGCGGCGGATGAACGGATTCCCGCAGGCGCTCGGCTCCCAGCAGGACGCCAAGTCGCCCAAGCCACCCAAGATCAAGATCTAGCCAACCCGCAGGGTTTAACAGCCGCTGGTAAGCTCTGCGGCCTGGTATGGCCCGCCTGCAACGGTTGGACGCGTAACGCCGATTGTGCCTGTAAGTCCGGGGCGTTGTGTCCGGTCGCCCCTTGTAGGTCTGCAGGTGTCGCCATGCGTTGGTTGGAATGGGTGCTTGCCTGCTCAGTGAGCATGGCCGCGGTTGCGCCCGGCTGCCGCACGGCGCGTCCCGCCACGTCCGCGGCCGTTCCCACCCCGATCCCCGACGTGCAACCGGCCGCCTACCAGGCGCCTGCCCCGTCCGTCCCCGGCGAGGACGCTGCTGAAGAGGAGGAGACGCTCCGGCTACCGCCGCTCGACGCTGGTGAGCCGGAAGAGGTGCCGCTGCCTGTCTCCGCGCCATCGGTGGAGCAGCTAGCGGCTTCGGTGCGGCTCCACTTCCCGCTTGTGCAGCAGGCGGTCGCGGCGCGGGTGATCGCGTCGGGCGAGGCGCTGGCCGCCGCCGGCGCGTTCGACCGCAAGCTGGAAGGCGCCAGCATCTCGCAGCCGCTCGACTTCTACGAGAACTACCGGCACGAGATCGGCGTGAAGCGTGACACCTACTGGGGCGGCGAGACCTTCGCCGGCTACCGTGTCGGCCGCGGCGACTTTGAGCCGTGGTACCAGGAGCGGCAGACCAACGAGGGGGGCGAGTTCAAGCTCGGGTTCCTCGCGCCGCTGGCGCGCGACCGCGGCATCGACGAGAACCGCGCCGAGCTGTGGCGGGCCCAGCTCGAACGGGGCAGGGTAGAACCGGAGATCCGGGCGATGATCATCGGCTCGGTGCGTGACGCCACCGCCGTGTACTGGCAGTGGGTCGCCTCCGCCGCCGCGTACAGGATTGCCGGAGAGGTGCTGCAGCTAGGGCTCGACCGGGCCGACTACCTGGAGCGGCAGGTAGACGAGGGCGAAAAGGCCCAGATCGACATCGTCGACAACAGGCGGATCATCGTGTCGCGGCAGGCCAAGCTGACCGACGCGCGCCGCAAGCTGGAGCAGTCCGCGGTGAAGCTGTCGCTGTTCCTCCGCGACGACACCGGCCGCCCCGTGGTCCTTCCGCTCGCGCTGGCCAACGTCACGTTCCCCGACGCGCTAGCGCCCGAGGCGTGGGGCGAGCAGGCCGACGTCCCGCTCGCCCAGGCCAACCGGCCCGAGCTCGAGGAGCTGCAGCTGGCCAGGCGTCAGCTGGCGGTGCTGCTGCGGCAGGCCAACAACGAGACCCGGCCGCGGGTCGACGCCGGGCTGCTCGCCGCGCAGGACGTCGGCGCCCCGACCAGCGCCAAGCGGGACAAGTCAGAACTCAAGCTCGAGGCCTCGGTGCTGCTGTCGGTCCCGCTTGAGCGTCGCAAGGCGCTGGGCAAGGCGCGGCAGCTCCGCGGCAAGATCGCCCAGCTCCGCGCGAAGACGCGGTTCGCTTCCGACAAGATCGCCGCCGAGACCCAAGCCGCCCATGTCGGCCTGACGGCCGCCGCCGAACGCGCAGCGCAAACCACCGAAGGGGTCGCCCTCGCCGAGCGGATGCAGGCCGCCGAGGAGCGGCTGTACCGCGAGGGCCAGAGCACACTGTTCAATCTCAACCTGCGTGAGCAGCAACTGGCCGAGGCCGCCATCGCCCGCGTCGAGGCGTTGTACGACTACCACGTTGCGCTAGCCGACTACGCGGCGGCGCTCGGGTTCGAGTCGGCCGCGTCGCTCGAGCCGCTCGCCAGGTCCGGTTTCTGAGCGGGCCACGGCTGCTACAATCGGGGGATGCCCGCCGCCCCGCCTATCGCGCCGCCCTTCCATATCGGCGACCTCCTGGTCGACCCACCGGTGCTGCAGGCGCCGATGGCGGGGTTCACCAACTACGCCTTCCGGCAGATCGTCCGCGAGTTCGGCGGCGCCGGGCTGCTGGCCACCGAGATGGTCAACGCCAAGGGCTTCGTCTGGCTGGACGAGCAGGAGGCCACCCACCCGGACCGGCTGTGGGGCGTGGCGGAAGAACCGTGCCCGCTGGCGGTCCAGATCTGGGACAACGACCCCGAGATCATGGCCCGCGTGGGCAAGCGGCTGGTGGAAGAGTACCGCGTGAGCGTGGTCGACATCAACTTCGGCTGCCCGGTGCGGCAGGTCACCGAGAAGGCGCACAGCGGCTCGTACCTGCTGCGCGAGCCCGAGCGGATGGGGCGGATCATCGAGCATGTCGTGAAGGCCTGCGCGCCGACGCCGGTCACCGCCAAGACGCGGCTCGGCTGCACCCGCGACAAGATCGTCACCAAGGAGGTCGCCCAGATTGTGGAAGACGCCGGCGCCGCCGCGCTGACGCTCCACGGCCGCACCGCGGCGGACATGTTCCGCGGCTCGGCCGACTGGGACCTGATCTCCCAGGTGAAGCCCTTCCTGAAGAAGATCCCGCTGATCGGCAACGGCGACCTCGACTCGGCCGAGAAGGTCGTGCAGGCGTTCCAGCGTTACGACGTCGACGGCGTGATGATCGCCCGCGCGAGCCTCAACAAGCCGTGGCTGTTCGCCCAGGCGCAGGCGGCGCTACGCGGCGAGCCGATCCCCCCCGACCCCACGCTCGAGGAAGAGCGGGCGTTGATGGTCCACCACTTCGAGCTGGTGAAGGAGCGGTTCGGCGAGCAAAAGGGCGCCGTGCTGATGCGGAAGTACGCCTGCTGCTACGCCCAGGGCCGCCGCGGCGCGCGGGAGTTCCGCAAGCACGTCGCGACGATCGAAACCGCCGACGAGTTCTACGCGGTGGTGCGGGACTACTTCCCGAGCGAGCAGCCGGCGGCCGCCGGCTAGCCTACGCCGCGCTCTGCCCGAAGTCGCCGTGCTTGTACTTGGCCCAGTACTCGTTCAGCGACCGCTTCACCTTTCCGCTCATCAGGTACAAGCCGATCATGTTCGGGATGGCCATCGAGAGGATCATCAGGTCGCTGAAGGTGAGTACGTTCTTCGCGTCGATCACGGCGCCGAAGAACACCGCGACGAGGAACACCAGCCGGTACGGCATCGACGCCTTGGGCCCCAACAGGTACGTGGCACACCGTTCGCCGTAGTACGACCAGGAAATCATCGTCGAGTACGCGAACAGGATCACCGCGATCGCCAGAACATAGGGGAACCACTCAACGGCCGACCCGAAAGCCAGGCTGGTGATGGTGGCGCCCTCCTCGGCCTTGACGATCTCGGCGTTGGCCGGGTCGATCGCCACACCGCTCACCACGATCACCAGCCCAGTGATCGTGCAGATCACGACCGTGTCGATAAACGGCTCCAGCAACGCGACAATGCCTTCGCGGACGGGGTAGTTGGTGCGGGCCGCCGAGTGCGCGATGGCGGCGGAGCCGACGCCCGCCTCGTTGGAGAAGGCCGCCCGCTTGATGCCGAGCATCGCGGCCCCGATGGCGCCGCCGTAGATGCTATCCTTCGCCCAGGCCTGCTGGAAGATTTCTCCGAACGCCGCGCCGATCTGATCGGCGTTCATGCCGAGGATCACCAGCGCGGTCGTGACGTAGACCGCGCACATCAGCGGCACAATCTTCTCCGCTGTCGCGGCGATGCGGCGGATGCCGCCGATGATCACGATGCCCACCAGGGCCGCCATCACCAGGCCGTAGACCCAGCGGAGGTCGTCGAGCGTTTCCGGCGCGACGCCGAACATGCCGGTCACCGCTTCGTTGACCGCCAGCCGAGACTGCGAGACCTGGAACGCGCAGCCGCCGCCGAATGAGGCGCCGATGCACAGCACGGCGAACAGCACCGCGAGAAACGCCCCGAGGGGTCCCAGCCCCATCTCACGGAGCCCGGCCGACAGGTAACGCATTGGGCCGCCGGAAACGTGCCCGTCGGGATCGACCCGCCGGTACATCTGGCCGAGCGAGCACTCGGTGAACTTGCTGGTCATGCCGAACAGGCCGCACATGACCATCCAGAAGATGGCGCCCGGCCCGCCGATACCTACCGCTACCGCCACGCTGCCAATGTTCCCGAGCCCGACCGTAGCGGACAACGCGCTGGAGAGAGCCTGGAAGTGAGACACCTCGCCGTCGTGGTCGTCGTCGTCGTAGTCACCCTTGGTGACCCGGATGGCGTGCCAGAAGGCGCGGAAGTTGATAAAGCCCATGCGGAATGTCAGGAACACGGCGCCCACCGCCAGCCACACCACGACCGCCGGAACGCCGGCCTCGATCCCGAAGTAGGGACCGAGGTTGTAGAACAACACGGCCACCATCGGGGCGACGACAATCCGCCCGAACCAGTCGTCCACCTCCTCCATCCAGTCCTCGGCCGCCTCTTCAGCCTCGCCCGCCGCCTCCTCAACCGCCTCCAGGGCGTCGGAGTCGTCGCCCCCGTCCTGACCGTAGGCTGCTGTCGGCAGTCCGATCGCCGCCGCTGCTAGCAGCAGGCTCAGGAGGATCTTGCTTATGTCAGAGGTGGGGACAAACGGCATCGCGTGGTCCTTGGGGTGCTGGGGGGCTTGCGGTCGTAGGTCGGCAACGCTGCCAGCAGGGACGCTTCCTCGTACGGATGGCGAATCGGTGCGTTACACCGATTGGGTGCCCCGGAAGCTTGCATGTGCCTGCTAGGGCCCAATTCTGCTGACATGCAACGATAAAGCAAGACCAATTAAAGGGTTACGTCGCAGAGGGCGTGATTCTGGCAATTTTAGAAACATCCGGTTGCCAAAAATGCCTAAACCGATACGATTGAGGCAACCATGGCCGCTATCGCCCCAGACACCACCGACCGCGACCTGCTCGATCACCTGCGACGCGTCAAATCCGCGAGCATTGGCGACCTGGAGCAGTTTCTTGGGGTTACCCGCACCGCAGTCCGGCAGCGCCTCTCCCGCTTGATGGACAAAGGCGTCGTTGACCGGGTGGTCGAGAAGCAGCCACGCGGTCGCCCCAGCTACCGCTACTCGCTCAGCCCCCAAGGCGAGCAGCTCACCGGCGACAACTTCAGCGACCTCGTCGAGGTTCTGTGGGAAGAGATCCGCCGGATTGAGGACATCGAAGTCCGCCGCGGCCTGCTGAAGCGGCTCGCAAACCGCTTGGCCGAAGGCTACGCAGAGCAGCTCGGCAACGGCGCCCTGGCCGAGAAGATGAGGGCGCTCAGCGAGCTGATGGACCAGAAGGAGGTCCCCTTCGAGGTCGACGAGTCGGGCGGGCTGCCCGTGCTCACCGCGTTGGCCTGCCCGTACCCGGGTCTGGCCGAGCACGACCGCAGCGTCTGCGCGATGGAACGCCTGATGATCTCCGAAGCGCTCGGCGAAACCGTCCGGCTTGCCGAATGCCGGCTGGACGGCGGCTCCTGCTGTTCGTTCGAGCCCACCAAGGCGGACGCCAAGCACGCCGACGCCCCCGCCAACTCGCTGCCCGCCCAAACCTAGCCGGCCGGCGGCCCACGTAAGCCGGCCTGGCCGGCAGCTACCGCACACCCCCAACCAAGCTTCAGTTACCGAAAAGCAATGACCGAATCGCTAGTAATCAAGGACCTGCACGTCAGCGTCGAGGGCAAGCCGATCCTCAACGGCGTCAACCTCACCATCAACCGCGGCGAGACCCACGCCCTGATGGGGCCCAACGGCAGCGGCAAGAGCACGCTGGGCAACGCCATCATGGGCCACCCGTCGTACGAGGTGACCGGCGGCTCGATCGAGATCAACGGCGAGGACGTCCTCGACATGGACGCCAGCGAGCGTGCCCGCGCGGGCATCTTCATGGCGTTCCAGCGTCCGATGGCGATCCCCGGCGTCAAGCTGGCCGACTTCCTCCGCCACGCCGCGACCAACGTCCGCAACCCAGGCCGCAAGGAGGGCGAGGACCTGATCCCGATGCGTGAGTTCCGCAAGGAGCTGAAGGAGAAGATGGGCCAGCTGCGGATGGACACGGAGTTCGCCCGCCGCTACGTGAACGACGGCTTCTCCGGCGGCGAGATGAAGCGGGCCGAGATCCTGCAGCTCGCCATGCTGCGGCCGAAGTTCGCCATCCTCGACGAGACCGACTCCGGCCTGGACGTCGACGCGGTGAAGCTGGCCAGCCAGTCGATCGCGGAGATCGGCGGGGCGGAGATGGGCATCCTCATCATCACCCACCACGACAAGCTGCTGGAGCAGAACACCCCCAACTTCACCCACGTGATGCTGGGCGGCCGCATCGTCGAGACCGGCGGCGAGGAGCTGGCCCGCGAGCTGTACACCGACGGCTACGACCGCATCCGCGCCGACCACCCGGTCGAGGCGAAGGTCGAGGCCGAGATGCAGGATGAAGAAGCGGCCGCCGTCTAGCACGCCGACCCGCCCGTACACCAACCTAAGTGACTCTGGCGCGGATCCGCGCCGCATAAGGTGATCGAAATGGCTACCGAAACCCTCCCGTTCAAGGAAGCGCCGAAGGACACCGTCGGCGAGATCAACAAGTACGACTTCGTCACCCAGACGACCGGCGTGTTCAAGGCCCGCAAGGGACTGAACCGCGAGGTGGTAGAGCAGATCTCCGAGATGAAGGGCGAGCCGGACTGGATGCGCGAGTTCCGGCTCCGCTCGCTGGAGATCTTCGAGTCGAAGCCGATGCCCGAGTGGGGCGGCGACATCAACATCAAGTTCGATGACGTCTACTACTACCTCAAGCCGACCGAGGGCCAGGGCAAGACCTGGGAGGACGTCCCCCAGGAGATCAAGGACACCTTCGACAAGCTGGGCATCCCCGAGGCCGAGCGGAAGTTCCTGGCCGGCGTGAAAGCCCAGTTCGAGAGCGAGGTGGTGTACGGTTCGCTGCACGAGGACCTCGCCAAGAAGGGCGTGATCTTCACCGACACCGACACCGCCGTGAAGGAGCACCCCGAGCTGCTCCGCGAGTACTTCGGCAAGATCATCCCACCGGAGGACAACAAGTTCGCCGCGCTCAACTCGGCGGTCTGGTCGGGCGGCTCGTTCATCTACGTGCCGCCGGGCGTGAAGATCGACTTCCCGCTGCAGGCCTACTTCCGCATCAACGCGGAGAGCATGGGCCAGTTCGAGCGGACGCTGATCATCGTCGACGAGGGCGCCGAGATCCACTACGTGGAGGGCTGCACCGCGCCGATGTACTCGACCGAGAGCCTGCACTCGGCCGTGGTGGAGATCATCGTCAAGAAGAACGGCCGCTGCCGCTACACCACCATCCAGAACTGGGCCAACAACATCTACAACCTGGTGACCAAGCGGGCCATGGCCTACCAGGACGCCCTGATGGAGTGGATCGACGGCAACCTGGGCAGCCAGCTCACCATGAAGTACCCGGCCGTGTACATGATGGAGCCGGGCGCGAGGGGCGAGATCCTCTCGATCGCGTTCGCGTCGAAGGGCCAGCACCAGGACGCCGGCGCCAAGCTGGTGCACTGCGCCCCGGACACGTCGGGCCGCATCATCAGCAAGAGCATCAGCAAGAACGGCGGCCGCAGCAGCTACCGCGGCCTGTGCAAGGTGGAGGACGGCGCCACCAACGCCAAGAGCAACGTGGTGTGCGACGCGCTGATCCTCGACCCCCAGAGCCGCAGCGACACCTACCCCTACATCGAGGTCGAGGAGCAGCAGGTCCAGATCGAGCACGAGGCCAGCGTCTCGCGGATCGGCGAGGAGCAGCTGTTCTACCTCATGAGCCGCGGCCTGACCGAGGCCGAGGCCAGCAGCATGATTGTCAGCGGGTTCATCGAGCCGCTGATCAAGGAGCTGCCCATGGAATACGCCGTGGAGATGAACCGCCTGATCGAGCTGCAGATGGAAGGCAGCGTCGGCTAAGCCGGATCTCAACCACACACACGCCAGCAATCAAACAAACGCCAGCATGACCGCTACGCTTTCTTCCCAGGGATACGACCAGGCAGCCTTCGATGAGCTGCTCGCCGGGCTCGACGAGCCGGGCTGGATGACCGACCGCCGCCGCGACGCCTTCCAGGCGTTTTGCGACACGCCGTGGCCCTCGTCGAAGGACGAGGAGTGGATGCGGACCGACATCCGGCTGTTCAAGCTCGACCAGTTCGCCAAGCCGGCCGATCCGGCCTCCAGCCCCGCCAACCCGGGCCTGCTGACCCAGGGCGTTGACTTGGGCGGCCACGTGCAGTCGGTCGACGGCGACCTCGTCAGCGAGGAGCTCTCGGACTCGCTGGCGGCCAAGGGCGTGCTGTTCGGCGGGATGCAGCGGATGATCGCCGAGCACGGCGACAAGCTCCGCCCGGCGATCGAGCGGGACATCGTCTGCCCGAAGTACGACCGCTTCGCGATGCTCAACGCGGCGTTCTGGACCTGCGGCGCCGTGCTGTACGTTCCCAAGGGCGTGGCGATTGAAGAGCCGCTGCACGCGTTGTCGGTGCTGGGCGCCGAGAAGTCGGCCGACCTCTCCCGCACGCTGGTCGTGCTGGAGGACGGCGCCGAGGCGACCCTGCTGGCCGAGACCGCCAGCGCCTCGCCCGACGCCGCCGGGCTGCACTGCGGCGCGATCGAGCTGATCGTCGGCGCCGGCGCCAAGCTGCGGTACGTCAACCTGCAGAACTGGAACAACAAGGTCTGGCACTTCGCCCACCAGAAGGCGGTGGTCGGCAAGCAGGGCCAGCTGCAATGGACCATCGGCGCGCTGGGCGCCAAGCTCGCCAAGGTGAACCAGCACGTGGCCCTCGAGGGCTCCGACGCCGAGGCGCAGGTCAACGGCGCCATGTTCACCCAGGGCCGCCAGCACCTGACCTACAACACGCACCAGCACCACGAGGCGCCCTACTGCCGCAGCGACCTGCTGTACAAGACCGCCCTGCAGGACAAGTCCCGCACCGTGTGGCGGGGCATGATCAAGGTCGACAAGCCGGCCCAGCGGACCGACGCCTACCAGCGCAACGACAACCTGATGCTGTCCGAGCACTCCCGCGCCGACTCGATCCCCGGCCTGGAGATCGAGGCCGACGACGTCCGCTGCACGCACGGCAGCACGTCGGGCAAGGTCGACGAGTCGCAGATCTTCTACGCCATGACCCGCGGCTACACCCGCAAGGAGGCCGTGCGGATGATCGTCAGCGGCTTCTTCCAGCAGATCTTCGACCGCATCACCATCGAGAGCGTCCGCGAGGCGCTCGGCGAGGCGATCGGCCAGCGCGTCCAAGACCTCAGCAACCAGTAGGCGCCGCGATGAGTTTCCACTCGGTTGGCTCGGTCGACGAGTTCCCGGACCCCTCGTCGACGCTGGTGGAGGTCGACGACCGCGCGGTGGCGCTGATCCACGCCGCGGGCCACTTCTACGCCATCGACGACGTCTGCACGCACGACGGCGGCCCGCTGTCCGACGGGCCGATCGACGCCGAGGCGAAGACCATCGCCTGCCCCCGCCACGGCGCCAAATTCGACCTCAAGAGCGGCGCCGCTCTGACCATGCCCGCCACCAAACCGACCGTCGCCCACGAGGTGAAGGTCGAGGATGGGCAGGTGCTGGTCAGGCTCTCCGACTGACGCCCCCAGGCCAGCCGGGAGATCGCGTACTCCCGCCCCCCGTCTGCCGGCGGCCAGCGTTTGTTGTGGAAAACGGCCGCGCCGCGCGATCTAATGGAGGCGCTGCTCTTGTGCCCCTAAAGTCACTCGTGGGTCGTCAGCGCTGGTGCGAGCGCTGAGAGAATCATTCAACGGCTACGGTGGTGTCCCAACCACCTGGCCTGATCGGACAAAACCCCCGCGGCCCCGCCAGAGGCGATTCGCGCAACGCTATACAAATACAACACTTGCGACCAAACCAGGCAGTGGTGCACCCCGAGTTTTGTCCCCTTCGCGCGTGCTTTTGGACAAAACAATCGGACAATACCCCTGCGGCGCCGCTGACGGCGAACCTCTGCTCAACACATCCTCTGGCCGCTGACAGATAGACCATGTTCAAGAATCTAATCAACTTGGCGAAGCGGGGGTTTGTTGGGCTGTGCCTTGTCCTGGCATGCTGGCCCGCTGCGGCAGCGGACGATGCTGCCGGCAAGGTCGCCGACAAGCCGCTCTTCCGCGACCCGGTGTTCGATGGCGCCGCGGACCCGTCGCTCGTTTTCAACCCAGAGACGGGCAAGTGGTGGATGTTCTACACCAACCGCCGCGCCACGGCTGAAGGGCTGCGCGGCGTGGAGTGGGTGCACGGGACGAAGATCGGCATCGCCGAGTCCGCCGACGGGGGCGCGACCTGGTCCTATGTCGGCGCCGCCGAGATCGACGTGCCGGTCGAGATCGCCAGCGGGGAGCCAACGTTCTGGGCGCCCGAGGTGACGCGCGTCGCCGAGGGGCAGTGGCGGATGTACCTGACGGTGGTGCCCGGCGTGTTCGCCGACTGGTCGCACCCGCGGCGGATCGTCGAGCTGCGCAGCGACGACCTCCTCCACTGGACCGACGCCAAGCCGCTGCCGCTGGCCAACGAGAAGGTCATCGACGCCACCGTGCTGCAGACGCCCAGCGGCAAGTGGCGCCTGTGGTACAACAACGAGCGCGACGGCAAATCGATCTGGCAGGCCAGCAGCGACGACCTGACCGAGTGGACCGACCGCGGCAAGGCCATCGGCCAGCGGGGCGAAGGGCCCAAGGTGTTCCGGTGGCGGGGCAAGTACTGGCTGGTGATGGACCTGTGGCGGGGCATCGGCGTGTTCCGCTCCGACGACGCCGACAACTGGGAGCAGCAGCCGACGCCGCTGCTGGCCGAGCCGGGCGTCGGCGAGGACGACCAGGTCATCGGTCAGCACCCGGACGTCGTGGTGAGCGGCGACCGCGCGTTCATGTTCTACTTCACCCACCCCGGCCGCCGCGGCCCGGACGCCCGGAAGGACACGGCCGAGCAACGCCGCAGCTCAATCCAGGTGGTGGAGCTGCACGAACGCGACGGCTGGCTCACCTGCGACCGCGACGCGCCGACGCACGTGCGGCTGTTAGCTGAGTGACGCCCCGTCCTCAGTTCTGATGAAAACCTTCGGTGACGAACGCCAGCACCTCTGGCAGCGCCGACCGCCAGTAGCTCCAGCGGTGGCCGCCGTCGCGCACGCGGTACTCGTGCGGGATGTTCCGCTTCCGCATCTCGATGTGCACGAGCGAGTTGCCCTCGTAGAGGAAGTCGTCGTCGCCGCAGTCGATGTACCAGCGGACGGCGTTGCGCTGTTCGTCGGGCATGTTCTTGATCAGCTCCAGGATGGAGTACTTCTTGAAGTGCTCCTCGATCTGCTCGGGCGAGGCCTCGGACCCTCCGCGCCGCTGCTTGAGCTCGTCGATGGAGAGCGGCCCGGCGTACGCGCTCAGCGGGCACGCGGAAGCAAACAGCTCCGGGTGACGCAGCGCGTAGATAAAGCTGCCATTGCCGCCCATCGAGAGCCCGGCCACGGCACGGTAGCGTTTTTGCCGCCGGATGCGGTACTTGGACTCCACGTGCGGCATCAGCTCCTCGATGAAGAAGTCCTCGTAGCGGAAGTCCTCGCTGATGTGGTTGGTGTAGCCGCGGTGGGTCTCGTTGGCGTTGGGCATCACGATCACCATCGGCGTCACGCGGCCGGCGTTGATCTCACGGTCGGCGAGGTGCAGGACCTCGCCAAACTGGACCCAGCCGGACTGGTCGTCGCCGGCGCCGTGCAGCAGGTACAGCACCGGGTAGCTCCGCTCGGAGCTGTCGTAGTCCGGGGGGAGGTAGACGGCGTACTTGCGGGTTTCGCCGAGGATCTCGCTCTCAAGCGACAGATCGTCCAGCACGCGGCCTGTCTGGGCCCAGGTGGGCGCGGCCGCCAGGGCGGTGAGAATTGCGTACAGGAGCGCCGCCTTCATGGTGTTCTAGCTCGCAGTCGGTGTGCTTGTGGGTGGACCGCCAGATCGGATAACACGATAATATACCGGAGAGTCACTCGCAAACTTTGGGGCCGCCGCCGCGGCCCCCGCCCACCTCTTGCCAGGTCAACCGCCCTCCCATGCCTATCGCCGAAGACGCCGTCCGGGAATCGCTCAAGCAGGTCATCGACCCCGAGCTGTTTGTCAACATCGTTGACCTCGGCCTGATCTACGAGGTCACGATCACCGAGGCCGAAAGCGGCAAGTCGGACGTCGCGATCGATATGACCATGACCAGCCCCGCCTGCCCGGCGGCGCCGCAGATCCTCAGCCAGTCCAAGGACGCGGTGGCCGGCGTCGAGGGCGTGGGCGAGGTCGACATCAAACTCGTGATGGAGCCCGCCTGGTCGCCGGACCGGATGACCGAGGACGCGCGGGATCAGCTCGGCATCTTCTAAGACCGAAATTGATCCGCAGGCACACGCGTGGGTCGGCGCGTCAGGACCGACGCCGATAAGGTCCGCTCAACAATCCGGGATGCCTAGTGCAGGTGCTGGTCTACGAATGGGTCTCCGGCGGCGGGCTGCTGGAGCACGACGGACCGCTTCCCCCCTCGCTGCTGCGCGAGGGTAGCTCGATGGCCAAGGCGGTGGCGGAGGACTTTGCCTGCCTGCCGGGCGCCGAGGTGCTGCTGCTGAGGGACAACCGCGCGATGGGGCTGGCCGCCAAGGGCTGCCGGATCCAAACGGTAGACAGCCCCGGCGAACGGGACGAGCTGCTGGAGCAGCAGTTCCACGAAGCCGACGCGGTGCTGCTGATCGCCCCGGAGACCGACGGCAGCCTGCTGCGGCTGTGCCAACACGCCGAGCAGGCCGGCGCCCGCCTGATTTCGCCGGGAAGCGCTTTTATCGAGATCGCCGGCGACAAGGGCCGCACCGCCGACCTGCTGGCGGCCGCCGGCGTCAGGGTGCCGGGCGGCGTGACCGTAGACGAGGGCGCCCTGCTGCCGTCCAACCACCCGTACCCCGCGGTGCTGAAGCCGATCGACGGCGCCGGCTCGGAAGACACCTACCTGATGTACGACAGCAGCGAGCACCCGCCCGACTACGCGTGGGCTCAGCGGCTGGAGCCGTTTGTCTCTGGCATGGCGGCCAGCGTCGCGGTGCTTCTTTCGGACGCGGGGCCGACGCCGCTCATGCCGTGCCGGCAACGCCTGTCGGCCGACGGCCGGTTCCGCTATCTAGGCGGATCGGCGCCCCTCGACCCCGGCCTCGCGGAACGGGCCGAGGCGATCAGCCTGCAAGCGATCGCCGCGATGCCCAAGACGCGTGGCTATGTGGGTCTGGACATTGTGCTCGGCGCCGATCCGTCTGGCGTCGAGGACCACGTGATCGAGATCAACCCCCGACTCACCACCTCGTACGCGGGACTCCGATTCGCAGCCACGAGCAGCCTCGCCCAGGCGATGCTCGACAGCGCCCGGGGCGAGCCGGTTCAGCTCGATTTCGACCAGCGGGCCATCATTTTCGATCCGGACGGCATCGTGAGCTACGTGGAGCCATGAGCACGGCAGGCGCGTGGCTTGGCCTCGACATCGGCGGCGCGAACCTTAAGGCCGCGAACACCAGCGGCTACGCCAAGCAGGTCGCGTTCCCACTGTGGCGGCAGCCGGAGTCGCTCGGCGACGCCGTCCGGCAGCTAGTGGACGCATCTCCCCGGTCGGAACGCCTGGCCGTGACAATGACCGGTGAGTTGGCTGACTGCTTCGCCAGCAAACCGGAGGGCGTCCGGGCGATCATCGACGCGGTTGAGCAGGCCGCGGGCGGTCGAGTGGCGCAGTACTACAACCTGCGAATCGGCGCCTTCGTCGACGCCGCCAAGGCGAAAGCCGACTGTGTGGGCGTCGCCGCCTCCAACTGGCATGCTCTGGCGGCCGCGTGCGGCAACTTCGTGGGGGCCCCCGGCGTGCTGATCGATGTCGGCTCGACGACGACTGATGTCGTGCGGTTCGACCGAGAGGGACCGACCACGCAGTCGATCACCGACACCGACCGGCTGCTGGCCGGCGAGTTGCTCTACCAGGGCGTTGGCCGTACCCCGGTCTGCGCGGTGGTGCGGTCGCTTCCGCTGCAGGGGCACGAGTGCCCTGTGGCCGCAGAACTGTTCGCCACCGTCGCCGACGCGGCCCGCTTGCTTGGGCGTGCCGAGGAGTCGGCCGACTGCGAAACGGCAGACGGCCGCCCCGCCACGCGGGCGTTTTCCGCCGCACGCCTGGCCAGAATGGTCTGCGCCGACGCCTCGGAGCTTTCACCCGACGAGATAACGGCGGTGGCGTCCCGCGTTGTGCATGCCTTGGAGCAGCACCTCGCCGACTGCCTTTCGCGGCGATTGCTGGAGGATCATGGATTGACCCAACAGGTCATCACGTCGGGCGCCGGTGAGTGGCTCGCTCGCTCCGCTTCGGAGAAAGTTGCTCCCGATACCCCTCTGCTTTCACTCTCCGCACTAATCGGCGACGCGCAGAGCGTTTGCGCGCCGGCGTGGGCGGTCGCTTTCCTCGCCGAACGCACGGAGCCGACTTGAACAAGCCCGTTCACGTCGTCAAAGTCGGCGGCAGCCTGCTCCGCGACGCCAGCGCTGCCAGCCGGCTCAAGCGGTGGGTCGGCGATGCGTGTGCAACCAATGACCTCCTCCTGATCGCAGGCGGAGGAATGCTGGTCGATCAGTTGCGAGAGCGGTGGGTCGCTGGCGAGATAGGCAGCATCGACGCGCACTGGGAAGCGATCGTGGCGATGGATCACAACAGTCGGTCGCTCGGACAGCAGCTGGACGTCCCTCTAGTCGATTCGCCCTTTGCCGAGCGGACGGGCACCGACTTCCTGCTGGTCAGCGACTTTCTGCGCGAGTTGGAACCCCGCCTGCCAGGAACTCACCTGCCGATCGGCTGGGAGGTCACCAGCGATTCGATCGCGGCAAGGATCGCCGGGCTGCTCGACGCGGGCCTGGTGCTCTTGAAGTCGGCTCCGCCGCCGGTCACGGGCGCCAATGCCCGAGCTCTTGCCGACGCCGGCTACGTCGACGAGTTCTTCCCAACGGCGTCAATCGGCTTGCGGGAGGTGCTCTTTCAGACCCTCTAGCAATGCCTCGGCTGGTTTCTTCTTCGGCTGGGGCAGCTCCGAGGGAGCGACCAGCTTGACAACAAGGGTATTCTCGTCGTCGCCACGCCGCGCAACCAACTCGACCTCATCACCGTCGTCGCGCGGCCCCATGGCGATACGGAACTGCTTCTGGTTGGCGACCGGAACGCCGCCCACCGAAGTGATCACGTCCCCTTTCTGGAGGCCGGCTGCGTCCGCCGGACCGCCTGGGAGCAGCGTGCGGATCGTTGGCGGCTCGAGGAATTCGTGCCCAGCGGTTAGCGCGAGACCGGCCCGACCTCGGTAGATGTCTTCGCCCGACTGCATCCTTGGGATCCGAGCGAGCACCGCCTCGAGCGGCGCTGCAAAGCCAATCCCCGAGTCGTACCACTCCGCGCCGCCGGTCTGGCCATCGACTTCGCCCGTCGGGATCAGGAGGCCAAGCACGCGCCCGCGCAGGTCGATCAGCAGGCCGCCGTAGTTCGCTGGCGAGACGGCCGCATCCGTTTGCACCGCGCGGCCCAGCCGCCGGCTGGCGGCGCTGACGATCCCCACCGAGAGGTTGGGGCTGCTCGCCTCGTACGCGGCGCCGACGCCGATGGCGGTCTCCCCAGGCTGGGGGTCGGTTCTTGGCTCAAGCGGCGGCGGCGCATGGGGCGCCTCCTCGGCAAGTCGGAGCAGGGCGGTCTGGCGGCTGTGGTCGATGCTGACCAGCGACGCCGATCGGGTGGCGCCCCCCGGCAGCGTAACGATCAGCACGTCGGGACGCCGCTGCAAGCCAAACGAGCTGGTGATCACCCACCGCCGATCCAGCAGCACCCCGGTCATGGTCCCCGCGGCCTCGCGTCCCAGCGCGCGGAAGTCGCCGATCGCCCTGGCTTGCACCAGCGCAGGCGCTACCTGAGCGACCGCGGCGTCGACCGCTTCAGCGTAAAGCTCGGCTAGCGACGGCTCGTTGCGTGCCGGAGTGCCTCCGCCTGCTAGGTTCTGGGCCTCGCCGCGGGCGGGCAGTGAAGCCAGGACCGCGCAGAGCACCAGCACAACGATTCGACTCATGGCGCCTCCTTGGCCGGGCGACCGCCAGGTTCGTTGGGCAGCACAACCTCGACAAGTTGACCGTCCCGTTCAATAGTGAGGCGTACCTCGGGACCGTCGCCCCGGAGCGCGAGCACGCGTAACGACTCGGTGACCGTCGCGGTGATCAGGTTCTCCACCATGACAACAAGGTCATCGGATTGGAGCCCCGCCGCGGCGGCGGGCGAGTTGGGACGCACCAGCTCGACGTACGGGGGCGTCCTCGCGGCGATGTTCTCCACCAGCGCGAAGCCCCAGCGGGGCAGGGGGCGCACTGGTTCGAGCGGCGCGTCGTCGGCGCCACGGAGCCGCTCGCCCTGCACAATCCGCTGCGCGCTAGCGGCGACCTGCGACGCGGGGATCGCGTAGTTGAGCCACCCCCCCGTGACGCGTCCCTGGACCTCGTTTCCGATGACCCCGACCGGGCGTCCTTCGTAGTCGGTTAGCAGGCCGCCGGCGGCGCCCGGGTTGCTCGTCACTGAGTCCACCACCAGGACCCGATCGGCCCCGCGTGGGGCCGCCACCCCGAAGGCAATCTCGCGGGGCGTCACCGCGGACAAGTGTGTCCGCATCACCGAGGCGGGCTCCGCGCCGGCCGCGATATTGAACATGTTGGAGAAGGCGAGCAGCGGCTCACCCGGGCGGGCGTCGCGGGGCTTGGTGAGGTCGACCGCCGCGAGCGACTCACCGGCTGGATCGAACTCTACCACCGCCAAACGCAGCAGCGGGTCGGCGCCGACCACCCGGCCCGAGAATCGGTCGCCACTCGCCAGCACCACGGTGACCTCGCCCTGCTCGAGGACCAGGCTATCGGCGGTCACGACCTGCCCCTGATCGCTGGCGATAAAGCCGGACTGATAGGCCTCGAGCCCCTGAATACCCCCAGCGCCGTACACCTTAACCAGGGATTGCTGGACCCTGTCTATCACCTGCTTTGGCGGCGGCTGCGCAGGCGCAGCACGCAGCACGGCTAGAGCCAACAGAAGCGTCACGCATGCCGACAGGGGGCTCCTCATGGCGCTTCCCCCGTCGTCGATAGCTTGACCTGCCGCAGGTTGAGCCAGGTCGATTCGCCGACCGACACGACCACCCGCTGCGCGCCAGGGCCTGGGCCGTCGGCGTCCTGCTCGAAACGCACAACGCACGGGTCGGACTCGTCATCGCCAAAATACTCTACTCGGGCAAGGCGAAGATCTTTGGGAACAAAGTAGAACTCGGCCCTGGCCCCGTTGTGGTTGGCGACGATGCACTCCATCGACTGCTCATCACCGCCTCGCGGCAATTGTCCCAGGTAATAGCAGTCCTGCAGGCCGTCCGGCCCCGCCGTGAGCAGCGTACGCCACAGCGACAGCGCTGCGAGCAGCCCGCCTGAGCCCGGCGGGTCCCGCTGGCCCGACAGGTCTTCGGTTGGATCGATCCAATACTCCCCCCGGTCGGACGCGAAACTCGCCCGGTCGGACGCCAGACGCATGACCACCGTGCCCCTCGTATCGTCCCGCCCGGACAGATTCCACGGCTGGTCGGTCGCCGCCTCGACCCGCTGCGGGCAGGCTTGCACGATCTGATCTCGACGCGTTCGATTAACGAGGTAGTTGGCGAACCCGGGCCGAGCCTCGTAGGCGTGTGCGACTGGCGGGTCGCCTGATAGCTTCGCGAGTTGCTCCTCGACAATGCTCTCCAGTCGACCGGGGGCGTGGGCCCGCTCGAGCCGCACCCGTGCTTCGAATGGCTCTTCGCCGGGCCGCCGGACGCGGACCGCCAGCCTGGAGCCCGGCGGGTAGGTGGCGATGATGTTCTGCACTTCGTTCGCGGAGCCAACGTCGCGGCCCGCAACCCGCAGGACCTGGTCGCCGTACCGTAGGCCGCGACGGAAGGCGTCGCTGTCGGAGTCGATCGCATCGATCACGACGCGTCTCCGGCCGAGGGTCCGCACCGTCAGCCCCAGCCTGGCGTGGTCGACCACCCGGCCGCTCTCCAGAGCAGAAACGAACCGCATCACCTGGTTGATGGAGATCGCGTACCCCACGCCCACGTTCACGCGTCCGCGTTTCTCAAACGACGCCCGACCGTTGACGCCGATCAGCTGGCCGCGTGCGTTGTACAGCGGCCCCCCTGAGTTTCCTGGGTTGATGGCGGCGTCGGTCTGCAAGCAGTCCGCGTACTCGAGGATGGTGTCGGCCGGGTACTGGTAGCGGTGCACTCCGGAAAGCACGCCGTGCGTCACTGTTGGCTGCAGGTCCTCAGCCAACAGGAACGGGTTGCCCACGACATACACCTCATCGCCGGCGGCCGCGGAGTCGCTGTCGCCGATCTCGGCAACCGGGTACTCACGATCATCGAGCAGGCGGATCAACGCGACATCTCCGGGCGGATCAAGCCCCAGCAGCACCGCCGGAACCACCGTTCCGTCGGGCAGGCCGCAGCTCATAAACGGCCCGCACGGCGCGACCACATGGAAGTTAGTCACCGCGAGTCCGTCAGACCGGATGATGACCCCCGAGCCGCCCCCCTCACCCTTGTTGTCGAACACGGCGATCGTGGCCGGCGTGACCTTGTCGACCGCCTGCACGCGACTGCGTTCGGCCTGGAGGAGTAGCGGGTGCAGTTCCGGCCCCGACGCACGCGTCAGCAGAGGCGTTGCGAAGAGCACCAGCGGTAGGAGGCGTTTCATCCACATAGCGTTACTTGGTGAAACGGGCGTTGCCGAGGTGGAGGTTGTCTCCGGCGTCGGCGTTGCCGCCGTAGTCAACCACAAGCGTCACCGCCCCTACGCCCGCTATAGGTAGCTGGAGTTCAATCGGCGGATCGCCCGATCGAAATCCCTGCGTGAATACCTCCCGCCCATCGGCCAGGACTTTCAGCACCGCGTTGCTGCGGACGCGGGGCGCCGGGTCGAGGCCCGCGGTTGCACGGAGCCACGAGAACCCCGCCGGTACGGCGTAGGAGACCTCCCCACGGCTGCGGATAGCGATCCCCTTGGCGAACGTGAGGAGATCGCCGTTGGGGCCACGCAGTGTGATCGGCTTCCCGGAGTACGAGCTGTCGCGACGCACGCGGCCCCATTCCTCCAGCAGGCCGAGGTCGCCTGGCGGCTGGAAGAACGGCGTCCACTCAGCCGACATGGGCTCCAGGTCACTCAGGGAACGAACCCCACCACGTGAGTAGTCGATCGCGTCCACTTCGTCGATCGGGGCCGACAGTTCGGCGCCTTCAGGGAGTTCAACACGCAGCCGCGTTTCGCGCAGTTCAACGCGGGTGGCGTGCAGCTCGCCCCGCCTCGCGATCACACGGACCAGCCGCGGGTCTTCCTGGGCTTGGGGTCGGAAGCAGACCACGCCATACACGCGTCTGCGGTCGACGCTGATCAACTCGCCATCCAGGTCGACAGCAACCGACTCGTCGGAGATTGCGGTGACGATCCCCTCCACTGAATCGAGCGTTGCGCCGTCGCGGCGTTTTACAACAATTAGGTCGGCGGTCGCATCGGTCTGGCGGATGCGTCCCCACTGCTCACGCAGGTCTGGCGATCCCACCTGAAAAACGATCGAGGCCACCTGCTCAAAGTCAGTTCGAAGCGGCTGCCCGCCTTGGGTGGACAGCGGTGGGGTCAGGGCTGCGGTGACCTCGCCGTTAGCGAGCGTCACTCCTGCGGTAGGTAGACGCGAACCGTTGACGAGTTCGATGCATCCGATGCCCTCGTCCGCGAGCGAATTCTGAGAGACTGAAAACCGAAGCCAGTGGGCATCGTCGACCGGAATGCTGCGAGTCGAGGAAGCGGTGCGCAGCTCAACCGTATCTGGAGTGAGCGTCAGCAGTTCGCCTTCGAACTGCTGACCACCTAGGGTCAAGAGCGCGCCGTCAGGGCCTGCCCCTGCCGCAACCGCCAGCGGGAACCAAGCAAGCACGGCCAACGCTGCGGTCCGCCTGCCCGTCGTAGTGAACCGGCTCAACGCTCGCCCTCCTGCTCTGGTGCGGTGGCGAGCGAGCGGAAGTAGTCTTCGATAACCTCGCGGTAATGCGCCGGGAAGTCCCGGACGATCTGCTGCGCGACTCGCTCACGCTCGGCCGGCGGCAGGGATCCCCATTCACCGCCCGACGGAAGGTCTCGATCATCAACCTCGCCGGCGCCCTTCAAATCGGCAGGGCGGCTGTCCTGCATGGGCTGAGCAGATCCCCCGCGGCCCCCTTGCGCGATCTGTTGCTGTTGTTGCTGCTGCTGTTGCTCTTTTCGCTGCTGCTCGATCTCGTCGATCATCTTGTCGAGGGAATCGATGACCTGCTGCTGAAGCGTCTGATTAGGCTCACCCGCCTGGCCAAGGCTGAGCCTCCGGCTAACGTCGTTCATTTGATGCGTGATGTGCGTGAGCGTCCCATCTTTGTGGGCCTGTGCATCGCGTTGGATCAGCTCGGCGAGTTCACGCACGCGCCGACTGGTGGTGCGTCGCAGAGCGAGCAGGGCGTCCGCGGCGTCCCCCGCCTGGGGCATGCGGACGAGTTGATGGTTCGCCACGGCCGCGTAGTGCCAGTACAGCTCGGGTGAGTTCGATTCGGCCGGATCAGCAACCTCGAGCCACGCCAAGCACTCTTCGTACCGACGGGCGGCGAGGTGCTCCGCAGCAACCCGCAGAGCGATATCGCTCCTTGGCGCCCCCACCAGCGGATCGCCGCTAAGGACGGTCTCGATCGTGCTTGGAGGGTCCCCCGCGTCGACCGCATCCAGCAATCGGGCCACGCGCTCGTCTTGGGGCGCTAGCTTGCGTAGGCGGGCGTCAAGTTGTTCGAGCGAGTCCGACCGCTTCTCCGCTTGTGCCGGCTCGGCCTGCGTTGAAGCAATTGGCGCGTCGTCGACCGCCGATAATGCGGGCGATGCGGCGATGAGGACCCCAAGCAGGCCCCAACAGAAGGGGCGCGGGGATCGTGCTCTGGGAAACGCCATAGTCAACCTCTTCCTCCTCCCGCGCCTGCAGACCTTATTATCGGCTATCTCTACAGAAGCGACAACGCGAATCTGGTTCGGAAAACAGCCATTCGGCGGTGCCTGATGGCTGTATTGGGGGTCGGGATCCGCAATCATTGCTGCGAGAGTCGCAAAGCCGCTTCGACGGCCCGCTCTTGTCGCTCGGAGAGGTCGTCGAGCATCTGGCGGAAATCCTCCTCCGCGATCTGCTCGCCTTTCCGCGATTCCTGCAGCCGACGCGTGCGTTTCAGCACCCTGACCTGCAGCGAGCGGATCATCCTCAGCTCGGCAAGCTGGTCGACAAGCGGCGGCTCTTGCATCGCCCCTCCGCCGCCCCCCGACTGTTGCTGTTCCTGCTGATCTTTGTTCGCCATTTCTGCAAGCTGAGAGTCGAGCGCGGCGATTGCCTCGTCCAGGGCGTCGACGATGTCCTGCTCGATCGCCTGGGTGAGCGAGCCACACTTGCTGCCCATGAGCCGCCCGGACACAGAGGTCATGTCTTCGCGGACCTGATCCAGCACCTCGACGAACGCCACACTGCTGCCCTCTTCGGACAGCAGCCGCAATGCACCGTCCACAATGGACGCGGCCTCATCCTGGCGCTTGGCGAGCCCTGCCGACGCCGACCTTTTCTGCGGGCTGACGGCGTCCCCGTGCAGCTCCTGCACCTCAACAGTGAGACGGTTAATCTCGGTCTGCTCCGAGAGCACGCGACGCAGCCGCGCGGCCAGCCTCGTGAGGGTCCGCATCGCCTCTTCTTCCCGAGTCTGCCGGAGCGCCTCCTCAAGCTCGGCACGGGTCTCCTCGAGCTGCCGCTGGGCCTCGGTTTGCGCGTCGGCGGCGCCCTGGGAATCTCCTTCACCCATCTGGCCAGACGCCTTCTTCATCGCCGACCGGGCATCGGACAAGCGCTGCCCGGCTCTTTGCTTCGCCGCTTGGCCCTGGTCGCTGGGCTCGCCCGAAGGCTGCTGCGGGGTCTGGCCGTCACCCGCGGACGGGTCGGACTTCTTGATCAGCTCATCCAGGCTTTGCTCGACGCCCTCGGCGCGTTTCTCGAGCGCGTTCTGCGGCTCTACTCCACCACTGGGGTCTTCGCTGTCGAGCGTCTCGCTGCGGAGCGCGTTCTGCTCGCGGATTAACTTGCCGACGTCCTGGATCGCCTGCTTGAGCTGCTTGCGTTCCGCCTCAAGACGCGCCTCGCGGGGGTCGGCCAGCAGCAAGCCGAGTAGCGTCTCAAGGTTGTCCGCTAGCTGGCCCTGATCGCGCTGCGCGGCGGCGTAGCGTTCCTGCTCGAGGAGCGTGACAATCGCCTCAAACCGGTCGCGGAGCGCCAGGTCCCTGCTCTTGCCGATCGCGTCCCGCAGCTGCTGCGCCCGATCGGGGTTGTCCGACTCCACAAACTCGGCGATGCGGACCGCGAGCGACTCGAGCCTCGCGAACTTCTCTTGCAGCTGCGCCTGCTCGACCGACAGGTCGGCGGGCTGTGCGAGGCCAACCGCGGGCACAAGCCAGCCGACGGCGGCTAGCAGGCAGGCTGGTAGAGTACCTCGTTTAGCGTGCATAGCAGGTTCCCAAGGCTGGGGGATCAGTCCAGCAGTAGCCCCTTGAGCGATGACTTGCGGGCGTCGCCCGTTTTTTCTGACAGGTCACGCTGATCGTCGATGATCCCACGCAGCAGTGCCAGCACTTCATTATAGGTTTCGACGGCCTTCATCTCGTTGAGCGCGGACTCCATCTCCGCTACGGTCGAGCGGAGCTTCGCACTGGCCTCCTCGGGCAGCGCCGGTTCGCCGGGCCGGTCGTCCAACGACTTGGCGGCCAATCGGGCCTGCCCTTCAAGTTCGGGCAGGCTGCGCTGGGAGATATTGTCGAGCGGGCGGACGATCCGCACGTCGATCCGTTCCTTGAGGTCGTCGTTCTGGATGCGGTTGTTGTCGAGCTCTTCGAGGATCCCCCTGAACCCTTCGCCGGCGCCGGCTACATCATGCTTGAGCTTGCTGAGCTGCTCAACGAGCCGCGACATGCTGAGGCGCCTCCGCCGAGCAAGCTCGTCGGCCGCGACGCCGTCGGGGGCGTCGTCCATGCGGGCGGCGTTGAGCTCGGCGGACCGCGCCTCGTCGTAGGTCTGTTCGAAGGTGCGGCGGAGGTTGACCTCGCGTTCCTCCAGGCGCGCGACCAGGTCTTCGGGCGTGACAACCGTGAAGGTCTCGGTTTGGCTTGTGCTCACGTGCGGCCGCGCCTCTGGGTCTGCCGACGACCGGTAGAGGTCCTCGGCTGACACCTGCAGCTGCAGCCGCTCACCGGGCTCGGGGCGGGGCAGGCGCGCCGCCGGATCCGACCGCAGCGCGAGGAGGTCAACCGAGGGAGACGCCGTCAACTCGTCCCCAACGTCGCCCACCGGGAGTTGGATCGGGAGTTCCCAGTCACCGATCGTTAACGTCAGGGTGGCGGCGCCGAGGCCGTGGTCGTCGTCGATGGCGATGTCGGTCGGCAGGATTGCGTCGGGGGTGATCACGCGTCCCACCCCGTTTACGGCGAACTCGATCGACGGGGGTGTGTCCGCCTGCACGCGGAGCGGGAACCGGTAGGCAGGCTGGCTGTCGATTCCGTCCTGGTCGAGCAGCGTGATCTCGACGCCGCCCCCGTCAACCACAGGCGGGACCATGAGCGTGAACCGCCGACCGTCGGCCGCTATGTCCGCGGTCAGCCGGGTGGACACGTCTCCTCGTGTTAGCGTTGCGGCGACCTTGCGCAGCGGCTTATTGCACTGCGCTTGGAACGTCAGCGCCGCCCCCTCGGGGACCTGATCGACCGCGTCCGCGGGCGCCGTGTAGGGCCGGTCGCTCGTGTAGGAAGGAGGCCTGACCTCAACGTCCACAGAGGTGACCGTGGGGCGGGGCGTCACTACCAGCAGCAACGGCCCTAGCCGGGCGTCCCCGCCGTAGAGTCGAACCTCCAGGTCCTGACGCAGGCGATCGATCTTCATCCGGTAAGCCTGGTGCGCGTCTGGGCCGCCGGTCGGCTCGCCGATCGCTGCGAGCTGCCGACGGCTGCGGGCGCCGTCCTGCTGACGCAGTCGGGCCTGCACCTCGGTCGGCGCGACGTGCCCCCCCGTGAAGTCGGCGCGGACATTAAGCTCCAGCGGGGTGTCCCGCGGAACCCGCCACACCAACCGCCCGTTGTCATCCGGCGTAAACTGCTCGGCCACCAGCACTACCTGACGCGGCCACAGCTCGCTCGATAAGGCCAGACGCCGCAAGTAGACACCGGACGCATCGGGCGCAAGGGCGAGGCCAGCCACCAGCGTCAGCAGAATCGCCGCGGCGCCCCAGAACCAGGGCCGGAGCCGACGCGTGTCGACCACCTCGGGCTCCTCGTGCTCCAGCAACACTTGCTCGGCCCGTCTCTCGGCCGCCTGCACAAGAACACGGTGAGAGGGATCGGGGTCGTGGGGGTCCGCATGCAGCGCCGTTAGCAGCGACTCGCCCAGCTCCGGGTGGCGTCGCTCGATCCAGGCAGCGATCACGGAGTCCGGAAGCCTCGTCAGCAGCGCTGAGAGCGAGTGCCGCCAGAGCCAGCGTAGCACGAGGGCGCCGGCGAGTGCGAACACGGCGGCCCGGACCCACCACGGCGGTTCGAGCAACCGGTCTACCGCCAGCCACGCCCACACAAACCCACCGACCGCCACGGTGGTGCGGGCCGCGGTCTCACCTGCCAACGCGAAACGCACACGGCTGCGGACCGTGTCGAGCGCGTATCGGATAAGATTGTGGTGGTGCGGCATAGTAGAGTCTTGTTAGGCGAGCCCAAGCACGCGGCGGGTGGCCCATTCTAGCAAGAGGCAACCAGCAATAAGGCCCAGCAGCCATCGAGCCGCCATCTTGGAAAACTGCTCGTCCGGCGCGCCGTAAACAATCATGGTCTCGCTGCGAGACACCAGCAGCTCTGCAAGCGGCGGAAGGTCATCGCCGCCCGACAGAACGGCTTCGGTGCTTGGGTAGTATCGCCCGCCGCTCTGCGCCGCGACCTCGGTCAGCAACGCCGTGTTCCGCTGCGTCCGCGACCGCTCCAGAGCAGGCACCAGGACCTGGGTTTTCGCGGTGAGCGGGTCGCCCACCGCTGCGATGTCGACGGTCGCGTGGTAGGCGCCCTCTCGGTCGGCCCGCAGCGAACCGGTCCAGATATGCGGGGCGGCCCCACTGTTGCTGAGCGGAACGGATTGCACACTGGCGTCAGGGAGCTCCAGGCGGGCAGTGAGCGACCCTTGATTCGCGATTTCTGACGCGGCGGAGTCTGTCAGCGTGGCGCGCAGAGTTAGGGTCTCGCCGACGTTGTAACGATCCCGTTCGAACAACAGGCTACCGGCCGGTGAATCGGCCAGGAGCCGCCCCTGCGACAGGTGCTGCAGCAGCTTGGTGTAGAAGGCTCTCATAGCCGCCGTCGACTCGGTTCGCAGCCGCCAGACCTCCGGCGCCCCAATATAGAAGCAACGGCCCGCGCCGAAAAACTGCTCCGCGAAGACCACCAGCGGCTTGTCGGTCGCTGCCTCGTTGGACGCCGCCTCGGCGTAGACAACGGCGCCCGGCTTAACGGCGTCGACCTCCGCTGTCGTGTAGAAGCCCGGCAGCTGGTCCTCCCAGAACGCGGTGCTGGCCTGCTGATCGCCCAGCACCCACAGCGGCGGCGCCTGCTCGCCGGCTCGGGTGAGCTCGATCCTCGATGGAGTGGGCGAGCTTCGCTCGGTCGGCCCGAGCAGCAGCGGCGCGGCGGCCGGTCGAACCGGGAGCAGCGACAACACGCCCTGGGCGTCGCCGTCGCGGAGCCAGCGAGGAGTGTTCACGGGACCGGTTGCGAAGAGCATGCCGGCGCCCCGTTCCGCGATGCACCGTTCGATCGCGTCGATCGTCTGGCGGGGCACGCGAGTCCAGTCGGCGTCGAGGGCGACGAAGAGGTCGTACTCGCCGAGCTTCTCCTCGTCAGCGGGGATCTCGCGGAGCACGTTGTCAGCGTCCTGCACCGCTGCATTTGGCGCTGACTGAAGCCAGACATCCGCCGCGAACGAGTCGTCCCGGCGGAGCTGGTCGCGGAGGAAGTGGTAGTCCCGCGTCGGCCCGCCCGCCACGACCAGCACCTTCAATAGCCGGTCAACCACCTGCACCTCGGCGGTCGCGGAGTTGTCCTCCTCGTTGATTTCTCCCGCCAGCGGCCGAACGCTGACACGGTACACGTAGCTCCCCGGTTCTTCGGGTCTGGCGGTGAACTGCAGCGTCAGCGGTGCGTCTGGCGACAGAGACTCGATCGGCTGCGCGTCCAGCAGTTGCTCCGACGCGGCCGCCGCTGCGGCGGGTCGCACGAACAGGGAGGCCGAAGCGTTAGCCGCGTCGAACCCTTGCTGCTCGATCACCGCGGTCAGCTGGATCTCATCTTTCGGGTAAGCACGCCGCGGCGCAATCAAGTCACGCACGGCCAGGTTCTTGGCGACCGACTCGCTACCTGTGCCGATCGTGAAGATCGGCGTGCCCGCATCGCCAGCCACCGCGGACACCAGCTCCGGGCTCGCACCGGCGTTGTTCTGCCCGTCGGAGATCATCACTAACCCGGCCAGCGCCCTGCCCGCCGACACAGCCAGCCCCTGCTCAATCGCGTCACCGAGGCGCGATTCTGCGGCTCGTGGAGCGAGCATCGTCGCGAAGTCGGGCGGTTCTTCAGTCTGCTGACTAGCCTGAGCGTCGCCGCTCGCATCGAGGAGGGGAAGCACAACGCCGCCGCGCAGATCGCTGGAGGGCGCCACGTGGACCTCGTGCTCCGCGCGGAGCGTGTCGAGCAGCCCGCCGCCGAGCAGGGCTACGGCGGTCTCCGCTCGTGAGGCGTTTGCGGTCGACTCGCTCGAGTCCGACATCGACATGCTGAGACTGTTGTCGACAATCATCAGCACCCGCGACGGCTGCGTTTCTTCACGCGCGTCACGCTTTTCGGGCGCTAGCCCGTAAACAACCACCCCCACAACGGCCCCAAGCCGGAGCACCAGCAGCGGCAGGATGGCGGCCGGGGACAGCGACGCCCGCTCCCGCCAGTAGAATAGCGCGACCGCCGCAAGCAGCACCAGGCCCACGCAGGCGGCGGCCAACAAGGCACCAGGCTCATCCGACCAGGGGCCGAGCGTGGCGAACTCGTAGCGTGGCGCGGGGCCGCTGGTTGATTGCGCGAGGATCACTATGCAGCCCCCCCGCGGGATTCTTGGTGGTAGCTCGCCGCGACGCCTAACGCCTGCTCACCTAGCAGCAAGCCGACCACCAGCAGCGCAAGCAATGGGGGGATGGGGGAAGGGCCATCCTCACCCGACGAGGCAGACAGTGCGACAGCCGTTTCCACGGAAACGCCGACTCGCCCGAGCGCGTCCGCAAGCTCGCCGTCAGCGGGGAGTCGGAGATCGCCCTCGGCCGGGTCAACGTTTGCCGCCACAACAACGATCTCGTCGGCCGATCGGCCCGCGGGCTCAATCCGGTAGTAACCTGCCGCCGTCGGTCCTCCCCGCGTCGCGAACTCGTCGTGCGAGGCCTCTGTGACCAGCTCCGCGACGCCACGCTCTACCCGACTGATACGCACCCGAGGCCCACCGGAGTCGCCGCCCGTGGGCAGATTCCATGTCCCTCCCACTTCGAGCGGATCGGGGGATAGCCTCGGCTCCGCGAGGTGCGCCGCCAGCTCCAAAGCGAGCACCGGGAAAACCGGCAGGGTGCTCAGGTTCGACCAGCTCTCATCCTGACGCTGCTTCTGCCCGGCGGCTGTCAGCATCACCACGGCGCGGCCTTCGCCCAGCTGGCTCTCAACAACCAACGGCGCCCCGCTCGTGTGGCTCGCGATCACCCGAGCGCGGCCGCCGATATCGACGGGACTGCAGTTATGCAAGTAGTTGACAGCGACCAGGCTCAGGAAGGTGTTCCGATCTCCTGAAAAGACCCCGAACACGGGGTGCTCAGTGACCGTCATGTCGCCGCCCTCGCCTAGCGGCGGGCGCCCCTGCTTGAGCAGCTCGACCTTCGCGATCGCCTGGGGACGGTCTCCCAGGAGTTGTTGGTTGTAGAAGTCTCGGTCCGCGTTTTCACCCAATGACATGAACAGCCCGCCGCCGCCGCGGACGTATTCCACCAGAGCTGCGGCCGTTGTGTCGCTCAGCCTGGGAACGTCCAGCAGGAACACGGCCGCGTACTGCCCAAACGCCGTGGCGCCGCTAATCTTCTCGGCCGCCACAACCTCTGGCTGCCAACCGGTGTTTATCCGCGGATTCGGTCGCAGCGCGGCGGCGTACGGCACCCCTTCGCGGCCCTCAGGTGAACCGTCGACCAGCAGCACCTTCCGCTCAGGCGCCAAGTCGACACTGCAGTAACGCGCGTTGTCCTCCACAACCGCGTCGGCGTCCAATCGAGCGGTGACACGATGAGGGCCGGGGTCGCGGAAGAGCACCGAGAACTGCCGCTCGGCGGTTTGGCCCGCCTCGATCGCGCCGATCTCGATCGCCGGCGAGCTCCGACCATCGCGGGCGACCTGGACCAACACGTCCGTGGCTGTTCCGGGGCCGTGATTGGTGACCCGTACCCGCATCCTCAGCTCGACGCCGGCGGCCAGCGGGCCCGGCAGCGGCTCGAGGCTAGAAAGGGTCAGATTGGGGCTGTGCGTGGCGGCACAGGCGACCCAACGCACCTCGGCGCCGGCTTCCTGCAGACGCTCCACACGCTGGGCCGAGTCGTTGAGGGGCTCGACTTCACTCCGGCGCCCGTCGGTCACCACGTACACGATGCGGCGGGCGCCGGTTGGCGCCGCCTCGGTCAACTGAACAGCGCCGGCCATGGCTGGGGCAAGCGCAGCGGGTTGTTGGCTGGGCCGCCAGTCGGCGAGAAGCGCACGCAGACGGCCAATGTCTTGCTCGCCCTCGCCGAGCAGGGCCTCATCCGGCCCCGCATGGCTCGCGCGGAGCAGCGTCACCTGGTGCTGAGGGTGACTGGCTGCGAATTCCAGCACCCGGTCGACCGCCGCGACGGCGTCGCCCCACACGCTGCCGGCGCCGTGCTCGTCGGACATGGAGTAGCTATCGTCCAGGATGACGATATGGCTCACACGGCTGTCCGCCAGCGCGGCTAGAGTGAACTTTTTGAGCTGCGGCTTCGCCAGCGCGAACACCGCGGCCGCGATCACAAGCATCCGGACCGCTAGCAGCAGCCACTGCCGCAGATTGATCCAAGCCTTATTGATCCGCTCGCTCTCCAGCAGGAACTCCATCGCCGCCCACTGGATCGGCTTCTGCCGACGCAGGTTGAGCAGGTGGATCGCTAGCACGCCCGCCAAGAACGGGATGCCGAGCCACAGCAGCGAGGGAAAGGCGAAGGTCACGCGGAGCAGATCTGAGAATGTTTAGAGCGAGTCGGATCAGGACGGGGCGCCGGTCGGCGGCGAGGCACGGTCGCGCGAGCGGCTGCGCACCTGGCGGCGGGAGAGCAGGGCAGTGAGCACCGCATCGAACGGCGCGCTGGTCCGCACCAGCTGGTAGTCGGCGCGATTAGCGAGGCAGATACGGCGGGTCTCGTTTAGGAAGCGGTCCATCGCTTCCAGGTAGCCCTTCTGCAGCGCCCGCGGGTTGCAGGCCAGTTGCTGGGTCGACTCCAGCCCTTCGAACCTGGCCGCCCGGTTGAAGGGGAAGTCGAGCTCGTCGTCGTCGAGCAGGTGCAGGACGATCAGGTCGTGCCCCTTCAAGTGGAGCTGGCGTAGCCCACGGTCCAGTCCGGCGGGGTCGGTGAACAAGTCGCTGGTGAGCACCACCAGCCCCCGGCGTGGGAGCTGAGCGGCCGCCGCCGAAGCGGCCACGCCGATGTCCGATTCTCGGCCGCCGGGTTCGCTCCGCAGCAGGTCAGCAACGGCGGTCAGGTGCCCCTTGTTGGAACGCTGCGGGACCTGGCCGGTAACTCCTGCTGCGAACGTGATGCAGCCAACCGCGTCGTTCTGTCGCAACAGCAGGTAGGCTAAGGCGCTGGTCAGCGTGGCCGCGTACTCATGCTTGGAAAGCGGCCCACCGCCGTACGCCATGCTGGCCGACTGGTCGACCAGCATCGTCGCGCGGAGGTTGGTGTCCTCCTCGTACTGCTTGACATACAACCGGTCCTGACGCGCCCAGACCTTCCAGTCGACGTGGCGCAGGTCGTCGCCGCGTGTGTACTGGCGGTGCTCGCGGAACTCGAGCGACTGCCCGAAGTACGGGCTGCGGTGCAGGCCGCTCAGGAATCCTTCGACGACGTACCGCGCGCGGACCTCTAGTCGTCCAACGCGGCGGACGACGTCAGGAAGCAAGGACGCCGCGGAATCTTGGGTCATCGGAGAGCCTGTCCGGGTGGGTGGAGGTGTTCTTGATCAGGTCGGCGACCACGTCGTCGGGGGTGACCCCCTCGCTCTCGGCCGCGAAGTCCAGCATTAGGCGGTGCCGCAGCACCGGCGCGGCCAGCGCCTGGATGTCCTCCACCGAGACGCACGGCCTCCCCGCCATCAGGCAGCGGGCCTTTCCGCCCAGAATGAGGTACTGCACCGCCCGAGGCCCGGCGCCCCAAGACAACGTGCGTCGACAGAATTCGGTCACCTCCGGCTCGCCGACACGTGTGCCGCGAACCAGGGCCACGGCGTAGCGGGTCACGTGATCGCTCACCGGAACGCTGCGAACCAGGTCCTGAAGGCTAGAGATCTCTTCGGGCGAGAGCACGGCCTGCACCTCGCCCGCGGCGCCGCGGGTGGTGCGCTGAGCGACCTCTACTTCTTCGTCGAAGCTGGGGTACCGGACGAGCGCCTTGATCATGAAGCGGTCTTGCTGCGCCTCGGGGAGCGGGTAGGTGCCCTCCTGCTCGATGGGGTTCTGCGTGGCGAGCACAAAGAACGGCTCTCCGATCAGGTGCCGCATACGGCCGATCGTGACCTGCTTCTCCTGCATCGCCTCGAGCAACGCGGCCTGGGTCTTGGGGGGCGTGCGGTTGATCTCGTCGGCCAGCACCACGTTGGTGAATATAGGCCCCGGGATGAACCGCATCTCACGGGCGCCGGTCGATTTGTTTTCCTCGATCACCTCGGTGCCGGTGATGTCGGCCGGCATCAGGTCGGGCGTGAACTGGATGCGGCTGAACGTCAGGTTCAGGCTCTTGGCGAGCGTGCTCACCAGCAGCGTCTTGGCGAGCCCCGGCGCCCCCTCCAGCAGGCAGTGCCCGCGGCTGAACAGCGAGATCAACAGCAGCTCGGTCACCTCCTCCTGCCCCACAATCACCTGCCGGAGCTGGGTGCGGATCGCCTCGGTGGCTGCGCGCATCCGCTCCACAATCTCTTCGCTTGGCGGCGGGTCGCTGTGGGGATCATGTTCGTCGGCCATGCTCGGTTCCGGGTTGCGTGTCTGGACTGCTTAGCGTTGGTAGATTGGCAGCGCCGCGTTCTCTTGCTGCAGGATGATCAGGTTGAGCGCTGTTGTGTAGACGTTTCCAATGTAGCCCTGGCCCCAGGTGACGCCCTGGCCGGCGGGGGTCTGCACGCGGCTCGCCTCGCGGATCAGCTTGGCGGCGGTCGCCTTGCGGTAGTTCTCCCAGGTCTCGCCGCCCTCGCGGTACTGCACCTGCGAGTAGTAGAAGTGGGCGTAGTGCCAGTGGCCGTAGTTGCTCTGGTTGTGCGCGTCGAGGTGCCGGCGGCAGTACTCCCGCATGCGGGGGACGAACTCGTCGTCGTACTCGCCCGCGTTGTACAGGCACGCGATCGCCGCGGCCGTGATTGCCGGTCGGCCGCCGCCCCCCTTCGAGCTGTACTGTACGCCGCCGTCCTTGAGCGTGCAGTTGTGGATGTACTCAACCGCCTTGTCGATCACCACCTTGGGCACCGGGATGCCCGCGTTGCGGCAGCCGCGGAGCCCCTGTACCTGGGTAATGGTGGTGGATCCCTCATCGAAACCAGACTGGTCTTTCGCGCTGACGTACCCCCAACCGCCCGCGGCGGTCTGGGCCTCGCCGGTGAATTCGACCGCCTTGGTGAGCACGCGAATGAGTTCTTGCTGTCGCTGGTAGTCCTCTTCCTCCCCCAGCACCTGGGAGAGGAACAGCATCGAGAAACCGTGACCGTAGGTGTAGCGGTCGTCTCGCAGCGGGTCGCCAATCAGGCCGTTGGGGCGCGCCTGCCGGACGAGGTAATCGACCGCGCTGCGGACGTTCTCGGAGTAGGTGCCCTGGGTCGGCGTCGATCCCTCGCACAGGAATGCCAGCCCCGACAGCGCGGTCATCGCGGCAGGGTAGCGGCCCTGGGCGGTCCAGTGCCCCAGCCGGTGCTGCTGAGACGCCAACCACAGCAGTCCCTGGTCGATCACCTCGTCCGCCCGGGCGTCCGGGGTTTGAGCTCGGCAGCTGCTGCGATCACTACCCAGGGCTGCTAGGCAGGTCGCTGTAACCAAGACTAGCGAGAGGTTGAGTCGCTGTGGCGAGAGTGGCATGAATCCGTCCAGGCACGCGTGGAGGGGCAACGGCAGGGGTTTCCTTTCGCTTCTCTCATTGTAGGCCCCTCCCGCGGAGTGTCCTAATCCCATTTGGCCCACCTGATGCATTTTGACCGCCAACTACCACTGCCGTGCCCCGCAATCGCTAGTCGTCATCCTCTGGCTCGGGTGTCGCGATCTCTCCAAGGCCTTCGCCGAGCAGCTTGTTGATTGCCCGCCCCATATTCCACAGACTCCCCCCCTCGGACTGCTCAACCGGGGCCCGCGCGGGCGGACCTGGAGGGGTTGGGTGCGGCTCCGCGGAGAGCACGACCGAATGGTCGTCGAGCGATATCTGGTAGAACGGCTTCGGCCCCTGACCGAGCTGGATGCGGTACTGCCGCCCGCGGTCGTTCCTCGGCCCCGAGTCGCGGTGCACGGTCCGGCCAGACGCCAAATCGATCGCGACGAGCTGTACAGAGTCGTAGCGCCCGGTGGCGTCCCGCTCCTGCACGGACGCGGCGAGCAGCGCAAGCGGGCTGAGCTGCGGTTGCCGGGCCAAGAGCGCCTTGCCCGATACCTGGACCGGCGATGGCCACAGCCGGCCTCCGTCCGCGAGGCTGTAGCAGAAGAGTGGGCCGGATTGCACGGGGTTCTGGTCGATCGGCATGATTCTCGCTGCCCGATGCACGTGCGGCGCCGCGTGGTTTACGCCGACCAGCAGGCGGTTGTCCACGCGCTCTGCCACCACCGACACCACGTCGGCCTCGAGCGAAAGGTCGTCGTGCAGCAATTGCTGCACACCCTCAGGTGCAGAGAGGTCGAACACATCCACCCCGACGCGGTCGACCACCGTCAGCAGGGGACCCCGGTAGCAATGCTGCACCGCGGCTTCGTACTGCTGGTCGAGCAGCGTCCCTCCCGTCGACCTGTCAACGACAATCAGTCGGGCAGACTGAGAATCTCGTTGCAGCACGGCAACCCGCCCACCCAGGATAGCGAGCTGGTCCCCGCTGGGCGTTGGCAGCTCGGCGCGCCGACCATCGGCGAGGTCGAGCCGCCAGCCCGGCCGCAGTGTGGGCGAGGAATAGACGTACTTAGCATCGGCCGTGGGCCGCCCTTCGGTCTCAATCCCGCTCACGACCCACAGCACGTGCCCCCCGACCGGGTCGAGGCATGCCACTAGGTCTCGTGCTGCGACAGTGACTCCTCGTTCGGCGACCCCGGCCAAACGCACCTCACGTTGTGCCGCCGCCTGAACCACCGACCGCAGCCGGGCCGCTTGGCCCGGGGGCCCTTGTGCGTCGACCTCTAACAGCGATCGCTTCGCCGACCAGACAGCGCCGGAGTCGGGCGAAGCGGTGTCGATTGCGATGACGTCGTCGCCGGTGCAGACGCACAGCCAGCGGCCCCAGCAGCCCGCTACCGGCGCGTCCTCGCTCGCCAAACGCTGCAGCCTCTCGGGTGAGCTCCTAGGAAGCTCAATCTGAGAGGTCACCTCACCGAGCGCATTCATTAGTGAAACCTGCCCCGAAGAGGAGGCCACCAGCCGCGAAACGGGACCTCTCGCCCCACCAACCGCCACCAGTAGCGGCAGCTGGAACTCACTGGGATTCGAGCTTACCCGGCCCCCGCTTCTCCGCCGGACCCGGTCGGCACGCGGGCGGGTCTCCGATCTCACCTGCGACAGAGCCCAGCGGCCATCGGGCGTGAACTGCTGCGCGTCTCGCGACGCGTCTGCGAGGCCTGTTCGGCCGAACACTGCGTTCAAGAGGGCCATTCGGTCCGGCCCCGCGTCGCCACTCAGTTCGTTGCGCAAGAGATCTCTCGCGTCGCGATCGAGGGTCGCCTCGACCGCAGCTCGGAACCACAGAGCGGGAGCAACCGCTCGGCTGGCGTCGAGCGTCAGCAGTTGGTCGCCCACCGGCGTGTTCATAAACTCCGCCACCTCGCGTCGAACCGCGGCGGCGTCCGCGGCTTTCACCGCGGCGTCTAGGCGTGCCAGGCGGAGCGACACGGGCGTTGGCCGATCTGTGAACAGCGGGACAAGCTCGCTTGGCTGCGCGGCGTCGAGCACGTCGGTGTAGCCACTCCTGGCAAGCACCTCGCGGAGCCGCGCGGCATACTCGGATCCAACGCCAGATTCGCGGTAGCCCTCAATCAGACCTGTCAGTACATCGCGGTCGCGACCATTGACCGAAGCGATCTCGGCCTCACGGCGGAGCGAGCCCTCCTCAGTACTGTTGGTATTGAAGCGGGCCACGCCCGTGAACGATTGCGAATAGACCGACTGTCCGTCGAATGCGAGGTTGCCCATCACGCCTTCGGGCCCGACCCGCCAGGTTGAGGCGACCTCGCCGTCTTCTGGCCGTAGCAGCACCGCCGAGCCGTCGGACAGTGGCAGCAGGCAGCCGCCACGGAACCACGCCCCCAAGCCCGCAGGGTGCGCCCCTGCCGGGAGTCGAGTGGTCCACTCGGTGCGGCCATCGTCGAGCGCAACCCCCGCAACGGCGTCCTCGCGGGCCACAATTACCACGCCGTTGTCAGCCGAGCACAACAGCTGTGGATTCGAATTCCCGGTGGACCAGTCTGCCTCGCCGGATTGGAGGTCGACGCAGTGCAGCCGTCTTGATTCGGGCGAACCTACCAGCACCTTTCCATCGGCCACAAGCATCTGGTTCCATAGCCACTGCCTGCGGGCATCCCGCGGCCAGCGGTCCGATCCGCGGCGGCCCCAGGGCGTGCTGCGACCAAGCTGCACTCCGCCCTCAACCGGAAACCGGTAGACCCAACGGAGGGTGCGTTGCAGCGGATCCACCGCAGCCAGCAGACCGGCGCCGGTTGAGCAGACGACCAAACCATCGGCGTAGCACGCACTGCCGCCGACCATCCTCCGCATAGCCTCTTGCTGCACCGGGCTCTCAACGGTCGCGATTGTCTGCCGCCAGCGAACCTCGCCCGTCTGCGGATCGAGCTGCAGCAGGCAGACGGCTTGATCCTGCTCGCCAAGCACGAACAGCCGATCGCCAACAACCAGCGGGCAATCTAGAAAGAAGACCCCATCAAGCCCGTCAACGTCCGACGACCGCCAACGGAGCTTCCCTTCGGCAAGTGCATCGACGGCGACCAGCTGATTCTGCTGCCCTCCATCGATCGCGAACGCCCCACCGCTGTAGGCCCGCCAAGCGTCGCGTGGCCGGCTGTCGCCCGCCCCAGCCCACGCCGCGACCGCGAAGACCAACCGCCCATCGCTGCTGATGCGGGTGCTCACCGCGTCTCGACTCTCACTTTCCAGCACGTCTTTGAGGTAGGCGGCGTCGCCCTGCATGCGGCGGATCTGGTGCGACGCGGGCGTGTCGGAGGCGTGGCTCGGCAGGCGGCGTCGCCACACCAGCTTTCCACTCTCGCGGTCAACGCCCGCCAGGCCATCGTGCCGCCGCACGACGACCCACCGGCCGACCACCAGCGGGCTTACCGCACTCGCCCGGGGCGAGTCGTCCTGACCGACCGACGCCGACGCCGCCCACCCCGGGAGTCCGGCCGCTGAACTGACCCAGGCGGCCCACAGGTGGGGCGACGGCGAATCCAGAAGCGGGTTCCGCGCAGGCCCCCCACCGGCGGCAAGCCACTCGCGGCTGCCGCTCAGCCAGCTCCCTTCACCATTCCACTCGACAGTTGACTGCGCAGTCGAGTCTCCGGCGGCCTGGCGAGCTAGCTCGATCTGCGCGTCAACCTGATCACGTTGGTCACCCGGCATCCCATCCCACTTGAGGGTTTCGAGACAAACGATTGCCTCCCGGAATTCGCCGAACTCGAACGCGTGTTGGGCCAACAGCCACGATGCCAGCCGTGAAGCCTCGGTATGGGGGAAGCGGCTGACAACCAGTCGGAGCGCGTCCGGGCCCGAGCGCGCAGCCTGAGAGAGCTCGCGTTCCGCCTGAGCCTGCACCTCGAGCCGATATGCCCGCTGGCCCTCGGCGGGCAACCTGGCGACGATGCGCGCGGCCTCGGCCTTGAGGCTCAGTTGCTCGTCCGACTCGGGGCTCGGACCGGCAGGGTACGCGTCTTCCGTCGAATGGAGCACGCGTACTAGAACGGGCAGAGACTCCGCATAACGCTGCTCTTCAAGCAGCTGCTTGGCGATTGTCAGCCCCCGAGCAAGCACCCGCTCCCGGGGCAGATGCACCCCATAATAGAGCGAGTGCTGGTCCTGAAAGCCGACCTCGTCCTCGGTTTCGTCCGCGGTCGCCCCGATCGCACCGGAAGGCATCAGCGCCAGCAATGGTACGACGGCCAATGCAAACCGGCGTCGGATTCGCCCGCCTTTTGAGCAGGACCGCGATTTACACCCGCCCAGTGCGGGCGCCAATGGGTCCGCCTGAGGCAGTCCGGATGAGTCGCAGTGAGCGGGTTGGCGAGGAGATTTAGGGACCAAATTGGCGTCTCACCCGAAGAATTTTCGAATATTTTGCCCGCCGCCCTACGCTGAAGTCTACGAGCCAGCCCCAGGACCAACAAGCTGAATGCACGCCGACCCCGTATAGGCTCCTGAACAGCACCGCAGCCACACGCGGAAGCAGTGTGAGCGGTTATTACGCTACACGACGTAGCACCGCAAGCCTATGTCACAAAACACCTTAAGACAATTAATGCGATAGTTGCTGGCCTTTGCGGCGCCGCGTACTACGCTTCCTCACAGAAGCCATCCGAACGGTGTGTGCTGTGGAAGCTGGCTCAGAGAATCCCCTCAAATCCGCGGGAAAAACGGCCGCCACGGCCACGACCTTCCCGTATTTTCCGAATGAGACGGCTATTTCCCGCTTGTAATTTGTGATGGCGGGTCTTTTAATCACCTCTTCGCGGGTTGGATCAGCCGATCTTGGCCCGTGCCAGTAAAGATTTAACCATCGATTGGAGGATCCAACGCTATGGCGAAAGCCGCCCCCAAGCCACCGACCAAGACTGAAATCTTCGCGAACATCGCGGAGGAGACCGGCCTGACCAAGAAGCAGGTTGGTGAAGTCTTTGATGCCCTGTCGGGCCAGATCGAGAAGGCTCTTGGCCGCCGTGGCCCTGAGGTCTTCACCATCCCAGGCCTGTGCAAGATCACAGTCAAGCACAAGCCGGCCACCAAGGAGCGGGAAGGCATCAACCCGTTCACGGGCGAACCGACCATCTTCAAGGCCAAGCCCGCTAGCAAGGCGGTCAAGGTCACCGCTCTGAAGAAGCTGAAGGACATGGTGTCCTAAGCCAGGGCCCCGCGAAGCCGATCCGAGCCTGACCTGCGTCCCCGCACGCAGTCCCACGGCGCGGGCAGCGATCAGAGCTGATAGCAAGCCAAAAGGACGCGCGAGAATCTCTCGCGCGTCCTTTTACTATGCGCCTGCCCAGACGGCGGCCACCAGATCTCAAACGCAGAAGGCCCGCGTGGACAGCATCCACGCGGGCCTTCTAATTTAGTGGTCAGACCCGGGCTCGAACCGGGGACACCGGCCTTTTCAGAACGGCTGAGAACCAAGCGTTTATCGGCGTTTTCCTCGAACCTTTCGCACTATACGGCCCCGAAAATACCATTGCAAGCAGTTGCAGCCGATCGCGTTATTTCTCGGGGTTTAGCGGTATTCGAGAAAGCCAAAACGGTACGTACCGTTTTGCGCCAGGTGGTCGCTTTGAGAGAGCCCGTCCGCTGCGATTCGCATCGCTGCCCCTCTCTTCACGAAAACAAGATAAACAACGCTCCCCCCTCCACCTCCTCCAGGTGGGCGATGCACGCCCGCACAAACTCAAGTTCCTGCTCGGGGTTCTGCTCGCCGACGCCTACCACGACTTCAGATCCGCCCAGCATCCGTTGAAGGATGTTCATGATGCGAGATGCCTTCGGGTCAAGCTTCACGCCTTGGTAGGTCTTATTGAGCAATACGGTCTCGGCGGTCCTGAGTTGGTCGAGAGAGATTGGCAGTTCGACGCCCTTACCGGACGGACCTGCGTACGCCTCATCGAGGACGCCCAGGGCAAGGTAGATTACCTGATTCATTGGGTCGCCCGCGGACCTTCGCAAGTGGGCGACACTAGCGTGCTTGTCGTACTCTTCGTACCTCGCGAGCCATTCGTCGACTTCCTCGCCGCTATCGTCGCCGTCTTCGTCGATCAGGCCGTATTCAATCCGCAAGGCGTCGCGGTCGACGTCTGAGCGATAGGCTGTGATGTCGTGTCCCATCCCGGGCTCCAGTGTCTAGCTAGGTTTTTTGACTGCGATGCGTCACGGACTAGGCTTGAGGTATGCCAACCCCAGCCAATAAGCCTACCCTCGGCCGCCCGCCGAAGTACTCCGCCGGCCAGGTAATCAACGGCCTGGAACTGGTCGAGCGGTTGCCGAAGTACAAAGGGCGTTTCCGCTGCCACTGTGGTGAGCTGTTCGACGCCCGCATCGGCAACATCGCAGACGGCAACACGACCAGTTGCGGTTGCAACGAAGGGAAGCACCTTCCTGGAGAGGTGTTCGTAGGAGTCGAGTTGCTCGAACGCCTGGAGGGGGGCGTGGGCCGATTCCTCTGTGTCTGCGGAGTGGTGTTCGAACGGAACGTCCCAAGTGTGGCGCGTAGCAGACGGCCAAGCTGCGGCTGCCGACTAAGGACCGGTCTGTACGAAGTGGGAGCCGTCTTCAAGGGCATAGCGTTCGTTCGGCAGCTGGATGGCAGAAACGGCGAGTTCCTTTGCGACTGCGGACGACTCTTCACTGCAGACAAGTACAACGTGGCCGCCAGCACCAATCCCTCCTGCGGCTGTCACCCGCGGCGTAGGAAGTAAGGCCCGGCCGCCAAGACGTTCCAAGTTGGAGCACTTGGCAGCGCGGGCGTCGGCCACGGCCCAGCTAGCGCCCCCTAGATGCCCCTCTGACGAATACGTCCAGGGCCGGCGTCGCAGCCAATGTGGTCCGCCTCCGAGTTCGAACGGCTTGACGATTTCGCCAGCCTTCACCGACTCGCTGAACTTGGATTCCACGGCGTGTTTGCCAATGCGCCGGTTACCGAATAGTCTGGGGCTATGAAGATACTCGCGCTTGAGGCGTCCCGCTGTTGCTTGCCGCCGTTGATTTGCATCGCACTAGCTGCTGCGAGCTGCCATGTGAGTGCGGCAACCAACTTCGACGTTGTAATTGACGAGTCGTCCGCTACGCCTCACTTCGTCTCGAACCAGCGAGTTCTCATGGTAAGCGGATACGTCGCCCATATGCGCCTTTGGGAATCTGGGAGTGTTGAAATCCGAGGTGGGGACATCGGAGGAGTTCGTGCCTTCGATAGCGCTAGCGTACTGATGGATGGCGGTTACGTCGCGCATGCCGATATACAGGGGACGAGTGTCGCAACCGTTCGGGGCGGCTCGGTTCAATACTTCAAAGGATGGGGCAACAGCCGCACCGAGTTCCTTGGGGGTTCTGCCGGCAGCGTCCAGGCTTCTGGATATCAAACCCACTTCAAGAACGAAGTTGGAGGTGATGCAGTCGCCGAAGTGCGCGGTGGTGAGGTTGGACTGCTCAAGGCCGAGTTCGGTGGCGTGGCAAATCTCCATGCGGGCTCGGTGCGAACCGTGCAAGCCACTTCTGGGGGCACCCTCAATGTTTTTGGGGGGGGCTTTCTGGAAGCTTTCCCGAATGGGGACGCCGCCATTAACGTGTACGGCTCAGATTTCCGCTGGGATCTGCTGAACGAATCCCCGCCCTCTCTGCCGATTCTTCTGCGCGAGTATCGCCTCACCGGAACAATTCAGGATGGAACTCCGCTCAACGCCATTGTCAAGTTTTTGGGTGACGACACGTCGGGGTTGAACCTGGTATTAGTCCCCACCCCCACCGCCGCATCCCTAGTTGCCCTGGCGTGCGTTGGAGCGTTCAGCCGTCGGCGGAGATGAGCAGTGCCCAGCGACTTGATTTCGCAGGACGATGTATCTTCAGTAAGTTTCAAGGCCTGTCGTTAGACTGGGCCTCGAGCGCCGGTTATTCTGTACGCTTGCGGAGCCGCTCATCCGAAGGCGTGCCCCGAGGAACCTGGCACGCTGGCCCGAATGAGAGTGGAGTTGACCTAATGCTTCGAGAGAATTGGCTGCCCCTCCCAACGATTCTGACGGCGTTGGTGCTTGCCGCGTACTCGCACCCCGCAGAGTTGCTAGGGGCCGATCTGGCCCCCGATGCGCAATCGCTCAACGCGCAAACTCGCGGGTCCGTAATCCCCGTCAAGGGTTACCGGGTTGAGGTGGCGCCATTTGCGGTCAGCGGCGGTCGGGTGCTCGATATGAACGACTCTCGGCAGCTGACGTACTTCGTCGTTCGCGGCGGCAACGACGGTTTTTGGTACGACGGTCAGACCGTGTCAAACCTCGACCCAGGAATTGGCCGAGAAGGCATTGGCCTGGCGATTAACAACGCTGCGCGGGTGGCCGGTACTGTCTATGGCGGTGGCGCCGGCACACGACCGCAAGCGGCGATCTGGGACGATGGCGTGCTGCAGGTACTCGGCCAGTTTGGGGGCACAGGCGCCGAGGCGGGGGCAGTGAATGAGACCGGCTTGATCGCCGGCTGGTTCGAGCTGTCTCGATCTGCGGCCGAGCGGCGGCTCTTTACGTGGCACGGTGGGCAATTCGTCGACTGGGGACCCATGCCTTCAGTGCGCGGCACGGTGCGATCTATGAACGACGCCGGAGAAGTGGTAGGCCACGCCGACGGATCTTTGTTGCAAGGGTGGAGCTGGCGAGACGGTGAATTCACGACACTGCCCGACCTAGCGGGAGGCGATGACACCGCGCCGGCCGATATCAACGCCAGTGGAGTCGTGGTTGGGGGGTCGTACATAGATCAGGCCGAGATCCGGGCGGTAAAGTGGATCGACAGTGTGGTTGAGAAATTGCCCCACCCCGCGGACGCCCTAGCCTCCGACGCCTTGAGCATCAACGATGCCGGGTTAATCGTGGGCTCGATTCAAACGCCCGAGGGCAATCGCAGCACCGCAATGATTTGGGAAGACGACCGTTTCTACGACCTTGAAACGCTGGTGCCCGACTTAGGAGGGTGGCGCTTGAACGTCGCCAGGGAGATCAACAACGATGGGGCAATCTTGGTGGATGGGATTTCGCCCACTAACACGTTTGGCCAAGTGTTCCTGATCCCGATCCCTGAGCCGTCTGCCGCGGTGCTGATGGCGGCAGCCATGGGCTTGGCCCTGTCGCAGCGGCGATGCGGCTGGTCAGCTAGCGCACAGTGCAAGCAAACTTACTGCGGTGACCTTGTCAGCCGTCACTCACGCTGAACTGGAATGTGCGTTGGTTGGACCACCCTCAGCATTCTAGCCATCCGCGCAACTGCGGACGGAGCACCCAACCTCCGTCGCTAGAGCGATCCTCAAATTGCAGTCAGTGTATATCACCTATGCGAATTGGGGTCCGCTCTTGTGCGCCGGAGTGAAACTTCTGCGTACCTTTCTAGCGCCAAACCTCCACCCCCGCCACCTCATAGACACCGCGACGCCACCGCACCCAATCCCCCAGCCGCAGCGCCGTAATCCGCGGCTTGTCGATCGGCCTCATCTGCGTCGGCCTGCCCCTCCAGGCGATAAGCGAGAACTGACGGCTGCCGTCCAGCGTCCGCAGGGTGATCCTAACCGCGTGGCATGTGTCGAGGGTGACGTCGGGCGTGGTGTGGCTGCAGCGCGTCACGCCCTCCGGCAGCGGCGCCGGGTCTGTTCGGATGACGGGCGTTGAATGGAACGGCGTTTCCATGGCGGGCGGTATCTTAGTCACTCAGCCGCAGCGGCACGAATCGGACGCCCATCTTGTGGCATCCCGCCCAGCGGCTGGCTATCTTGGGGCTATGCACACTCGCCGGACAATTCTGGCCGACGTACGCCGCATCCGGGGATTGCTGGCCGAGGTGACCCTAAGCTCGACCGCCTCGGCCCCACCGAAGCGGCCTACCGCCTGAACCAGCTCACCGCGATCGAATCCGGACTCGATGAAATCGTTGCCGACCTCTCCGCTCTGGATGATCGCCCGCGTAGCGGCCTGCTGGCTCGTCTGCTGCGTCGCCTCCGCCCAACTCCGCGTCGTGTCCTGGAACACGAACGGCGGCGCTAGGGACGGCACGGCGACCGTACTCGAAGCCATCGGCCTGGAAGAGGTCAATGGGATCGCCAAACCAATTGACGTGCTAAGCCTGCAGGAACAGAGCGGTGGCGACACGCAGTCGATCGTTGATGTGCTAAACGGCATTTATGGGGCGGGGATCTACGCGGCTGCCCCGGTGCCCACCAACGCACAGTCCTCCGGCGCCGGGCTGCCTGGGTTGGTCTACAACACTCAAACGGTCGACCTTCTAGAGACCATTGCCTTCGGCAGTGTGAACACGTCGGCGCAGGCTCGGTCGACACTCCGCTATCGCTTGGTGCCAGAAGGGTATCATCAGCGAGCGTCGTTCCTCGTTTACAGCAATCACTACAAGGCATCGACGGGCGGGAGCAATGAGGCCCGCCGACTTGTTGAGGCAAACGCCCTGCGGTCCGATCTGGACGCGATGAACGAGTCACAAGCTGCCATACTGAGCGGCGACTTCAACACCTACAGCTCGTCTGAACCTGGCTATCATGCCCTGCTAGCTCCAGGCCCGGGCCAGGCGTTTGACCCTGTCGCCTCGCCCGGCAACTGGCACGACAACTCGGCCTTTCGCGCCCTTCATACCCAGAGCCCTGCGACTTCTCCGAAGTTCGCCGGTCAGGTTACGGGGGGTATCGATGACCGGTTCGACTTCCAACTCGTGACCGGTGAGCTGCTCGACAACGAGGGGCTTGATCTGCTCGCAGGTAGCTACCGAACCTTCGGCAACAACGGAACCCACTCGCTCAATGGAAGCATCACGACAGGCGCCGGCGCGTCGCCAGGAGTTCTGGCTGCCCTGGAGTCGTCAAGCGATCATTTGCCGGTCGTCGCAGATTACCAGGTTCCGGCGGTGCTTTCGTTCGAGGCCATCCCTCGCGAGTACTTCACCGCTCCAGTCGGCGAGCCCCTCGCGTTCAGGTTCACCGCGAGGAACGCTGCCGACGTGGCCATAGATATCGCCGCCGACGAGCTTGACCTTGTCCTCACCGCAGTTGGGAACTCCGTCGGGAGCGGCGAGATTACAGACACCCTGCTCGTCAGTGACGGCGCGGTTGACTACGGCTTCCAAGTCGACACCTCAACGCTTGGGGGCAAATTCCTGACCGTCACCGCATACGGATACCACACAGCAGAACTGAGCACCCTCGCGTGGAGCCAGGCCGGCATAGTCTTCGAGGGCGACTACAATGGCGACGGCTCGGTCGACGCGGCGGACTACACCGTGTGGCGTGAGAACGTTGGAAACGATCTCTACGCAATGCACAACGTTGCCATCACATGGGCAGAGCACGAGAGCCTTCCCGAGAATCGCCGCACCATAGGGCTCCCCGAGTACGAACTCTGGCGAGACAACTACGGCCGACGGCTCTCCGACATTGTGGGCGCGGCGACAGCAGTCCCTGAGCCCGCGGCCGTCGCCTTGCTGCTCGCCGGATCGCTCGCAACCGGTTGGCGGCGTCGGGAAGCGAATCCCAATCGCTTCCCTAGATCGCCTGAAGCTCAATAATCAGCATGAGCGTCTTGACTTCGGCCCTGCTCATATCGAGAACCCAGTTGGGTGGGTCACCCAGGCTGGGGTGATAGCCGAGCAGCCGTGCTCTCGCCCGCCGGGCCTCAAGTTGTCGCAGGCGGTACGCCCTCTCTTGTTCCATAAACCACTCGTCCTTCCATCCCTCCACCATCGCCTCCCGGGCCAGTATGTGGGGTCCCGCGGGAGGGCCGGAAGTGTGGCGACTATGTCACTCTCATCTGACTCGAAGGAGGCAGAATTCTCGTTGTGGGATGATCGAAGGTTCGCCTGTCGCGGTTACGGAAGGTTGGAGGCGGGCTAGTTGCCGATCCCAGCTGCCTGCCGGCTGGATGCCCTCGCAAGCTCGGACCGCCACACTTCCCCCAACCTGTAGCCAGCAAACAAGGCACGCATTCGGGCCATGGCACCGGCCTGTTTTAGGTAGGCGTCGGATAGATCCAATTGGGGCAACGTCTCTGCCTTACCGTCGACCACTGCCTGAATTGGTCGCAGGACCTCCGGGTCATAGACTTCGCTGATCCCAAACTTGCGGGACTCCATCAGCCACTTCAGAGGTGGGTCTTTGACGCGGCGTTGAAGCAGACGCTTGAACGGCTTAACGCCGTCGCCGTTGACGATAGACTCGCGGCGCCGTTCAACATCCCCTTCATCGAACCGCCGCCCGAGCAGGCCGTCCCAGAGGGCGTGCAGGTTGCCAGACTGACGCGTCTTGATCTCGTTAGCGCCGCGATCACCCTCGGGAAAAAGCCCCTCAACGTACAGACTCCCGGCATGGCAGGGCTGATGCGCATCACCAACGAGATGGCCAATCCAGCATAGCGCGATCGCACGGTCTGGCTTTGTCGCTTCGCTGTCGCCCATCACTTTGCGGCAAAGATCAATCGCCTGCGCGATGTACAAGTCGCGGGTATCGAGGGTGGCGTCTGCAGGCAGAGGGCCTGGGGTCTGGTGGACGCTTACTTTGGACGGGTCTCCCACGACGCGCGTCGCTCCGAGCTGGTAGTGCCAGGTCGGGCGGTTGTACCGCCGCTGCCTCCTCGCGACGTCGGGCCAGTAGGCGGCCCGGCCGATGCGGTAGCGGTCAGCCTCAGTAGCATTGGGCGGGACACGGAAATCCTGCTCAAACCGGGGGTGATGCGTAAGCAAGTCCAGCAGCCATTGCTGGGTCGCTTCGTCTTGAAGGTCGAACGCTATTAGCGCGACGATGTGGTGGCCCTGCTCGCTCCAGGCGCGGGCATAAGTGGCGACCAGGCAGAGGGCGATTGCTGGCAGAAGTTTAGTCATGCCACCATTGTCGTAGCGGCCTTCTAACTCCGCTAGGTTCGCGGCCTCGAATCTTGGATCTTCTTGTGGCATATCGCCCCGTCGCTGCCTATCCTAGCGCCGACTAGCGTCTGGGATATCATTCTCACAGTATTAACGTGCGCGGTTACGGCTCAGAACGGTAGAGGTGGCGTATGTCGCCCGCCAACTTGCCCGAGCCTGATGTCGGCGGCAAACACATTCGTTTGCTGCAGAACTTTCGCGACGCGCTGCGTGGTGAAGGCGCCTACGGCAACTGTCGGTTGTTCCTGGACGACGTGTTCGTCGCCTACCTGCCTGCGCTTCTCAACTCGGCTGTCCGCTCGCTGCAGACGATCAAAAACCTCAGACACACGCGTCAGGCGCAGAGGCACCTCACGGTCTCCAAGGTCTGCAAGAGAACGATCTCGGACTTCAACGCGCTCTGCAAACCCGAACGGCTCACGTCGATTATCGAGACGATAGTGGCGAAGCGCGTCCGCAAGGAGGTGACGCAACCCGCCGGCGGAGCGGTTTACTTGCACGGCCTGCTGCAGAAGACGGTTGCGGTCGACAATAAGTTCCTGCCCGCCGTGGCGGGCGGCGCGTGGGCGATCGCCGAGCGGAATAGCCAAGGGCCGACCCGTCACCGCGAGGGTTGACGCCTACGTGAAGACCTCCACGTGGCTGTCGGAAGTCCTCGCCATGCCCGAGCCGGTCCAGAGCGAGGCTGATTCGGCCGCATCATACAGACGCACCTATATGTGACCGCCATCGCCGCGGTACTGTTGTACCTGCCCACCGGCTACAGGCCGAGAGTTCCCATTCGCCTTGCTCCGCCCAGTCGCAGCGGGAGGGGCGACGATCGACGAGGTGCACCCAATCCTCCGCGAGCGTGAGCGTCGCGGAGTTTGACCGCAAGAACCGCTTATAAAGAGGCGCGAACAATAGCCGATAACGCCTAAGGCGTGACAAGTCGGTTACTATTCGAGAGCCGCCGCGTGCGTGTTGCTTAGCACCGACCCGGCATAATCAACCGAGATGAAGGCGCCCTACACTCAACACTGTCGAATCAATGGTCTAACAACGGCACAGTACACAAAACCCCGGACGCTACTGACTGATGCCCATGGACACCCGCCAGGTACTTCTCGTCGACGCGCAGCGTCTGTGAACGCTGCTGCCAAGTCAGCCATACGGGCGGATCCACTGCCCGATGCCCGCCGAACCGAATCACAGCATCGGTTTCACAGAATAGAGTTCGACCTCAACAAAGTTGTCACAGATGCAGTCACGCAGTCAGACAAGAAAGCTAATTCAGAGCGTCTGCAGAAAAACAGTGCAGACCCCCGGATCGACAACCACAGGAACTCGCGGTTTGCCCGCGCTCGCCGAAACATTGGTTAGATAAATGTCCATGCTGCCATCGGTGTTCTTGAGAGCATCGTAGCCAATAGCGATAAGGGCGCCAACGAGCGCGACGATAGCGGCAGCCGGAGTGCCGGCTCCGGTGCTTGCCAAGTATGTCGCGATCGCGGCGGCCGCCTTCTTCTGTCCATCGTTCAAACGTCTAGCCGGAGCTGCCCCGAGGTGAATCTGAGCCGCCTCATTGATGCGCGGTGTGCAAATTGTCTTCGGACCGATCTTCTGACACGTCCTGACCGTGGTTATTTCAATCCTTGTGCCATCATCGCCTTTGCGCTTCTTCGTTTTTCTTTCTACTGAGGGCATTTCGCTTACCTCCTGTTTCCCAGATCTAGAAACGCTCTTTAGGAATCGTATCTCGTTATGCAACTTGCCAATGCTCAGGCGGGAGTCCCGCGATCCACCGCACCACAGGTAGAACGTCCCTGCATGCTATTCTCTCGACGTCCCGAGAAAAGGCTGACCACCATCGCCAAATACTCAGGCCAATTGAACTGCGAAGATTGGTTCAATAAACTGCAGGCAAGAAGTACACCAGACATAGTTCGCTTGCGTTCACACTCATCGGATTCTTCCGATTGCTTCCGAACGTTGGCCACTCCGACTATCAACCTCAACACTCGGGGCAGTCAATGCAGGAGCAGCGAATTGACCTCGTTCTCTATTACCGCGCTAAACGCGACTCTGTTGAAAGACTCGCTGCGTACGCGATTGTGACTTTTGTCCTAATGGCTGCGATGTCACGCAGCGTGGTAACGAAATCTGGGTACGGTACTGATGACACCCACGGCGAAACGTGGGATGTATTTGGAGGGGGTATCGACAACGGCTTCCTAGTAGTCTTTGGGCCGCTCGTCATACTCGTCATGGCAGTTGCCTTTGACCGAGCATACTCGCAATGCCTTGACCTGAGGGATTCCCTGATAAGTACAGTCAAAGCGGGAATGTTGGGCCCGTCCGAATTATCCCCAGTCGAAGACACTATTGTCTCGCTGCCTCTTCAGATCCGCCGCAGACGCCTCCTAGGACTAGTTGGGCCGCACCTTCTCTCAAGAGCAGTCTACTCTATCGGGCTTGCCAGCGTGCTCGTGCTTCTTGCGGAGTACGCGACATTTCGCCCAGCGGACGATGCTGATAGCTCGATCGTCACTCTACTTATGGGAAAGCCATGGTTCTCGGGTTTCGAGCCGCTTTGGCCTAGGTTCCCACGCAAAGAGATGCCATGGATCTATCCACCATGGTACACAATCACATATTCAGGAATCGTAAGCTACCTTGCGATCAAGACGTTTCGGCCTCACCGTTTGCTCAGCTAGAGACCCACTATTTCAGTCGCTCACCAAGACTTGCACCGCCGCACGAATGAGAATACTTCATCAATCGTCAGTAATCCGCACAGCTTAGCAAACGCCCATTGGAGATCCCTCTCGTCTACAGAATCTACGGTTTCTCATCTAGGCGAGCTGCCAGACATGACTAAGACCATTACGCCTGGCTCATTCTCAAAAGCCAGCTCCTTCACGGTGACTGAACTTAGCAGTTTCAGGTTCTTGCCGCTGAAGCTCTTAAAGGGCTTGAATTTATGAGTCTTGTCAAGATTTGCAATGTCTTTCCAGTAATTGTTCAACACCGTCTCGACGCCCCCCGGAAAGTTTCTAACGTCTGCTTCAATCTTCGATATTCTGACTCTTAGCTTACCCTCGAGATCGCTTAACTTGACGTTGGAATTGAAAGACACACTCGCATTGCCCTTGATCGTCCCATTGGCAGTCGCGCTCGCCACTCTCATCCAGTCCATGTAAGTCCGCGGTTCGTCCCAGCTAATTGTCTTGCTCCCGATTTTCTTCCCGGCAATCCTCACTGTCACCTTCTTCGTCTTCCTCTCCATTCGTACACGTGGAAGTGTCTTTGTTTCGTACTTGCCACGCACGCGAGCACTGCCGGAAAAACTGAATCTGTCACCGTTGCGTGGACTCACCTTTGCCTTAGCACGCGAGACTTCAACTTCATATCTCAGGCTTCCATCTCGCTTAACTTTCTCCTGATTGAGGCTCTTCACCTGCGTCGCGATCAGACGATTGAGGAAGCCCTCAGATACCCTAAGTACAATGCGACTGTACTCGATGGTGTCTTCACCAAAACTGAGGCCGCCTAGAGCTACAGAAACATCACCAGACTTAATCTTGAACCCATCTACATCGCCTTCTCCTCCGCTGAGCGAGCCAGCGACGTTGACTTGGCCATCGGCGCCTACTAGCCGCAGGTCGCATGTGACGTTCTTTAAAGTGGCAGTTGGCTTCCCAGACCCCTTGTCAAAGAAGGATGCCTTTGACACAACGCTCTTGAGGGCGGCGCTCCCATCGAAGCCTCTCTTGTCCGCAAGGAAGATGGTACCGCTTGTTTGCGGCATCTCAAACCCTACACCTTCCGCACGCACTAAGCCTTTACTGGGCAGCGATACGGTCAACGAATCGATTGCTGCGCAGAAGTCTTGCATGTCGAGTTTCAAGTTTCGCGATCTTAGCAGATCGCCAGCCGGAAGTTGTAGTTCCGCTTCTCCGGCCAGAGCAAAATCTACATCAGACTTTGAGAAGTCGATCTTTGACAGTCGGATTGGAGTTACTGACGGTAGCTCTAGCGTGGCCAACGACTTGCCGTTACGCACCTCATATCCAAAGGCCGCGTCAGAGATCGCGACTTCCTCGAGCGTTGCCGAGACGTATTCCGACTTGATGCTACAGTTTTGGAGTCCGAGACTCACTTTGACTTGGTTAGAGTCGCCCGGTGCGAAGTGGATAACTTCGGTGCCTTTCAGTAAGCAGGTTGCTGAGTGTTCATCAAGAGCAACTCGCAAAGGGCTGACTTTCGACTTGACGGTCGACGGCCCCAACTCAGCAGTGACGCGGCAGCTTTCCACTATCAAAGAGCTGTCTACAGACTCACCATCCGAAATGACAATTCGATCGTTGAATACTTTGAACTCGCCACTGTAGATGAGGTCGATACCCGACATGTTCGACAGAGTGACGGATTGGGCTTTGACTTTGGACTCTCCTCCAAGACTCAAATCAATCTGAAGTTTTCCGGATGCCTTAGTATCGCCCTCGGGATCGATTCTGACGTTGACTAGCTCTATCTCCGACCCTGATTCGAGAAGAAGCGATGACTCATGGTAGCCAACTTGAAATCCTTCTCCCAATCGCAACTTAAGCGCATCGACGCTGACCTTCGGCAGATCTACCACCTTTGCATTTCCGGCGTTTATGTCTGCCAGTAGCGGACTGCTGGTCTCAAACGGGACATCGAGCATCGCCTGCAGGAAGGCATAACCCAGCAGCACCTGAGCTTCGACCTCAACTCCCAAATCTGGTGTTGAATCGGACGCACCGTGACCTGCTTCCGCACTCTCGCCGTCAGCGCCGACCTCATCGACTTGGAGTCTGGCAACGGACACGACAGGCATGTCACCGTACTTGATTTCCATCGGTGTCGTGAGATCGAACTGGAATCGGTCTATGACTGCCGTAGCAGCCAACTTGTCGGTGTCAGGTTGCTCGTCCAACAACTCCAAGATGAAACTGATGTCGTAGTGCAGCGTCGTTGGTGAACTAAAGTCGAGTTTGAGTGATCGAAAGTTGACTTCGGTGCCCGCTACATTCTGAGACGGGACATGAATTTCTATTTGACCACGTGGGATCTTAATGGAACCTTTCGCGTAGATCTGATCGAGCTTATCTATCTGCTCGGTGAATGTATTGCGCGGCAGCTTAAACTCATTAGTGATGACGAAATAGAAATTCTGCGGCCAAAAAATCCTAAATCCCGCGAACACTACAGACAGCAAGACAACGGTGACCACAGTTTTGGCGATCCAATCCCGCTTCTTAGCACCCGTGGACATGCGGAATCTCCTTCTGGTTAAGAGCTTGGCAGTGCAGACACGGTAACGGTTGATCGTCACAAGAGCTGTCGGGGGTTTCAACGCATGCCGTTTGCGTTCTTTGCGGCTCAAGGTTGGCACCATTGCTTGGCGAACACTGCCTACCGGCACCGCCGGCCCGGTTCGCCGCTTGCCGGCCAAGCTAGGCCTAGTGAGTTGCAGTTGCGGAAAACCCTTTTTACTGTCCTTCCGGCCATGTGCAAGAACCCACAAGCAGCACCGGCTGATTTTTTACGAGTGGATCTGTACTGTGAGCCAGGGGATATCTCATCCCTGCTAAGCCCCCCTGCTTCCCTTGTCGATGGACGCACCGAGCAAATGGTCTACGAAAGCACCGCTTTAACGAGACACCGGCAATCTGCGGTGACGTTTAGGCTTGAGCGGTCTGGGAAGATCAGGCAGCCGTATTTTCTGTTGCGACGCTTTACAATCTTTAAAGGGCCAAGACCCGCGTTCGGCTTCTACAAATGGGCCTGTTTACGTGCTGATAGCCGTGGCGAACATGCGCCCGACCAGCGGCTTGTCACCTGTGGCTGATCAAGCACTGTCTCATCCGCGTCGGACGACCATTTCACCGAAGCAAGCGCCGTCTTGCTCTTGATTGAGTGTCTTCAACGTTAACTCGATCGCGCAGCCGTTGGCAAAGACCTGATAGAGCTCGCGACGTGGCAACGCGGCCGGACCTTTCGCAATGGCGCAGGTGGGGTCACTGGCCAATCTTTGTGTAGATCGGAGTTTCAACCGCAGCGCATCTCACTCTGGCGGATGTAGCCCGAATCCGCCGTCTGCTGTCCGAGGCGCCGCCTCAACCCGACCGCCTCGACGCCTCGGAATCCACCTCCAGCCTGAACCAGCTCACTTCGTGCAGGCGTAGAGGGATCGAAGTGAGCTGGCTGGGTAATATATTCGCACTGCTTCCACTAGGGATCGGTCCTTGTCGAAGGACTTGGCCTGGCAGCACAGACAACAGTCGTCGCAGAATGTCAGACCTCCCGGTTGCCCCCCACGGGCTGGGGACGTTTTTGTGTCTCGGATTAGCGGCAACTATACTGTGTTACTTCCCTCCTGATGCCGGACCCTGTTCTGAGGTGACCATGATCCGAGTAGTGTGCCCCGGATGCTCTAGAGGCATCAAAGCTCCCGACGAGATGGCGGGAAAGTCCGCAAAATGCCCTGGCTGTGGCGCTCCGATCATCGTTCCAAGTGGTTCCGCTCAGGCCAATGTTTCCCTTCCCCCTCCCCTGAGACCATCATCACCTACTACTGAGGTCCAGCCCCCCCCACCACCCGCGATGCCTATGGCTCCGGTCGCCCCGCAGCCGGCCCGGCATGCGACTGCATCTATTGAGCACACCCACAAGACGCGGGGTACGTTCTTCTCCGGGTTCGGGATGACGTGCGGCTGCCTCGCTGCTGTCGGCGTGGCGACCATAGGTGGATGCGCGGCTTTTGTGATCTTTGCAGGTTCGGCAGTGAACTCAACAACCAAGGTGATGGCTGAGGCCGCCAAAGAGGTGGAGGCGCGTCGCGTATCAGAAACGGAGCTCCTAGCGCCTCACCTTGTGGGCGTCAAGGTGCTCTCGGCCTCGCTGGAGCCGCCCGGGCAGTATGAGTATTCCAATAGAATCCTGATCACGATTCGGAATGACAACGACCACGTCATCCAAACCGTCGACTTTATCGGAGTCCTGCAGACGCCCGGACGCGAGCTTCCCTGGGCTGAGGGCCTTATTCGCTACTCGATTCCCGGCGGTCTTGAGCCTGGTGAATCGAAAGAGCTTCGGCTTGAGCCGAATATCATGAGCGACTTTCGTTCGATCGAGATTCCAGACGACGCCGTATTCAGTGTCGACGTCGTCGACGTCGAGTGGCCTAGTCGCAATGCGGACCTGGGTCTTGAGTAGCGTCCCACTTAACCGACGAACGTATTAAGTGCGGGAGCAGGCTGCACATGCACTGCTTCCCAAATCCGTTCAAGTGTTGACCACGGTTCCCTAAAGCTTCCGAGCAATCACTGGAAGCGTCGCACTTTTCGCTCGCTCTTCTCAAAGAGCACACGTTCCACGCGCTCTCCCGGCATTTTGGCCTATCGATAGCCGCAAACCAGCTGAAGATTCGGAAAGCCACTAGGTATTGGGGCAAACAAGAACGTATCACAGCCGCGACTTCGAAGTCTTGTCAAGCAGTCGCTAGAGACGCTCCGTAAAACTACGACGTGTGCCCCATTCCTTCAAGCTCGTTTTCTCCGCGGTGTCACCTCCGCTGGTATTGCTGCCTTAGACGCTGCAGAGCCGTCTTTTATGTTCCTACTTCGCGCTCTGCCAAGCCCCGCCTGCCAAAGCAATTGGCTACCTGATGTGAAGTCGGCTCAAGACGCGCCCAATGCAGCATAGCATTCCCGCACGGGTGACGTGGCCGTTCATCCACGAGGAAAATGTTAGGAGGATGGGCACTCATTGAACTAAGGCATCCCTTGCCCCGCCTTCGACTATGACGCCATCCTCCGCAATAGGAACGACTCGATACTCGTAGCCTAGGTCCACTAGGCGTGCACGCAGTTCCGAGAACTCGGCGAACGAGTCCTCCCATATCCCGATTGCAACATAAAAGCGTTCCTCATCAAGGTTTTCAAAAAGGTCTTCAAGTAGTTGTGTCATCGCTTGCCCGCCGTCTAGCAACAGGCCAGCGTATGGTTTGGGCGTGACTCGCACTATCGAATCATCTTCGTCTAAGACGACAAACCCCCCAAGACTTCGTTTGCGACTTTCGCCGTAGCCGGTAGGCGAATAAGGGGCATATAGGCGACCATACCGGAGGATGACTGGGAACTCCCGCTTGTTCGTGTTTCTTAGGCTAGGAAGCTCAGTGGTCCTAGAGACCTTCGCCGTCTCGCGAAGGATCTCACTTTCCACCTCAGCAATCTCATTCTTTAGGCTGGCTGCCTCGCTAAGCGTTGACGCGGCTTCTGCTTGCGATTGCCGGACAGCTACTTGGAGTTCTGATAACTGCGTCAATTGCTTCGCTCGCCTCACCTGAAGCTCGCTGCGCTGTAGTTGTAAGTCCAGGTAGGAGCGATATTGGCCCTTTACTTGGGCTGCACCCATTTCGGAGGCATTCTGTCTAGCTTGCCTACAGGCAGTCCGTAGCTCATCGACAATGGCCTTGGCGGTTGCGATCTCGAGCTCCGAGGGGCCGCCGTAGTCGTTAGGTGCAACTGACGAGCTAATTAATGGAGTATCCCGCCCCGTAAATCGCAAGAGTATGACGATCAAGACCGCCAAGAACAGAATTCCACCGAATGTGTTTGAAACCGTGTCTAGTAAGAGATCCAAGCTGTCCGCATTGTGACTGTCGTGCCGTCTTCTCATCGCGAATCTCCAGACTGGCTGGCATCCGACAAGACCGCAGTAGGGCCCAACAGGTCGATTCCAAGATCAAAGCCCAGTTCTCTTAGCCTCCGCTGCGTTTCATCGAACATCGCAAGGCATTTCGGGCGCACCAGGATCACAAAGTACTCATCTCCAGGATCTCTCGAGATCGCCCAAGTCGAAAGGTCGTCGATCCGTGCTGGCGTTTGAGTTTTGTCGAATTGAACCAGTGGTTCTCTTAGGCCTGGACGACTCACGCGAATAAACTCCGGGGATAGGTCAACAAGTAATGCCGACTTCCTTGCGAGCGGGCTTGGGTTATAAGCAACGCGCGGAGACACAAGCAAAGAATTGAGACGGCTTTTCAGAGCACCTAGCTGCTGTCTAAGGGTGTCGAGATCAACTGTCTCAGATAGTGCCTCAGACTTAGCTGCTGCCTGTTGCCGAGACAGCTCTACTCGATTGATTTCACCACTTAGATTGCGGGACTCCTCTTCCATCGAGAGAACCGATTTCTCGAGTTCCCTTTTTCTCTGCGATATTGCGTTGAACGGTACCGCGGCAGCTTCCTCGACGAGAGCCTGAATCTCACGGAGTGTCTTCTCGAGCGTTTCTGCCTCATCAACAAGCGCTGACAGCTCTGCGGCCCGAGCCGCAGACGAGGGCGACCCGGGATCGAGCGAAATCTCTTTGCGTTGAACAAGCTCGACTGCCAGCATCAACGTCAAGAGAACGACCACCCCAGTCACCGCTGTGATGATGTCCTGAAAGGCAAACAGCGAGAAGGCATTTTCGTGGCGGGACCGTCTCATTTCTATTGGGTCGTTGACTCGAATGGAGTCATTCTGAGGCGGTTGACGACCTGTTGATGGCAGTATTCGCGAGCGTCGTCTAAGAATTCTTCCTCAGACTTCCTGAGAAAGGTGACTAGAATCTGGATGACCAGTGCCGCTACTAGAGCTTCGAGGGTGGTCTCGAACGCTGTTGCAAGTCCAGATGTCACACCTCTCAGCGACTGCGCCACGACGCTCATGTCTGAGTTCTCGCTCAAAACGGAGCCAAAAGATCCGATAGCGGCTGACAGGCCGAGGACGGTTCCAATGAAACCGAGCACAGGGATTGCCCAGACAAATCCCCTAAGCAACGAGTAGCTCGTTTCCATGACCGATTCGTCGTATTCCGCTTGCGATCGTAGCATCTCATCGACATCCGTAACTCGCCCGAGATTCTTGAGGTTCGCCAGCGAAAGCAAGACACGGTTAAATACGATGAAGCGTTGGGGGTCGTCTACTCGTCGGTAGATCGAAGTGAGTACGTCATTGACGGTTGCTGGAGAAAGCACGAATTCGTGGTCCGTCGGCGCTACAGGCACCTCCAGAGCACGCCTCTGTACCCTCAGCTTGCAGTACTTAATATAAAGGATCGCAAGCGACCAACCAGTAAGCGACACAATTGCGTATGGGATTATGCCTCTATCGCAGAACATCTGCGAGAAGTATGTATCGTCCGCGAGCGTAATCGCTGCGTAGAAGACCACCGTAATGGCGAGGCCGATGAGGAAAGTGAGTGGGGTGCTCACCCGTGTAAAACGAGCGCCTCGGAACCCAAGACGCTGTTCGACATCTAGACGAGTCCAGGACAGAATTCGCTCTGGATCGATATCGGCGGCAGGAGCTTCGCTGTGCATCGTTGTGGCCATAATCGCGAGGTCCCACACATTCTCGCCGCGTCCAAGATACGTCTAGAGCTTCAGAGCGGCGTCAAGGGTGGTGAGCCAGAAGATCCCGGCGATGGCGTTCACCGTAAGGTAAATCAGAATGAATGAGGTGAAGACCCAGAAAGTCTTCAGACCTTTGAAGGCGGAGTCGAGTTGTGCATCGGAGCGGCTATTGATGAACTTCCCTAAACGCGTGGTGTAGTTGAGTAGTAGCTGTGCTGCCCAGAATGACACGACTCCGTATAGGAGCAACGAGATGCTTGCCGATATCCGGAGCACTCCGAGCTCAGGCGGCCCAACTGCCAATCCGAGAATTCCGCCCACAATGAACAAGGCAGCCGTGACGTATAGGAAGATCGATATGAACAAGACCCACGGTCGAGATTCCGCAAGCGTGCGAGCTGTGCTTTCACTGACCGGGTCGCGATCTCTGACCTGACGTGATGAATTGGGGGACACTGCGTTCGTGACACTGCCAAGCTCGCGAACCTGGTTTGCCGCAACCCATTGGTCCATTCCCTCAGTCCACACTAACTCGTCGCTATCCACCATTCCCGATTGCAGCATCGACTTGAGGGCGGGTAAGGTCACAGGCCCCTGTTGTGACTGCCCATTAGAGTAGTACCAAGTTGCGGAGACTTCAGTGGATGGGGAACCACCGCTGGTCGACGCCTCGGCTACCTCCTCACGCCCCGCGTCCTGCGATACGGTCACTCCGGCGCCGGAGGACGCAAAAAGCTCTGGGTAGTCACCTGCTGCGGTCCATGTAGCTTGGTCAGTGGATACCTCGTGGATGCGGCTTAGCTGGCCGCGCCGAACAAGATTGCGCAGCCTGTCCAGTTCAAATGGTCCTTGCACGCGTCCACGGATTCGGACGTATAGTTGCTCATCCATCAACGGATACTCCGAGCCAGTACTTGTCGTTCATTCTCTGCTTCTTGATCAGTGCTGTAGGAATACCGGCCGTCCTTCTACGAACGCCGGAGAAGTGGAAGATCGAACTGTTGCGGTTCCCTCTCTAATCTGGCCGATGGAATGAAGCTCCGCACTACGATCGCCTTGCCCGGACATCAGCACAACCAGGGCGCCGTCAGCTTCCAGGTTCTCTCGCGTAACAACCTCCCAATTCCCAGAACTATCGCGAGACAACCATCCGATCCAGCTGTGCAGGGGAGGATCAGCCAACCGCAGTGCCTGATACGCTCGAACTGTGGCTTGTATAGCCTGGTCGATCGGCGGAAGTTGAAGCAACAGCCTTGCAGCCCGCGCACGCTCTTTCCGGGCCTCCGTGTCGCGTGGATCCATCCACTTGACGGTCATGTCAATGTTGATGTCGTTGAGCGAATCACCGAAGGTAGTGAATCCCTTCTCGACCGCATCACTGCCTCTAGCAGCTTCTCGCAGCACTCGTTTCAGAAGGATCAAGCGGAGTATCGGGTCAAGTCGCTGCTTTTCCATCACCCCTCTGAGCAGTTCGCACATCACGCTTTCCCACGAACGACTACCCAATTGCCCGAGCGCCTCGCGACTAGATTCAGCTAACTCCGACTGAGGCGCTCGACCTGCATAGTCGACAGCGCTCTTGAGCGACCCTCCGTTTCTCTTAGTCAAGCTGAAGTCGGTGTAGTACTCAAAACGCCACTGGTTCTCTCGCTCGACAGGCTCTTGCGGGCAATAGAAGGAATCTCCATTGTCGGCTTTGTGAAGCATCCATAGATTCGCGATAAGTGGATCCCTGAAGAGCTTGGCGAGGCTTTCAATCGCCCTTGGTCGCATCTCGACACTTTGAATGTATGCACGACGGTCTTTAAAGGCTGTGCTGCCAGGGAATTCGGCTCGATTTTCTAGTAGCTTGTCGCCTTTTGCGAGCACGGCGGTGGCATCTGCTGGACTGAGCCGGTGTGGCTCGGTCAATTCAGACGACAGAAACGCACTCCAATCGAGCAACCCTTGCCATAATAGGCTCTCGCTCTTGAGCAGCTCCAAGTTACCGGCAATTGGAGAGTCAGGCACGGCTTGCGCGAAGTCTTCTAGTGCAACGACATACCCCGTTGTGTTGCCGATCTCCTTTCCGAGGTCGTCGCGGGCCTCCTGGCTCGAGATTGACCGACGCCACTCACGTTCAAGCGATTCGGCGCGTGTTGACAAAGGGGAAAGCTGACTCAGCAGAGTCGAGCTCACACCGGGATGCGCATCTTTTGTTTCGGTGACCTCTCTCCTGAAGGCGCGAGCTTGACTCACAAGCTCGGCGACAGGTGCTTCTTGGTTCTTCTGAAGGGTCCGTAGCCGGGAGCGAAGACCTTCCAGGATACGTGTGAAGTCGCTGTCGCGTTTCCGCTGCAACGCGAACTTATCCTTTGCCAGGCTCTCCTGAATGGCTTCGACGTTCCGACGCTGCTCATCGGTTGTCGCAAGGTCCAACGCTTCTTCAATCGCCGAGGTGTCCGCATCTTCAGGGGTGAGTTCCCTCGCTCTCTCAACCGCTCGCTCATAGCCTGCTCTTCGCTGCTCGGACTCCCGTTGAGCCGCAACAACTTTCGCCTGCTGGTCTTGTACGGCTGATGTGCCCGCAATCCCGGGTTGGTCCGCCGCGAGGGTAGAGTAATAGCGTGCTGCCTGCTCAATCTCTCCCTGGCCAATCAGCCGCTCCAATGTTGCGGCCGCGTCGTTAGCTATACGGGCACGGCGTTGCGACGTAACGAGGTAGCCTACGCCGACGCCAATCAATAGTAGCAGCCCAACTAGCGAGACTAGAGTGACCATGTGCCGACGGCGGGCCGCTACCGACGCGTTCTGCAGCCGGCGTGAGACGCGGAGTCGTAGCGTTTCTGGCAAAGGCTCCTCAAAGGTCTCGGACTTGTCTAGTAGACGTTCGAGCTCTTTGGCGGGCGCCTCCGTTTCGAGGCCCCGTTCAATTTCCTCAATGAGTTCCCTGCGGCGTACCTGCTCGCCGATCAACTTGTCCTGGTCAGATAACCAGTCTAGGGCGGGATTCGCCTGTTCCAAGCGTTCATCGTCCGTCGCTAGGCAGGCCGTGGATACAGCGTCTCGCCAACGATCTCGCAGTTGCATCCCGAGATCGACATCGAATGCCATGAACGCTTCGTTAAGCTCTGACGCCAGTCGTGTGACGTCCTCTGAGGCTCCCCTGACGTTTGCCTGGTCACTCAGTTCGGAAACGCGATCCTTGACGCTGTCCGAGATGGAGACGCTCCAGTCTCCCGATAGAAGCTCCTCGCGCAATCGGGACAGACGTACCTTATCGTTTTTCCGGAACGCCTTTTCTGCTTCGTTGCCTATCTCCTTGAGCCGCACCTTCTCCATCGACTCGAGGTCGCTGCCCCAGGCTTCGTTGTACCCGTCGAGCTCGATAAGCCGTCGCAATACATTGATACGTGCGCTCAAAGGCGCACGTCCTAATGCCAGCAGGCGGTGCTGCCTGAGCAATGGCGCCACGGGCTGTTGGTCCGCATATGCCCGGTTGAGATCGGCGGCGATATCGACCAGGAGGGGCGGCGGAGTCGCCATGTCCCAGGAGATCAGCATATTGATCCACTCGGGGAGCTCGGGGAAGTCGAGCAGGGCGACCTGATCCAGCAGGTTAGGCTCCTCCTCGGTAAGCTGGATCGCCTCGCTCCGGTGCCCACGTCGCAGTAGGTGCCCAACTCGACGCAGGCGGTCGTTCACTTCGGCGCACGCTTCCGCGTAGAGTGCCGCCGTGTCACGGAGGAAGTCCGGGTCCGCCGTCTCCGTGGAGAAGACAGCGGATTGGATCTCGTCGACGTAGTCCTGATAGGTTTGCATTGGCTAAGGGTTAGTTTCCGCGATAACCTGACTGGTGATGTTGCCTCCGGCGTCGTCAAATTCCGCTACGAGAGTTGTGCCGAATTCAACGATTGACTTTCTCGACTGTCGTAGCTCATCCAACTTGGCGACGGTGGCTGTCCAGTCACGGTAGATGCTATAGGCCTCCAACGCATCTTCCCACTCGCGAGTTGGCACTGACTCGCCTTGCTCATTCAGTTTAGTTACTGGCTTGCCTTCTCGTGGCCGAACGACCTTCACAGCTTGGTCGAGCTTCTTGTAGTTTACAGAATTCGCCCAGCGGCCAAGGTCGCTCTTAGTCCTGATATGAGTTGGTGAACTAGAGCCTTGGATCCACTGATTCAGGACTTCTAAGCGCGAGCTGTCAGCAACTAAGCACTTTGTAATAGTGGCTAGGATCTCACCCTTCGTTGGCTTTCGGATGGATTCAAGGTCTGGGAGTTGCTCACTTTCTTCAAAACCCTGCCACGGACGATACCGAAGATTCGCGTCGACCCTTACTTGCCCTACTGAATGCTCGTCGGCCATCAGATCCAATTGAATGCGGTGCCTCCTGGAGTCACTTGACTTGAGCACGCCGGTGAGCCCCATCGAGCGTGGAGATCCGAGAGGTATCGAAATCGAGTCTAGGTGCTGTCCGTTCGCATCGACCATCTTCACTCGATCGTCAATAAGCTTGAGCACTACCGTTAGCTTCGAGTAGCTATGCTCCAGAGGAACGGTAATGGAGTCGCTTGAATCGCGAGCGGACAACTGCAATGGCCTCAATACAGCTACGCGACTCAGTCTGATGAAGTGCTTCAGCTGAGGTTGTCTGCCGATCGTGGTGAACTGCAAGTAGCCGCCTCGAAGCTGGCGTTGCTCGGCAACGGATAGCTCGCTGTCGAGTTTGACGAGGGCCCTTGCAACAATCTCTAGCAGGTCGTCGCTGCCAGTAGCTTGCTTGTCGATCGAGATAATCGGCGAATCGTCGCGAAGGATCTCCCAGCTGAACAGATCCGTTTGCTCTCTGATTGACAGGTTAGGCATCGGAGGTCCATCGGGTATCACTAAAGCCAAGCCTAGGGAGACGCTATTGCTCGGCAATGTGCCGAGTTTGACAGCTTCCTCACTTTCAGATGGGAGCTCAACGGCCGAACTCAGTTGTGCAAAGTAATCGTCTGGAATCGGCTCTAGCATCACACCGTCGCCCACCCCTGCATGCTTTCTCGATTGCACTGCAGTATCTGCGTTAGGCTCTTCACCTGGCTCTTCACCTGGCTCTTCACCTGACTCTTCACCTGACTCTTCACCTGACTCTTCATCTGACTCTTCATCTGACTCTTCACCTGACTCTTCACCTGACTCTTCACCTGACTCTTCACCTGACTCTTCACCTGACTCTTCACCTGACTCTTCACCTGACTCTTCACCTGACTCTTCACCCGACTCTTCACCCGACTCTTCACCCGACTCTGCACCTGGCTCTTCGATAAGTTTCGGGCTAAATGGATCAAGTGATTCGTCAAGTTGTTCGTTGTCGGCCTCGACTACCGAACGCTGTGACATTCCCCAACCTAAGTAAGAGAGACCCGCAATTATTCCGCAGCTCAGCAGAATAAGCAGCGAAAGCAGCGCATAGACCCCGGCCCCCGGAGAATTCGAGATAGGGCCGTATTCGAGTGGCTCGCGGCGCCGGCCTGGCTTGGCGGGAAGCTGCGGAGGACCGGCACCGGCTCTTGCTTCGGGTTGAAGATCGTAGCCTTCGTCTAGTTCGATATCTTCCAGAACGACAACTGGTTCCGGAGGAGGAGCAGCGACGTGTGGCTTTGGTGGAGGCGTTGCTGGCCGGACCGGTGATTGTCCCGTTCTCGCAAACTCTACCAACTCCCCCCCACGGGCCGGGGCAAGCGGCTTCGTAAGGTCAACGACGAGTCTGCCGGGCGCCGCAGCGACGCGCTGCTCCTCGCCTTCGGTGACCGGGATGCATCGCCACTTGCAGTCCACGCCGGGAGGGATCCGTGTAAAGTAGGTTGTGAACGTTGCGCCCCAACGCGAGGGCGGTGACAGCAGCGACTGCGCTTCACAAAGCAGGGCAAGGATGTCCAACCCGAGCGGATACACGAGGTAGGCTTCGCTATGCGTGCGGTTTGCGACGGTTTCCGCCAGCACACCCGCCCAACCGGCGTCTCCCGTAGCTGAACGCCAGCCAGAACAGACTCCGGCTTCCAATCCACCGGCGGGTAGGGCACGCCCCTCCTCGAACATCTGTGGTTCGCTATCCCAAGACTCAATCAGGAACCCGGGTTGAGAGGCCGCCCACGCCGGACCAGCATCGCAAAACTCCCCACTTGAAAAAGCGACGTGATGCGCGATCTTGTTTGCACGCTGGGTGTAGTCGAGCCCCGCGTCCGCAACTCGAGAAAGAATGAAGTAGCTCTTGCCGCCAACCTTGAAACTCAAGTAGCTGTAGTTGACGGGATTCTTGATGGCTTCTGGTGTGCCGGGAGGGAAGACATGCTTGTAGCCACTGATTGCCTCCAACCGATCGGCCAGGTTCTTGGCCATCCCACGCGTCGAGGCGACGGTGCAGAAGCCTCGGCTTCCAACCTTGAGCCCTTTCGGCGCCGACGTGTAGACGAGTTCTTGAGACACGGTTCTTGGTGACGTAAGAAAGTACTTGTGAACACCCGGCGAAGACGCTAGGCGGATCGGCCTTCGATGTCGCCTTCTGGCTTCTTGCCGGTCTTGTACGGCACCATTCCCGCTCCCCACTTAGCGAGTGCTAGTAGTAGCGGCACCTCGGTCCAGATAGGATTGATATCTCGCGGTCGAATACCTGAAATCTGCCCAGAGTCCTCGTCCACCACCGGGCTGCAGCCGGTAGCGCTGACGGGGATGTAGGTGACTCTATCTGAAAACGCCTCTGCCGCCGAAACCATCTCCGGGGTGAACCGCCAGAGGAGCTCCCGCACCTGATCCGAAACCCCCTCAATCCGGGGAACGTCCAACCCCGACAATGCGGAGCCTGGTACTGGCAGCCATGGATCTGGCAAATCGCATTCGCCAAGCATCGGTTTCCAAACATCGTACTTGGTAACAATGACAACCAACGGGCGACGGTGCTTCTCGTTTTGATGAAGACCTGCGTGACGTCGCACGCGGTCAACCAACTCATGGAAAACCGCTTCCTGACGACGCGTCTCGAGTCCACCAACTACCTGCGGGTCCTGTGACGCCGACCGGCATTCCTGGCGGAACCGTGGATCTTGTGTCGGGTCGAAGCAGAACATCAGCACCTGGGCGTGAGCCAAGTGCCGAGTGACAGGCGACGATGCATCGTCGCGGCCGGGCTCGTACGACTCTCCCGCGTTGTCGTACAGGCAGAGCAAGCGAGAGGTCTTGCCACCTTGTCCGGCGTTGGGGTGGTGCGCATTCGGGCGGATCGCGAAAAGAAACGGACGCGGGTATTCTACCAGCTTCTCTCCGAACATCACGGTGTCATAGAGTTCGCCGTGCTCCTGCGTCTTTGCCAGCTTGACGACTTCGTCAGGGTTGGGGTTGAAGAATTGTTGGTTCTCGTACTCGTTGAGCTGGAGGTTTGAAACCGGGTCTGCATCAGAGAACGTCATCGCAAAATGCTTCGGGAAAACGTGTCGCAGACGCCATGTCATCGAAGCGAGGAAGTACGTCTTGCCACAGGATGGCGTCCCAGCAATCGAGACGAACATCGCTGGCATCTCGAATTGGGGACGCGGAACACGAAGGTGGCAGTTGGGGCACGCCAAGTCCTGGCAAACCATCCCGTGAGGATCGATAGCGTTCCCATTTACATCGAAACGCGTAGGCAAGAACCGAAGCCCATCTCCATCAAGCCGCGGGTCATGCTGAAGCTCCGGGTGGGTCGCGACCCAAAGTGTGTCTTCCGTGTTAAACCGGGTCCAGCAATGCGGGCAGATCACGCGAGGACGCAAGCCCAGGTGAACCTCGTTCGGTGAAATCGAACCACTCATCACGTCAATTGCTTTACTCAAATTGAAGCGGCTTATTGGTTTCGACGGCGTGACGAACGCCGCCGTTCGCTTGGTTCAACGCTTCTCCGTACTTCTCTACGTCTCTAAGCAGAGCAGCGGCCAACGCTTGGGACTCCGGGTCGTCCGTGCGAGTACGCACAAGCTGCCAAGCCTTAACTGCCTGAGAGAAAGCGTCTTGAAGGCGGCCCGCATCGAACGCGGCATCAGCCGCACGCCGGCCCATCTCAGCAGACTGATGCGCTTCTTCAAACGACTTAGCGGTTGCGTTTGGTGTAGCGTTAGGCGCCTTGGGGGGCGGCGTACTACGAGTCTCTTCATCATTGACGCCGTGAGCAGCGTCGCCGGCCTTGCTCCTACGCTCTGGCTTGTCATCTGGAGAAGCGGAAATGGACGCGGAAGTGTCCGACTCATTCGGCAGCGATTCCGAATCGGCATCGTGGACCACAGAGGTGGATAGCTGGCACGAAACTGCCGTAGCAAGCCAGACAACCGCTAGCCCAACTCGGAGTAATCTCATTCGAGAGTTAAGTTTACTGAGACTCACAGGCACTCCGGCCTCACAGAGTTGTGCTGGATTCATCCGGGTGAAGTAGGCTGAGCTCTCCATCCACTAGCTGCACAAACACACGAAACTGCAACCTTGCTTTCTGATGGAGAGATCGTCGAATCGATTCTAATTGTCGCAGATGGGCTATACCTTCTTCGATCTTCGGGATTGACCGACTCAGTCGCCCCGCTCGCGAGTTTGCACGCTTCAGAGCAGACTGGGCAGAAGACAATTCACGCACTGCGCCAGGATTACTGCCACTATTACGAGTCGCCGCCGCCCTCAGGCTGGCAATCCTTCCCGGTAAAGAAGAAATCTCGCTCCGTGCAGAGTTTAACTCGGCGCGCGCCTTACGAAGATCGATCTCGGAACGTCTCGCGAGCGACTCTATCTCTTCAGCCTCCAATGGCTTCCATCCCCTGCCCATGCGGAATCTTGGCTGAACCTCTAGCTCAGCCGAACGACCATCACGCGAAGCATTAAAACGCACGCGAACCTCTAGATCTCCAACCCATTCACCGTCTTGCCAGTCAACAATCTTCAGCGTCAGAGTCTCGCCGCAGCCAATCTGTTGCGATGGTGGATCTACTTCCGTCGCTACTCCAGCGAACAGGGCAGCGACAAGCTCGCAGCGGAGCGTCGGCTCGGGAGGGAGTGGGAAGTGGTGTACCTGAATCGGTGGAATCGGTTGCTCTAGATCAAGTGTCAATGCGTCTATCGTGCCAGATTCGGACAGTCCAACTCGCCCTTCTAGTTTCCCTGCCGAAACATGTATCGCGCAGTTGCGGAGCTGCCCCCCTGCCGCAGCTGCATCCCCTTTGCCCCATGCAAACTCTAGCCTTCCGTCACGTACGCGCAGGCCTGCGATCACTGGCCCAGTCGTCTTGGCGTGGCTTGCGAGAGCAGACCTCCGGTCCGGAGTGCCAGGGATATCCTGCGTACCAAAGCGAATCCCCCAGACACTCCCACTTGGGCGGTCCTTTATCTTCATGACGTCGAAGGTCGATGCTGATTGACCTCCGTGACTCGGCGAATAAATCGCAAATTTCAAGTCTGAATCTGAGATATGCGATATGGCTCCGAGAGATACAACTTTCGCAGAAGCTGACTCTGCGGCGTCACCGTATGAGCGTGCATAACCTGGTAACGTAACCGAGTCTTGAAGATCAAAGACAACGGCCTCACCTGCTTTGGCTTTCGGCTTGGCATCAGCAGAAAGGACCTTTGACGTTGCCGCGGCAGGCTCGACCAAGCTCATTGATGGTGGCACTTCGACGCGGTCTGTCGTTACCTCAACTTGCGTGGGCGACTGATCCCGCGGTCTTAAGGCATCCTCCTCGGGACTAGGATCTGCTTCCTCTAGAACTTCCACTGGAACCACAGTCGTTTCCGCTGTTGCGACCGCACGTTGATTCTCGCTCTCCGGTCGTGAAGACTGCTGCCGGTTCGATGCTTCAGATCTATCGGAGGAGGCGGTGTGGCCGATCGTAGCACTAGGCGACCGCCACAGCATCGCTACGAGAAGTGCAGCAGTGACGGCGAGCACACTGCCGCCGATCACAAAGAGACTAGTGTTGCTCTTGCTGCTACGGCCGTTCGCGGGTTTTCTGGTGGCTGGAGCAGAGGAAAGAGCAAACCTTGTTGGAGGCAGTTCCGGTATTTCGTCCTCAACCCACAGCGAGTCGTCATCAGATGTCAGGTCTAGTGGGAACTCCTCTAGAATCAACGGCGGCAGTAGACTTCCCTCATCCGGCGATACTAAGCCTTCATTGCCACCTCCCGAGATCAGGCTAGGCTTCTCTTCTTCGGCATTATGGTGGAAGCCAATGCTCTGATCGTAAGCCGCACGGGCATCGCGATCACTCAGGCATATCCTCGCCCTTGAGATTGTCTTAGCAACGGCGAGCACTGACGCATGCAATTCGTGCGGTACATTCTTGCGAAGCCGATTAGTCTGCGCCTTCGCCGCCGCGACGATCGCGTTGGTGTCGGGCTCATTGGGCTCGAGGCCGAGGAGAGTGTAGTAGGTCGGAGGGCACTTCTCGGTGGGAATGCCAAGCAGTCGCGTGTAAACAGCTAGTTCGTTGGAGTCCATTTTGCCCCTGGATTTACCCTCTGAACTAAGGCGATGCAGCTAGCTTGCAGTCGTCCCTAAGTTTACAGCTTGTTGAACGCAGCCGCCCCGGCCACGCAATGGCGCTCGGCCTCTTCTAGTGACCTTCCGAACGCCGTCTCGACCTGGTCGCTTGCCCTTCCATTCTGACTGCGGCGTCGCGCAACCTCAAGTCCTAGAGATTCAGAAGAGCAGGCGAAAATTGCGGGCATTCTAGCGGCACGGTGCCGAACACGGCGTCGGCCGCGTTGCACGGGCACCTTTTCTCAGCCCTAATCGTAGCGATAGGGGCGATTAGCGTTCCTCAACAGAGGTGGTTTCGTAGATCGGGAGGTACCTGTAGTAAACCTCGAGGGTGCACAACGACAAGCAAGTGACGTATAGACGTCCGCCAACGCTACCGTACCGGTCGCCGCGTGGACTCCAACTTCCGACCTCTGGGCCTTCTTGCTCTTGATTGCCGGGAAGTACTTCGCGCATGGCATCATTCCACTTCCGCCACGGCTTCCCACCCATGTTGTGGCAAACCTGCGTGGCGTAGTACCAATAGTAGATGTTGCGTTTCCGGTTATCCCACTCTGGCAGCTCCTCGAGAAGATAGTCGACGCCTTCCAGCATTCGCTGGTCGTTGCGGGGCCAGCCCTCGTACTGCCGGCACAGAAGCGCCTCAGCCGTCATGCTCCGGCTTGCCACTGTACCAGGCATGTAGGAATACCGGCTTCCGTAGCCGTTTGATGCATTGTCGAGATAAGCCGAAACGTTACGCAACGACTCAAGAGGAATATCCTGTCCGCTCATTCGTGCGCTCTGCAAGACCATAGCGAACCATCCCGTTACCGATGTGTCGCTGTCATGGCTATTGGGGCTATACCGCCACCCTCCCATCGGTGACTGTGCGCGGACACTGAAGTTTACGGCTCTCTGCGCAAGTCGACGGAAGTCTCTGTCGCGAGTCATTCCGTACAGCTCGTTCAGTGCGACTGCACACAACGCATGCGTGTACATTCCACTAGTTGACCCACCGCGCAATCGATAGAAACTGCCGCTTGCGTCACTTTGTCTCCTGAGCCACTTCCAGCCTCGGGCAACAACTCTCCGATATTTGCTGCGGGAATCTCCCTGATGAGTATGGCCAGCGCCTTGAAACGCGAGCAGCGCCATTGCGGTTGCAGCAGCGTCGTTCTCTAGTCTCGCTCCATCCTGATACGGCCCTCGCAGACTCCACAGGCCGCTTTCTTGTTGGTTGCGCGCCAGCCACTCGAGCCCAAGTTCGACGGCATGCTCAGTGACCGGAGTTCCACCATTCTCCTCTAGCAGTTGCTGCTTCTCGTCGCCGGATCGGCCGGATAGAGAACTTGACAGGTCGAGGTAGTCAAGCGTCTGGTTTTCAGGATCCCAGTTCCGTGAGCCTTCGTCGTCCGGTATGAAGAACTGGCCGACCGAGGGTTCCTTTAGCGCCACGGGCGGAAGACTTACCTCCACATTTTCTTCGATAGCATGTCGTGCATCCTGTGGAGGCTGCCGTCCCTCGTTTTCGAATGTCGTGCTGAGGGGATCTTGCCCTTGGTCTCGAACCTCTGATTCAGCCATGGAATCCGGGTTGGACTCCATCGCATCGGAAGCTTGATGAGGCATCATTCCTTCGGCGGAAATCTGCTTCCCGTTGGACTCCCCGCCTTCCATTCTTGAGGAAGTGTACGCTACCCCCGAGTTCTCAGCTGCGCGGTGATTGCTGAGCAACCTGAAGCGAAACCCCAGCACTACGACTACAAGCAAGAACAACACGAATAAGGTTGCTGCGACAGCTGAGGCGAACGAATGGAATTGCTGCTCATTCGATTCTGGCAATGGCGGAGGACTACCCGTGCCGAAGTCAGAAGGAGATTGCTTGTTGGAATGTCGCTGAATCGCCATATGCTTGTGCCTGATGTCTTCAGCAGGTCACGTGACCGACCAATCTGTTCGAAAGAAGCGACGACTCGGCTCTGGCTTGCTAGGTAAAACAGGCTGTCTCTGAGTGTGCACCTCGTCCTAGGATGTAGGCTCGTGGCGAAAGAGCTATTATATATCCTCCACGGTATAAAATTGGATCACAGAATCAAATCAAGTTAGAAATACAGTACAAGCGATTCGCGGTGACGTCACTCGTAGCGATGGCGGAATTACTTCTGAATGACGGCAGGGGTCTGCTGGTGTGACGAACGCACACTGATGCGAGACACCCGTGCGCTGCTGAATGACGAAAACTGGGCGAGGACCATATCGCTGCCGCCGTTCATATACCTGGACGACACTCAGTGGGTCACGCCGCTGGCGACCTGGACTAGTTCCTGCCTGCCGCTGATGGCCACTCGGGCCGGGCCTGCTTCGAGGGCGTGCTGTGGGTGCTCCGCGCGGGCCCCCGGTGGACGGACCTACCCGACCGGTTCTCGTCGTACCCGACCTTCTGGCGGAAGTTCGTCGAGTTGATCGAGTCGTGCGTGCTCGAGAATGCCTGGCGTCGGCTGATTGGCAAGCTTGACCGCGCGGGCCAAGTCGACTAGAGCGAAGGCTTCGCCGACTGCGCGTTGGCCTCGGCCAGGATAGGTGTAAGCGCGTAGGCAAGATCCGCCGCGGCATGGCGACCAAGCTAATGAAACGGGCCGTTGGTCAGGGCCTCACCTTGGCCATGGATATCGAGCCGGCCAACCGTGCCGAGGTTCAGCTCGTGATACCGCTGTCCTCTCAGCGATCACCCCGCACGTACCCGACTAGCTGGTCTACGACCGGGCCGCCGACAGCGATCCGCTACGCGGCCGTCTGGCGACGCTCGGCATCGACCTGATCTGCCCCCACCGCCGGGGCCGCGTCCGCCCCGCCACGCAGGACAAGCGGAAGGCCCACCCCTACAAGCGACCCTGAATCATTGAACGCACCATCAGTTGGCTCCGCACCATCTGGAGGCTCACTAGTCTTAACGATCGGCATGCTCACCTCTTCCACGGATTCCTCAAGCTCGCCGGCTTAGTGATCGCCATCAAGAGGTTTTAATACTTACTTCAAGCAGTATTGTCAGAGATCCTTGGGCTACACAGACTCTTGCGTTCATTCTTTAGCCGACTTCTTCTTTGCCGACTTCTTCTTTGCCGACTTCTTCTTTGCCGACTTCTTCTTTGCCGACTTCTTCTTTGCCGACTTCTTCTTTGCCGACTTCTTCTTTGCCGAGAAGCCGACGACTGCACGCTGAATGTCCCGCTTCGTTCGCGGATCCTTAAAATAGCGATTAGTTGTGAATCCTCTATCGGCCTTCATCTCTTTCGCGACTGCCCTCTTGACAATCGTCATCGCTGACGGAATCTGCTTGATTGCCTGCGATTGATCAAGCGGCGAGATTTCCTCTGCTAGGCACAACTCATTCACCGCGAACAGAACGTGATAGCCGCCATCGATTAGGAAAAGCAACGAAGCATCTACCTCCTCTTTCGCACGAAGTTTCCGCTGAAGATCTCTCTTCTGCTTCTGGATCTCTTCGTAAACCCGGAGTGCAACGAGGAGCTTTTCGTGGGTCGTTTCCGCGTTGAATACTGTCGAGTAGAGATCGCGAAAGATCCTGCCTCGATCCTTCTTTGCAACCTCAGGCAACCCGCCCAGATAGGCGAGCAGTGCCTGCGCTGCCTCTAAGGCATCGATCCGACTACTCTTGGGCTGATCGCTATGTTGTCGCGACTTTCGCTCGTAATACAGTCCATTGTCGCTAAATGCCTCCTCTAACTTCTTCTGAATCTCATCATTGGAATGCAAGTCTCTTGTCTTAATCGGTGTCTGGCTGTTTGTGGCTTCGGCGATCTTTGACGTGATGTCATGATCCTGAGTCTGATAGATCCGGGCCAGCACAAGTACATCGCTGAGCTTTGTCTTATCCTGTGCGTGCGCTTCAAACAGGGCATTAGAGGTCTGCCCTCCGTTGACAATCTGAAAGTTCTTTAACGCTATGGTGGGTCCGCGTTCACCTGGCTGGTACGAGAACGAATCGCAGGTAATGGTGATTCCATTGTTCAGGTACCAAAACTCGGAATTCTCATCTGACAATGCCGTTTCGAGGATCTTACGGTTGACACTATTCTTTTTTGTGAGGTAGATCCGAACATTGTCATCAAAAGCGTCGGGTCGCACTTCCGCTGGATTATCTGGGTTGGCTACTAGTTTGACGATCTCATTCGCTTCGAATGTACAAATCAGCCCGCGGATCTTCCCGTCTGTCCGCTCAAAGTAGTTTTTGTCGACCGCTTTGATATCGGCATCTAGCCGCGGCCTCTTGGTTTCCAGAAAATCTCGCACTAGTGATTCTAGGGAGTGATGGTGCACCGTGAATGAATGGTACGGGGCGAGACTGGCTGCTAATCTAGCTTGTTGGTCATCAACCATCGCTTCGCAGTTCCCGCAAAAGTGAACGTGGAATGCTGGATTTGGGTTCGCTAAAGCATCCCACATCTGCTGCACCTTGGCACCAAGCATCGAATTGCAGCTTGGAATTAGCCCTGGTTCTTTGTTTAGCAGCTCAGCAACAAACGTAAGTACTTTGTCGATCTCGTTCGAAGGAAAATTGTTCTTTGCTTTCTTGAACTCGCTTACGTACTTGAACTGGAACAGGTGGATATCATTGCATCCATCGCGCTCGTCGACGTAAACAGCGTCGATGCCGCGGTCCTGAGCCCCATCAGTGATACTGTCCGAAATCTCCTCGGACGAAAGATCAAGTTGATACTCAAGAACCACATGCGTAAACGCACTGCGTTCACTCTTGGCGTAATCTGATTCGCCGATGTAGGCCTTGCACTTGTGCTGCATCGCGTTCCAGTCAATTAGGTTTGCCATGACTACACAGTCTCCTTGCGTCCCGCTGTAGAGTTGATTGACGATTTCAAGCAAACCCTATCAGGTTCGACCTGGGTTCGCCAAGCTACTCTTAAATCCGCAGCAGGTCGTTTCCCCCGCAAAGATGAGCGACGCCTCGACAGCACGCGACTGGACTTCGGCGGCACTCTCAGCCAGAACTTGAAGTCAATCGAGAGTAGCCGTCGCTGCAGCGGAGCCCAAGTTAGTTGAGAGTTACAGGTGCTTGAAACGTCGCCGAGAGAAGTCATATGGCACCTAGCTAGCCCTATGTCTCGAGAAGAAGGGCCGCCTCGCAGGGGTGTCGGCCCTCGATCACGTCGATCTCGAGGCACACCACCTGGCGCCCCCTACGGTAGTTGCAGGCTGCCCCGAGTAAGGCAAGGAATGTATGGGCAAGGGTCCATATGGCTTCCTCGCGTCCTCTAGGGGCTTGAACTATTTGAATCAAAATGGAGATCCGTGAAGCAGTACTCATCGACGGTTGCCGGCTCAGCGGTCAAACTGCCGAGGCCGCCAGTCGTCTGGACCGAAAAGGCACTACGGAATGCGCCTACCGACTCAGCCAGCTCACTGTTACTTAAGCCGGGCGAGATGAAATTGTCGCCGACCTCGCTGCTCTCCACTGTGGCGCAGGTGGGGGCCATATGGTTCGTCTGCGGCGTTGCATCCCCACCGCTATGGATCTTGTCTTGAAATACGGACGACGGCGGCAGGGTAGAATGACCCTGCCGATTGTTCGATCGATCGCATCAGATTGGCGCCGCCATTAGCTTGGTGGCCAGAAAGCAAAGAAGATGACTGCCCGAGTACCCGCGCGAGTTCTATACAAGATTAGTAAGCAGCATCTGGTTCAAGCGATTGAACGATCCAAGCAAGGCGAATCGCTTCCGAGATTTGCCGACTCTACTCGGTTTGATTTATTGCACGACGGACTCAGATTTCCGCCCAAAGTTGTAATAGCCCTCGCCGCTGAAGCCGCGTTGGGCGCACCGCTTGGCCCAGATGACTTCAGCGGAGGCGAGAGCTCGACTGCCTTTCGAATCCTGCTCGACAACGGCTTCGAAATCGTGACCAAGATGACCACAGTTGCCGGCTTGGATGCGACATTCTCGGTTGGAAGAAACGCAGAGAGCACTTTCCTTATCATCGAAAGTAAAGGGCCGGACCGGAACATTGATTACTTGGCTGGGCTCGAAACGCTGCTTCACGGGCTCGCTGAATGCGGCGCAAGTCTATCTTGCACTCTCGTTGATTCTGCGAGTTCTCGGAATCTAGCCCGAGCGGAATCTCAGATCAACATCGACGACTACAGTTACCCGATCGAGCTACGCCAAGTTACCGATATCAATGACCTGAGAAGATCAATAACCAGGAGTGCTGCGAGGACAGCTAGGACGCTCGAATCTACATCCGGCGGCAATCCGACCAAGCGACTCCGACTAGTGATTGGTATTGAGGCGGATGCGTCTCTGCACGGGCTACAACACGCGCTTGCCCAAGGGAGCGCGATGTTTTCGAACGGTCCAGGCGAGTTCAGATTCTGTCCAAGTTCACCGACCCAGTCCGTCGCCCCTTCTCAACGCCGAGGGATAGAGCCGGGCACCGTTTCCCATGTCCATGCGGCGATGCAACGATCACTATATGCAAAACTTGTCGATCGTTATGGAAGACCGTCAGTAGCTGTTGAATGTCAGATGGCGAGTGGCAATCTTGCCGACCTTGTTGTTAAGGTCGAAAGAGGGCTGGAGATCTTTGAAATAAAGACTTCTCTGTCGCCACGAGAATGCATCCGCCAAGCTATTGGCCAGCTGCTCGAGTATGCTCACTGGCCAATTTCTTGCCCAATATCGGCGTTGCACGTAGTTGGCCCACGCGAGGCAGATGCGATTGCGGACGCGTACCTCTCAACGCTCAGGGAAATCTACCGGTTACCTTTATTCTACATCTTCGAACCCGAGCCAAACGAAACGAGTATTCGAGACTCGATGACCGCTTGGCCCGCAGGCGGCCGTTGACGCGCTGACCCCGCGGGCACGGACCGAATTGTCAAAGATCACAACGCGCCGGTTGCGGCGCGCGGATAGCTTTTCCAGCGCTCGCCGAGCCCGCGCTGCACCGAGCGGGGCTCGAGCGGCTTTAGGTGGGGTTAAAGCAGCCGCGGGTCGTGCTTACTAATGGGATTCTCGTTGGTTCGCGGCCCGGGCATCGAGCAGGTCGCATGAGCAATCTCGGCTGAGTAGTCGGCGAGGCCGACGAGCAGATCCGCCAGCCTCGGCCTTCCACTTGCGCGACGGCGACAACCGTCGGTGCAGGTGTGATTGCCGGGAACGATTCTCGGAGCGCCGCTCCGATCATGCCGGCCTGCAGCTTGGGGCGCAGTCGGGTCGCGGCGTTGAGTTTGATAGTCACCGGCAGCACAACTTGGGCGATCAGCTCGGTGCCAATCGTGACACTCATCGAACGGATTGGCATCCCAGATCCTCGGATCTTGACGCCGAGCTTCGGTCGCATGGGATTGTCTTCGCCTACAAAGTAAAGAGAGTTGCAGCCGCTAGTACTTCCCTTTGATCCCGTCTTTCGGATCTAGATTTAGGACCCGTGCGGCCGCCTGCAGGCAACGCCCGCCGTCGGACACGCTGTCGCGGGGCGTCGTGACGGTAGTAGCTGGAACGTTCACGCTGGTCGGCCTGGTAGGTTGCGGTCGTGATCGGTGTCACCAGCGTCACCGGTGACGCTGCATTGCACCCCCTATATTACCCCTAATTACCTGTTCTTCTCTCTCGCATACGTACAATGGTTTGTCACCGGTGACGCTGGTGACACCGGTGACAGTCGGTCAGCCCCTTCGGAGCTTGGCGCCTTGGTAGTACCGCTCCCGCTTCCCACCCTCGCTCCGCCGCTGAACCCGCCGCACGGTCGGCGCTGCGGCGGCCAGGTCGCGGCCGAATGACGCCCTGTCGGTCGGTTGCGAGTAGCCCTGGTCGTAAAGCCAGCCCGTCCACTCGGCGAACAGATCATCCGCAGCCACTAGGCCGCCGGGAACGATCTCGCAGCGATCACGCAGGAACGCCCCGATCGGGCTCGCTAAGTCGCGCAGCCCCTCAATCGCTTCCTGCCCCGACTCGGGCTGCATGAAGCCGCCTCGCTCGTTGAGGCGACGCCAGCCCTCGCAGGCCCACAGCAGAATCCCCGGCATCTCAGCCGCCAGCCTTCGGTCGAGCGATCGATCCTCTTTTCCGAGGAACGATTGGCTCATCTTCAGGACTAGGAACCGCCCAGCGATCGAGCTCGAGGCGTCGGCGAATTGCGGGAGCTCGTTACTGAGGATCACCAAGCGGGTCGGCAGCTTCGTATTGACGTCCTCTTTGAATTTCACCGGCACGCTCAAGGTGTCCTCGCCGCTGATGCTCAGCAGCCGCTCGAGGATCACGGACGAATCAGCCCGTTTGCTGACCCGGGCGTCGCTGACCACGGCGACCGACTTGCCTATGAGGCTCGCTAGGCCAAAGCTGCTCGCCAGCCCGGCCAGCGTCGGTCCACACGTGTTCGCCTTGCCGACTAGCTGGTGAATCACGCGGCCGATTGTGCCCTTGCCCGACCTGGTCGGCCCGACAAGCAGAAAGATCGTCTGCTGGCTGGTGTCCGCAGTCAGCAAGTAGCCGAACATTTCCTGCAACGCGCTAACCGACTCCGGGTCGTCGCCCCAGATCGAATCAAGGAAGGCGAGCCAGGCCGCCGGCTCCGGGGCGTCAGGATCGAATCGGTAGTCGCAAGCCGCGACGCTCAGAAGGCGCGGCGTGGGTTCGATGATCGCCTCCGCGCGGGGAGTGCCGTCGGGGCCGTACAGCTTCGCCAGGTCGATGATGCCGTTACGGGCGGGGATGCACTGCGAGGGGTCAGGGTCGCCGCGGGTTGGCTTCAACCAGGTCGGCGCGTCGACCTGAGAAGACAGCACCGTCTTCGCCTTCAAGTGCTCGAGGACGTCGCCAACGTGTGAGGTTCGCACACCCGCGTAGCGCCCGCTAAGACGATTGACGACCTCCGCCCGAATCTCGTCATCGCGACGAACGACGTAGCGTCCGCCCGCCCAATGCCACCACTGCCCAGACCAGAATATCAGCTTGCAGACACCGTCGATTTGCTCGGCGTCGACGATCTCTGCAGCCTCGCGGGCGCCGTCGACCTCTTTGGCCGGCGCCATCAACAACGCAGAATCAACCGGCTCGGGAACAGCCGCGGCATTCAGCAGCTCGTCGAGCACACACCGCCCACGCGCGACGATGATATCATCGAGTCCCTGCTTGCTGCCGTCGTCGGCCGCTGGGATCCGGCAGACCTTGACTTCGGCGCCACGATCCTGGAGCGTTGCGGCTAGGACCTGCTCGGCCAATCGAACCTGTTCCTTGTCGAGGACGTCGCTGTCGAACGCGATGTATACCGGCCGACCTCTCCAGTCGATTAACTCTAGCTCGGGCAACAGCTCACCAACCTTGCCACCGGGCTTGAAATTCCAGACACCCGACAGCCCGACACAGGGCAGGCCGTGGATCGTGGCCGACAGCGCCTTCTTCTCGCCTTCTGTGATTGCGAGCATGACGCCGGGCTCGAGCGCCTTCTTCGCGACGCCAGGTGGGAAATAGCTCTGCGACCGCTCGCCCGATGGCTGAATGTACTTTAGCTCCCGACCACCCTGCTTGGCGGGACGCTCGGGCTTGAGCCGATGCAGAACCGTGTTGCCGCCAAGGTCGCGATACTCGAATACCAAAGCGGCGCCGAGCTTGACGCCCCACCGTTTCCTATTCGCAAGGCGGGCGAGCTCTCTTTGATCGTGCTCGGAGTAAACTCCCGCTTCGAGCGCCTGATCCTCGCTTATCCCCGATGCCTTTAGTTCGGCGATATGCGCGGGGAAGAGCCGCCGAAGCGATTCGCCGGCGCGGGCCGCGTGAGTGATTGCGCTAGACATCGTCGCCGCCTTTCTCAGGATCGGCGATCAGTTCACCGTAGCCGAAGGCGTCGTCGATCGCAAAACGCCAGCGGCGGACACTGTTGCGGCTCGAGTGGTCGTGCTGACTCGCGTGGTCCGCCCAGACCCCGACGGCGTTGACCATTTGCCGCTGAAACGCCGCGAAGGTCTGCACGTCGCGGGCCTTCGCCGCGAACACCCAGGCATGCCCCCCGTGGGCGGAAACGTGGACCCGCAGCTTGCCGCCCGGCGCGACGTCGATGCGCGACACAGTGATTTCGGCAGTTCGCCTACTTTTAGCGGCGGCCTGCTTAGTTGGTAAGATTTTGGTCACGAACGATTCTCCAGCTTTGTTGGTGCGGCCCTTCGGCGCTGCCGCGCAGAGGGGCCTCACTTGTTTGGGGCGATTCTAGATCCCGAGCGACTCGCACTCGGCCTCAGCCCTTGCCAGAGCGGCCTCACGCTGACGGCTGGTCTGAGGGGTCACGACCGGGGCGGTGGCCCCAGTAGTGGCGGCAAAGAACCGCCGGACAGCCTCAACGCTGGTGAGCCGCTCGGCTCCGGCCTTGACGTATTCCAGGCGGACACGGCGGCCGTCTGGGGTCAGCAGGCCACGTTGTGTCCACCGAAACGCAGTGCTGTAGTGGTGCCGCTTTCGGCAGACCTTCTCGACGCGGTCGACCAGCGGGCCTAGCTCCTCTTCGAGGATGGGCATGAAAAAACCTCCACAAAGGTTGGTGTTAGGTACCAAGTCTTTGCAGAGGTTACTTGCCGGATGGGAAGTCTCTTAAGAACGCTTCCCAAAAAACCCTCGACTACTTTTTGAGCCTCATGTTCAACGCGCGTTTCGAGATTCCGAGCTTCTGTGCGGCCATCTCTTTGATGAAGTCTATATCATGGCGGCGTACGTAGTGTCGCTGCTGTTCACGTGCAATCGCCCTTAACGCTTCGGACTTATTGCGCTCGCTGACACTGCCTTTCTTGGCCCGCATGCTCGCCGTCTGAACTACCTTCCGTTTGTGCCCCTCAATGACGAACGGCTCGAGTGGCAAGATCGCCAATCGTTCGATCGCGCGACCTACTGCGACGGCGTTCTGAACGATTCCGCCACGATCGTCACGCTGCAAAGCACGTAGCAGATTCTCGCAGAGCCGCAGGCCTTCCATAGCGTGGTCAAACGCAGGCGGCGCGGACTCTTGCACCGCGTAGGCCTCGCCTGGCGCCAGTATCTCGACACGATCTGTGCATCCCGCAGGCGGGGGAGTCGCTCCGCTGACCACCATCAACGGATCGCCGTCTATTGGGACTAAATGCGGCATAGCGGCGTCGACGAACCGCGACTGCAGGTCCCGCACGTACGACTCCGCCGGGGCGTTCAACGCGTCAGAGTAAGAACGCCACTGTGCAGGGGTTAGCTCGCGTCGGCGCTTGGTGTAAATGCCGGTCATCGGCGCCGGGATAGCGTTCTTCTTCGCCACAGCAATCTCCTTAACGAACCGGGCGACCAGCCGGTGCCGTGGCGAGATTGCGGACCACAAACACCGGCCGATCTGAGCGGTAGCTACTCCGCGGACCCGGCGAGCTTGATTGAATCCTAACCGATCTGGCGGGCGACCTCGATTCCTTTGGCAGCGTCGCGTTCGGCGTACACCTGTGTAATTGCCGCCTGAGAGTGCCCAAGGATCACCTGCGCCGCCTCGAGGCCGAACTCGCGCCGGATCTCTGTTGCCGCGGTGTGCCTCAACCGGTTGGGCGCCCAGCGATCGATGCCAGCCCGGTCGCAGCCGCGGTAGATTGCCTGCCGGTAGGATCGGGTTGTATAGCAGTCGCCCGCGGTTTTCTTGGGTCGCTTGACCCGGTTACTGCCCCGGGTGTTGCCGCACGACAATGGGGTCTTGCGAGCCGCGTTTCGCTGGGCGAGCCGCTTCTCCTCAGAATCGCACGGACGGAAGCAATAGGCATCCGCAGCGCGAGCCATGTAGCGTAGAAGGATGGCTTGCCCCTGGGCACCTATGAAGATCTGACGATCTCGGCCGTGGTGCTGAGTCTTGTGCGACTCCGGGGTGAAGACCCAGACGTCGGAGGTGCGGTCCAGGTCGCAGGGACGCACCAGGCAGACCTCTGCCGGGCGCATCCCGGTCCGCCGCTGCAGCCGCACCATATCGGCAACCACCTCGGGCAGGCAGGGCAGGGTGGCGTCGACAATGGTGTCGTCGACCGGGAGCACGGGGGATGTCTCCCGGGCCTCGGTCCGGCCACACTTAAGGCCATCAACCAGGGCCAACGAACGGTAGGCTGACTCGGGAACCAGCTCCTCTGCCGCGGCCCATTTGTACATCCGCTTGAGGCGGGCAACGTGCTCGTTGATGTAGGAGCGGCTGAGGCCGTCCTCCACCATCTTCTGGCGGATCGCCTTGAGGGCTAGCGGCCCGACGTCCGTAGCGGGCCGCCGCCAGTAACCCGGCTTGAGGTACCGGACCGCCGACTTGATCTTGTGCAGGACGTCCGTAGATCGCCCATCTTTCCGATAGTACCCGGCGGCAAACTTCAGGTACCTGACGGAGAGTTCGACGACGGTAATCCTGGCATCGGCACTTGGCAGGTTACGCCCATTGGCGGTCCACTCGCCGATGAGGCGATCGTACTCAGCCTGGCTGGCCTTGGTACCGTGGCGACCGAGATAGAAGTCTCGGCCGTTGAGAGTGACAACCGCTTGACCGCTAGCGCGGTGTTTGCGGTACTTCGGGACGGCGGTAGAACGCGGCATGGCGCGGGCCTCCAGAGTTTCGGAGCCCGAAAACGGTAGACTACCGTTATTGGCTCCCTGGAAAACGCCGCGCTGCCGACCGTCGGCAGGTAACTTAAACTCTTGATTCGGCTTAACTTACGTTTAGTGGTCAGACCCGGGCTCGAACCGGGGACACCGGCCTTTTCAGGGCCGTGCTCTACCAACTGAGCTATCTGACCGTATGGGCTTTTTTGTGATCGTTGCTCGCGACCACAACCGAAACCACAACCGGGAGGACAATTTCCTGCCCGCAGGGTTCGCCCCCGGCGAGGCAGTGGCTGGCCGCTTTGGCCTCCCTCAGCCCCACCTCGCGAGACCTAAGTATGGCCACCAAAACTGCCCCCATCAAGCCCTCCAAACCCTATTCTGGCTTTCCACTTACGGCCCATCCGTGCGGACAGTGGGCTAAGAAGATCAAGGGGAAGATTTACTATTTTGGCGTCTGGGCCGATCCTGACGCTGCGGTGCGCCGCTTCCTTGAGGAGCGAGACGACCTGTTCGCCGGAAGACGGCCGCGCAGCCGCGACTCCGAATCGATCGACCTCCACCATTTGTGCAACTTGTTCCTGAACCACAACCAGGCCCGTGTCGAGCGCAACGAGCTTACGGAACTCACCTGGAACAAGTACTTCAAGACGGCCAAGACGATACTCGCGACGCTGGGACGCGGCCGCACGCTCGACTCCATTGGGCCGGCTGACTTTAGCGAGCTCCACGCCGCCTTCTCCGCCGAGACCAGCAATCCGCACACGCTGGGGTCCGAGGTGACTCGCACGCGGACGATCTTCAATTACGCAATGAAGGAGGGGCTCACCGAGAAGAACATCCGGTTTGGTATTTACTTCAGCCGCCCCAAGTCCCGCGTTTACAAGGCCCACCGGCGATCGCAGAATCCCAAGCTTCTCTCCGCTCAAGAGATCTGGAAGCTCCTGGACGCCGCCAAGTATCCCTTCCGAGCGTTTGTCCTGCTTGGGATCAACTGCGGCTTCGGAAATACCGACTGTGGGAAGCTACCGGTCTCTGCAATAGACGTTGATCGCAAGTGGATCAGCTTTCCCCGTCCTAAGACCGAGATTGAGCGCGACTGCCCGCTGTGGCCGGAGACGATCGAAGCGATCCAGGCGGGAATTGACGCCAGCCCCGCACCGGCGAGCGAGGAGGTGGCAAACTTGGCGTTTCGCACGAAGTACGGCAAGTCGTGGGCAGCTAGCTCGTCGCTCTCATCCGAGTACCGCAAGCTGGCCGAGCGAGTTGGTGTCTACCGCCCCAACGTGACATTTTACGCGTTGCGGCACACGTTCGCCACGATCGGCGGTGACGTCAAGGATCAGATCGTAGTGGACCGCATCATGGGGCACTCCGACAACTCCATGGCGGGCGCCTACCGCGAGACGATCTCCGAGCAGCGGTTCTGGGATGTGGCGAATCACGTCCGCGACTGGCTCATGAAGGATCGCGACATTTAGGCGAAGCGGACCGCTGCGACACGCAACCCGCACTGCATTGCTGTTCAACCCTGCCTGCATCCGGCTTTGTGCGGGCACAGAGACGGTATCGACGGAACCACGTGTCGGAACTCAGCGCGGTTCTTGGCAGTTGCAACCTCAAGAGGTGCGCCTATCCCATCTCCCGGGAGAGAATTCTTCGAGCTGGCTCTTGAAGCTCGCGGAGAGCGCTCAGCGTGAATTCCTTTGGCTGGTGACTGCCATGCTCCCGTATAATCTTGATCCCATCGCGGCAAGCGCCCAGAACCATCGTTACGCGTGAGTGGTTCGAGCTCCCAGTGGTTGGCCTCAGTGCATTTGGCGCGCCGGCACCAACGTAGTCCACGAGAGTCCGCAGCGTGTTCGCTTCTCCATCACACCAAAACAGACTTACGACCGAGTCCCCGATGCGATACGCCCACACCTTGCCCGAACAAGGCCCTGAGCGTTGGGAGCCAATTGAGAGTCACCTCCGCGCCGTGTCGGATTGTGCGACAGGGTTCGCCGCTTGGCTCTGCCCCAACAAGGGGGGCTGCGCCGAGTGGGGGCGCGTCGCAGGACTGTGGCACGACCTGGGAAAGTACTCCGATGCTTTTCAGGCAATGCTCCAGGAGGCAAACGGCTTTGAGGCTCACCTGGAGCAGAAGGTCGGACGGGTCGACCACTCTACGGCTGGCGCAAAGTACGCGAAGGAGACGGCTGGTCAATTCTCGCGTCTCCTCAGCTACGTCATCGCAGGTCACCACGCCGGGCTTGCGAACAACGCTAAGCTCTCAGAGCGGCTTGACAAGCCGATTCCAGGTTGGAAAGCACACGTCGAGCCGGAACTGCTTGAGCCACCCCAACTCGGAACGCCCGGCCTGACCGTCGACCGGGACGGTCGCGAGCGATTCGCCTTTCAGTGTGCGTTCTTCACGCGCATGCTCTTCTCATGCCTGATCGACGCGGACAGGATCGAGACCGAACGCTTCTGCGCCCCGGACCTGGCCGAGCAGAGGCTGCCTCCCGCGCCGCTGCAACTGCATGCTGAAACACTTGACGCGTATCTCGACACGCTCGGTCAGGAATCGGAATCAACCGAGGTCAACCGGCATCGCCAAGATATTCTGAAAGCTTGTTGGGCGGCATCAGAACGCCAGCCCGGCCTGTTCTCACTGACCGTCCCTACCGGGGGCGGCAAGACCCTCGCGTCGCTGGCGTTCGCTCTCCGCCACGCGGGGCGGCACGGCCTGCGGCGGGTGGTGATGGCGATCCCGTTTACGAGCATCATCGAGCAGACGGTCGATGTGTATCGCAGGGTCTTTGATGACTTGGGCGAGGGCGTCGTGCTGGAACACCACTCGAACCTCGACCCTGACCAGGAGACTCGGAGCAATCGGCTCGCCGCCGAGAACTGGGACGCGCCGCTGGTGGTCACGACCAACGTTCAGCTCTTTGAATCGTTGTTCGCCTCCCGCACGACGCCCTGCCGAAAGTTGCACCGTCTGGCGGGGAGCGTGATCATCCTTGACGAAGCGCAGACTCTGCCGGTGCATCTGCTCCAGCCGTGCCTCGCGGCGCTCCGCGAGTTGGTTGCCGACTACGGCTGCACCGTGGTGCTGTGCACGGCTACGCAACCGGCCCTTGACCACAGGGACGAATTTCCTATCGGATTGACGAACGTTCGCGAGATCATCCCGGAGCCCCAGGTACTGGCCGCGGCGATGCGGCGTGTCGAGCCACGCATACTCGGCGACGTGTCGGACGACCAGCTAGTCGACCGACTCGAAAAGCACTCGGCGTGGCTGGCAATCGTCAACACCAAGGCCCACGCCGCAGACCTCTACCATCGCCTGGCTGGTTCTGACGTGCCGCCGGACGACCTGTTCCACCTCAGCACGCTGATGTGCGCCCAGCACCGCAGTGAGAAGCTGCTCGAAGTGAAGAAGCGGCTGAAGGACGGCCAGCCCTGCCGCGTGGTGAGCACACAGCTCATCGAGGCGGGCGTCGATGTTGACTTTCCGGTAGTGTTCCGCGCGATGGCCGGCGTTGACTCGATCGCCCAGGCGGCCGGGCGGTGCAACCGCGAAGGTCGCCTGCCGGGGCTGGGAGAGTTGTACCTATTCGATCCTAGCGAGGTTCGCCCCCATGGCTACTTGGGCGCCACAGCCCAGACTACCCGAGAACTGCTAGACGACCATCCTGACCCGCTCGATCCCGCCGCGGTGCGTCGGTACTTCGAGTTGCACTACTGGAATCAAGCCGGCGACCACAAGTGGGACGACAACCGGGTGATGGAGTGTTTCCCTGAGGAGCGTGGCCAGTTTGCCTACAACTTCAAGTCGGCTGACGAGAGGTTTCAATTCATCGAAGAGACAACGCTGCCAGTCTTCGTGCGGTACGGAGGCGGCGCCGCCCTCATCGAGCATCTGCGGCGTAATGGCCCCGAACGATGGCTGCTCCGCAAGCTACAGCGGTACACGGTAGGGCTCAGCTTGTGGTCGTTTCGTGCGTTGCACGCTGAGCATGACATTGCGGAGGTCAGCGAGGGGTACTACGCCCTTGAGAACATATCGCTCTACGATCCCCACCGGGGACTGATGGCCGACCGACCGGGGTTCATGTCGGCTGAGAGCCAGGTGTTCTGAGATCAGTTGCTCCATCGCATGGCAAGCTTTCCACCAACTTGTCCTGCGGTCATCCGCCTGCTAGATTGCGGCCATCGCTCCTCCGCCCTGTCGCCGTGGTGCATCGAAAGGCTAAACAGAATCATGGGTAGATCCCCCATCGCAGTCCGTATCTGGGGAGACTACGCCTGCTTCACCCGCCCTGAGACCAAGGTCGAGCGGCTGAGCTACGACGTCATCACCCCGTCGGCGGCCCGCGGCATTCTCGAAGCGATCTACTGGAAGCCCCAGGTGCGCTGGGTGGTGGAGCGGATCCACGTCTACAAGCCGCCGCGTTTCACGAACCTCCGCCGCAACGAGGTCGCCAGCAAGGCCTCGGCCGCCAACGCCAAAAAGGCGATGAACGGCACGCTCAAGGAGCCGCTTGCCCTGTACGTCGACGAGGTCCGCCAGCAGCGCGCGGCCACCATCCTGCGGGATGTCGAGTACATCATTGAGGCCCGCTTCGACCTCCTCGACCACAGCGACCCGATCGCCAAGCACTACAACATGTTCAAGCGTCGGGCGGAAAAGGGCCAGTGCTTCCACCGCCCCTACCTGGGCAACCGCGAGTTCCCCTGCGACTTTGAGTGGGTCGAAGGCCCGATCCCGGAGTCCGAGCTGGCTGGCGAACGTGATCTCGGCCTCATGCTGCATGACATGGTGTTCACGCCGGTGGACAAACCAAAGGACGCTGACACCGTCTCGGGCCACACGGGCGAGCCGCTGACGGCCCGGGCACGGTTCTTTGACGCCCAGATGCGTCAGGGCGTAATCGAGGTCCCACCGCTGGCGATGGCCGACGTTGGGGGACACGCATGATCCTCCGGGCCCTCAACGCGTACTACGAGCGGCTGCTGGCCGATCCCGACAGCGGCGTCGCTGAGTACGGCTTCAGCCGCCAGCAGATCTCGTTCTGTGTCGTGATCGACGCCGATGGGACGCTGCACGAGGTGCAGGACGCGCGGCAGCCTGACGCGAAGGGAAGGAATCGGCACCGGTCGGTTGTGGTGCCGGGCAACTCGAAGCCTTCGGGTTCTGGCATTAACCCTTGCTTCTTGTGGGACAATGCTGCATACATGCTGGGCTATAGACCGGACGACCCTAAGCCGGAGCGCACCGCCGAAGCGTTTGCCGCCTTCCGACAACGCCACTTGGATGCCGAGCCGCAGGTCAACGACTCGCAGTTCAGCGCCGTCTGCCGGTTCCTTGAGGCTTGGGACCCTACGAAAGCGATCGACCAGCCGGCACTTGTCGAACTAGGAACTGGCTTTGGCGTGTTCAAGATCCGCAACACGCTGCCCTACGTTCACCACGCTGCCCCGGTGCGTGACTGGTGGTTGAAGCAATTCGCTGAAGAAGAGACGGCAGAAGTTGGCACCCTTGGCCAATGCCTGGTGACGGGCGAGGTTGCGCCCATCGCCCGGTTGCACGAGCCCAAGATTAAAGGAGTCTACGGTGGCCAATCGTCGGGAGCTGCGCTGGTCTCGTTCAATCTGGACGCCTTCGATTCCTACGGCAAGAAGCAGAGCGTGAACGCCCCGGTGTCCGAGCAAGCCGCCTTCCGCTACTGCACGGCGCTAAATCGGCTGCTTGACCGCTCTGCTGGCCGACGACTCTCCGTTGGCGACACGTCGGTCGTGTTCTGGACCGCCGCTCCGTCGCCTGCCGAAGATTTTATTGAGCAGCTCTTCAACCCGAGCACCAAGACGGAGGATGATACCCAGCTCAGCGAAGTCCATGACCTGATTGACGCGATCGCCAATGGCTCCTTCCCACCCAAGTTCAAGGACCCGAACACCCCGTTCTATGTGCTCGGCCTGGCGCCCAACGCGGCGCGGATCTCGGTGCGGTTCTGGCACGAGAGCACGCTAGGGGACTTCCTGGCTAATCTGGGGAAGCACTTCAAGGACCTCGAGATCTGCCACGGCCCCAAGGACCAACCCCACCCGCCACTGTGGCGGCTCATCGGCGAGACCGCACGAGAGGCCAAAGAAGTTCCCGACCTGCTGGAGGGCGCCCTGCTGCGGGCGATCTTGACCGGCCGGCCCTACCCACAGATGTTCTATGCCGCGTTGCTTCGCCGCGTCCGGGCAGACTGCGAGGTGCGGTACGTCAGGGCTGCGGCGATCAAGGCGTGCTTGAATCGCAACACCCGAAACAACATTCAGCCACTCGCTCAGGAGCTACTGATGAGCCTCGACCCTGAACGCACTGAAGAAGCATATCAGTTGGGCAGACTCTTTGCCGAACTTGAGAAGACCCAAGAGGACGCTCTCCCGGGCATCAACGACACAATCAAAGACCGTTACTTCGGCGCCGCGTCCGCTACGCCCGGCAGTGTCTTCCCTAGGATCATCCGCATGAACCAGCATCACCTCGGCAAGCTGGAGAAAGGCGCCCGCACCTATCACGAGCGCCGCATCCAAGAGATCACTGGTCGGATCAATGGGTTCCCATCGCACCTCAACCTGCAGCAGCAGGGCCTGTTCGCGATCGGCTACTACCATCAGCGGCAGGACATCTTCACGAAGAAGGCGCCTAAGCCAGCGCTTGATCCCGCCGCTGCAGTGTAACCTCGGGTAATTCCTACGGACACATCTCTTCCAGACATTCACTAAGGCTCAGGACATGATCCCGCGAATCGACTTCGTCTACCTCTTCGATGTGAAGAACGGCAACCCTAACGGCGACCCCGACGCCGGCAACTTGCCACGGGTCGATCCGGAGACCGGTCACGGCCTGGTTACCGACGTCTGCTTGAAGCGTAAGGTCCGTAATTTCGTTGATCTGGTGAAGAACGGCGACTCGGACGCCGAAGCCGAGGGATTCCGCATCTACGTACGCGAGAAGGCCATTCTGAACGACCAGCACAGCCTGGCCTATAAGGCTCTTGACATTGACGCCAAGAAGCGGAAATCCAAGGGGAAGGACAAGGCCGAAGAAGATCGCAATCTCACCAAGTGGATGTGCCAGAACTTCTTCGATATTCGAACCTTTGGCGCCGTCATGACGACTGACGTGAACTGCGGGCAGGTGCGGGGACCAATTCAGTTCGCCATCGCCGAGAGTGTCGAACCCATCGTGGCCCAGGAGCACGCGGTAACGCGGTGCGCGGTGACGACCGAGCGTGAGGCGGAGAAGCAAGAGGGCGGCAACCGCACCATGGGGCGCAAGTTCACTGTCCCATACGGCCTGTACCGCGTGCACGGCTTCATTAATCCCTACCTCGCCGCCAAGACCGGCTTTGGCGAACAAGACCTCAACTTATTCTGGAAGGCGCTCGAACAGATGTTCGAGTCCGACCGTTCCTCGTCGCGCGGTGAGATGTCGCCCCAGTCGCTGATCTGCTTTGAGCATACCGATTCCCTTGGTAACGCCCCGGCCAGCAAGCTGTTCGGACGTGTAAGGATCGAACGTAAGGAATCGCTGGAGGGGCTGCCGGCACGGTCTTTCGACGACTATAAGGTGCTCGTCGACGAAAGCGAACTGCCTGAGGGCATCACGATCGATCGCAAGTTCTGACGACAGTCGGATCGGCTACGTTTGGCAGGCAGGAGTTAGCATATGCGGGAACGCCCAACTCCCCGAGCAACATCATGCCCCACCCCGAATCCGACCTCCTGCCAATCAGCGCCCTGCAACACCTGCTGTTCTGCGAGCGGCAGTGTGCGTTGATTCACGTGGAGCGGGTGTGGGCCGAGAATCGCTTCACCGCCGAAGGCCAGGTGCTGCACCGCAAGGCCCACGACGGCAAACCCGAGACCCGCGACGGCGAGCGGATCGCCCGCGGGCTGCCGCTACGGTCGCTCGTGCTGGGCGTCAGCGGCGTGGCGGACATTGTGCTGTACCGGCCGCCGACTGGCGCCAGGGTCTCGCGGGGCTCGCTGGCCAGCCGACTGCGGCGGGCCAGCCAGGACGAGTTAGCCGAATGGGTCGTGACGCCCGTGGAGTACAAGCGGGGCAAGCCCAAGAAGAACGATTCCGACCGGGTTCAGCTCTGCGCCCAGGCGATCTGCCTGGAAGAGATGCACGGCGTTACGATCAGCGAGGGCGCCCTGTACTACGGCAGGCTCCGCAAACGCTATCCGGTGCCTTTTGATACCGACCTTCGCTCAAGCACCCTTTCGGCCGCCGACCGCCTGCGTGACCTGCTCTACCGTGGAGTGACTCCCCCAGCGGTCCGCGAGAAGAAATGCGAAACCTGCTCGCTGCTGCCGCTCTGCCTGCCAGAGTCGATGCGGAGGAGGTCCGCCCGGGCGTTTATCGATCGGCAGTTAGAGCGTGCGGCCGAAGCGGAGTCGTGACGCAGACCTCTGGCAGAACCGCACGGCGTCTTGTCCCATGAAGACTCATCTCAACACGCTTTTTATCACCACCCAGGGCGCCTACCTGGCGAAGGACGGCCAGGCCGTGGCGGTGCGGATCGAGAAGAAGACCCGCCTGAGGGTGCCGCTGCACAACCTGGACGCGATCACCTGCTTCGGCCGCGTTGGGCTGAGCCCGCAGTTGATGGCCGCCTGCGCGGAGGCGGGCGTTTCACTCTCGCTGCTGTCGGAGAGCGGCCGATTCCGCGCGGCCGTGGTCGGCTACTCCCCGGGCAATGTCCTGCTGCGTCGGCAGCAGTATCGGGCGGCCGATGATGAGAAAGCAACCTGTGAGGCGGCCCGATCGTTCGTGCTGGGCAAGCTAGGCAACTGCCGGACAGTGCTCAACCGCGCCGCACGCGACGACGCCACCGGAGAGCGAGCGGACCGCCTCTCGCGGTCCGCCAAGCGGATGGGGGCCAGCATCGTCGAGGCCAAGGCGGCCGATTCGACGGATCGGCTCCGCGGGATCGAGGGAGAAGCCGCGCTGCAGTACTTTGCCACGTTCGACACGCTCCGCACCTCCGGCGGGGGCGATTTCGCGTTCCGAGGCCGGTCCCGCCGTCCGCCGCTCGACCGAATCAACGCGCTGCTGTCGTTCGTTTACACGCTCTTGATGTCCGACGTGCGCAGCGCGTGCGAATCGGTCGGCCTGGACGCCGCCGTTGGCTTCCTGCACCGCGACCGCCCCGGTCGCCCTGGCCTGGCGCTCGACCTGATGGAGGAGTTCCGACCGTGGCTGGCGGATCGGTTTGTGCTGACGCTGATTAACCGAGGGCAGGTGCGCCCCAACGATTTTCAAACCGTCGAGAGTGGCGCAGTACTGATGAAAGAGAAGGCACGCAAGGATTTACTTGTGGCTTGGCAGAACCGCAAGCAGGAAGAGACGACCCATACCTTTCTGGGCGAACGCTGCACGATCGGTCTCGTGATCCACCTGCAGGCGAGGCTGTTTGCGAGATACCTGCGGGGCGATATCGATGCCTACCCGCCCTACCTGTGGAAGTAGTGTCCCTTCTGGAGAAACCTGTTGTACGTCCTGGTCACCTACGACGTCGCCACCGCTACCCCAGGCGGCGCGAAACGCCTCCGCAGCGTCGCCAAGGCCTGCTTGGATTATGGCCAACGCGTGCAGAACTCGGTGTTTGAGATGAAAGTCGATCCCGCCCAGTGGACCGAGTGCCGGGCGCGGCTCCTCAGCCTGATCAAGCCCGAGGAGGACAGCCTCCGCTTCTACCATCTCGGGGCGAACTGGCAGCGTCGCGTCGAGCACCACGGCAGCAAGCCGGGGTATGATGTCGATGGGCCGTTGATCATCTAGCCAAGAGTCCGTATCGGCGTGCAGCGAACCCGGTGCGCTCGTGCTTTTCCCGGGAGGTTCGCGGATTCCACAACCCGTGTGGCATTCGAGCCTTATGGGGCCTTGCAATCCCGGCCTGCGTCTCGGCGTGCCTCATCAGCAGCCCCTCGCGGATCGCTTGACCCAAGTCGTTACACGCAAGAGACTAGGCGGCTCGGGATCGCCCCCTCACGGGGGCGCGGATTGAAACACCCACGCCGAGCGGCCCACCAGCTCGTTGGTGGTCATCGCCCCCTCACGGGGGCGCGGATTGAAACTACGGCGACGACGCGCCGACCGACGCGGACGCGATCGCCCCCTCACGGGGGCGCGGATTGAAACTCGCCGACGCTCTGGGCCTTGTCGCCGATCATCATCGCCCCCTCACGGGGGCGCGGATTGAAACCAGCTCATGTCCGACGTGTAGTCGGGGAACGTCATCGCCCCCTCACGGGGGCGCGGATTGAAACGGCTCTCCGACTGAGTGATTTGCAGCAGCCAAGGATCGCCCCCTCACGGGGGCGCGGATTGAAACCACGACGACGCGCAGGTCTGCGCCGGACCGGTCATCGCCCCCTCACGGGGGCGCGGATTGAAACAATCACGCAAGACCCAGTGCGTGTCAGCGGCGTCGAATCGCCCCCTCACGGGGGCGCGGATTGAAACCGCGGAGCGTGGCGGACTACGGCTACCACCGGCAATCGCCCCCTCACGGGGGCGCGGATTGAAACGCCGACGCGTTGCGTGAGGCCGACGGGGACCTGGATCGCCCCCTCACGGGGGCGCGGATTGAAACCTCGGTATGGTTCACCGAGAACTCGACCAGATCATCGCCCCCTCACGGGGGCGCGGATTGAAACAACGAATCGATGGCGTGCCTCCGCGCCCAGCTCCGCATCGCCCCCTCACGGGGGCGCGGATTGAAACATGTCGAACCTGGCGTCGGCCTGTAGCTGCCGGAATCGCCCCCTCACGGGGGCGCGGATTGAAACTACTCACTCCTGGGGTATCAGGTCCCCAAATGCTATCGCCCCCTCACGGGGGCGCGGATTGAAACAGCACCACGCCCGACGGCACCGACGACCTGACCGAGATCGCCCCCTCACGGGGGCGCGGATTGAAACACAAACCAAAGGACCGGACCAACTATCAACTTGTATCGCCCCCTCACGGGGGCGCGGATTGAAACCGCGACCAGGTCCGCGTGGTCGTCAACCACCTGAATCGCCCCCTCACGGGGGCGCGGATTGAAACCAGTTCGCTGCAGCCAATCGTCGAGCGGTGCACGCCATCGCCCCCTCACGGGGGCGCGGATTGAAACTATAGGAGACCGACAAGTGATGCGAGCAATCCTGATCGCCCCCTCACGGGGGCGCGGATTGAAACACACCGTAAGCATCCGAGTCCACGGTCAGCTGGTATCGCCCCCTCACGGGGGCGCGGATTGAAACTGGAACGACGCCGCGCAGCAGTTTGTCGACTTCACATCGCCCCCTCACGGGGGCGCGGATTGAAACTCGACGTGGAGCCAGGTTGTCACGAGCTGGCCATCGCCCCCTCACGGGGGCGCGGATTGAAACGTACTGGCCGGCGGCCTCTTGCAGAGCGGCGGGGCATCGCCCCCTCACGGGGGCGCGGATTGAAACCCACTTCGTCGACGGCTGGCCGTCCAGCGGTGAATCGCCCCCTCACGGGGGCGCGGATTGAAACTTTGAGGGGTAGCGTAAGGGCGCGGCTGCCTCGGCCATCGCCCCCTCACGGGGGCGCGGATTGAAACTCCCGCTCCATGAACTCGTCAACCACCCGCTGGATCGCCCCCTCACGGGGGCGCGGATTGAAACACGTTCGGCCGGAGTCACTTTGACGACTCCTGATCGCCCCCTCACGGGGGCGCGGATTGAAACAGAGCTCAAGGCTCGGCAGCAGGGCGCTGTGCCCACATCGCCCCCTCACGGGGGCGCGGATTGAAACCTGCGACACCAGTGGGCCGAGGGTCCGCCGCTGGCCATCGCCCCCTCACGGGGGCGCGGATTGAAACAATCCGTGCCCGAGCGGGTTCGACTCCCGCCGCATCGCCCCCTCACGGGGGCGCGGATTGAAACTCGTCCGCACGGATCTGTAGCGACAGTCCACCAACATCGCCCCCTCACGGGGGCGCGGATTGAAACGCCTTGAGACACGGGCCGCAGCCATCGGTCTCGAATCGCCCCCTCACGGGGGCGCGGATTGAAACCCCCATTTGAAGATCACCCACGCCATCGCCGACGATCGCCCCCTCACGGGGGCGCGGATTGAAACCGCGAGTTCTCGCCGAGAAGCTTGACGCGCCGCAATCGCCCCCTCACGAGGGCGCGGATTGAAACCCAGTAATGCTGCTGGCGGAGATTGTGCCCACCCCATCGCCCCCTCACGGGGGCGCGGATTGAAACCGCGCCCGCGTTGCGTGGGAGTCAATCAAGCTCATCGCCCCCTCACGGGGGCGCGGATTGAAACTTCCTGGCAATCGCGGTGGTCGGCGGCATTGTGATCGCCCCCTCACGGGGGCGCGGATTGAAACCTTGCCGCCTTGGCCTTGAGCTTGTGAATGTCGTATCGCCCCCTCACGGGGGCGCGGATTGAAACTGCGGACGTTAGTAGCAAGTTAGTAGCAAAGCCCATCGCCCCCTCACGGGGGCGCGGATTGAAACGCGGCCGTGAACTCGTAGCGGACCTCGTACCGAATCGCCCCCTCACGGGGGCGCGGATTGAAACCGGGTACTCCAGTGCGATCAGGCGTTGCTCACCATCGCCCCCTCACGGGGGCGCGGATTGAAACAGACTGGGGGTCAAAAGGTCGCAGGTTCGAATCCTATCGCCCCCTCACGGGGGCGCGGATTGAAACTTCTTTGCCATCGCTTGTCACCTTTAGGAGGTCAGATCGCCCCCTCACGGGGGCGCGGATTGAAACCGGGTACTCCAGTGCGATCAGGCGTTGCTCACCATCGCCCCCTCACGGGGGCGCGGATTGAAACCGTCTGGCGTGGTGCTGAAGATCAGCCGACCGGGCATCGCCCCCTCACGGGGGCGCGGATTGAAACAGGCTCTCGTCCGTACGGATGCCAACGAAACACGATCGCCCCCTCACGGGGGCGCGGATTGAAACCGCGAAACGTCCAAGGGCTACATCCCGCACGCCGGATCGCCCCCTCACGGGGGCGCGGATTGAAACAACCAGACCGTCGCGAACTGCATGCGTGTCGTCATCGCCCCCTCACGGGGGCGCGGATTGAAACTACGCCCAGGCGGGCACGCACAAGGCGTTCAAATCGCCCCCTCACGGGGGCGCGGATTGAAACTGGTAGGCGAGGGCAACGTCGCGGAAGGCTGCTACATCGCCCCCTCACGGGGGCGCGGATTGAAACTACGACCGGGTGTTTGTGCTGGAGTCAATCGGGGCATCGCCCCCTCACGGGGGCGCGGATTGAAACCGCTCGATGATCCACTCCTTGGGCGGGCCGGTCTATCGCCCCCTCACGGGGGCGCGGATTGAAACATGGCACACCCAGCCGAACCGCTCGGCGTCCGTGTCATCGCCCCCTCACGGGGGCGCGGATTGAAACTCCCCAGACTTCGACCACCGCCGGCTGCGACGGATCGCCCCCTCACGGGGGCGCGGATTGAAACCCTGTTGGTCGCGGGATAGAAAACCGACCGGAAATCGCCCCCTCACGGGGGCGCGGATTGAAACGGCAGCGAGTACGGCGGGGCGGGCTCGGGGCGTATCGCCCCCTCACGGGGGCGCGGATTGAAACTTGGTGTTGTCGTAGCCGGTGTAAGTCTTGATGTCATCGCCCCCTCACGGGGGCGCGGATTGAAACCACATGTTCGTGACCGCTGATTTTCATCTGCCAGAGTCGCCCGTTCTGCGAGGTAGGCCAGTAGCCGCAAAGTAGTGAATACCGCCCGCAGCGTTGAGGGAGCGTTCGTGCCGACGGTTGTGGCAATCTCAGCAGGCTCCAGCCTGCTTGGGCTCAAGGAAATACTGAAGATTCTTGAGATTCCACTCTGGCGTCAGTGAGGCAACGGCGGCAGGACCGTTAGGAGTGGTAAACGGAGAACGACGCAGGCGGCGGCATGGAGTGAGAGTGTGTCTTGGAACGAGGTTCTTTGAAGGACGTTGGGCAGCTGCAGCGCTCAATTGACGGCCCACCAACGTTCTGACACGTACTCGGCGAGCTTGAACAGCATGGTGAGCGAGTTGGTGCGTCTGCCGCAGCCCTTGGTCCTTCGGTAATGCAGTTAGATGGTGGAGAAGGCACTCTTAATCAGATTCGGTGGTCTGCAGGTGGCCCCACTACTCGGGTAATTCGTAGAAGGGGAGTATGTCGTCACAGTCTTTCTGTCGGCACAAAATCGACATGGCCTGCTTGAGCTGGCGGTCGAGAAACGCGTCGAACGCCTGGGCAGCCTAACTGCGGGTGGTGTCCCGCGAGGTATCGTGCAGCATCCGCTTGAGCGATCTGGGCTCATCTCCGCGCGGCTGCGTCTCGCAACGCTGCCCTAACTGCGGCTGGCCGATCGCGTGGCGCACCCCCAGCATAGACGCGGGTGGGCGCATGCTGCTACAATAGGTGAGACTCCGACCTTGGAGTGGATCCTGGCAAGTCCCTATAGGTAATCCCGGTCAGAATCAACGAGACCCGTGGTTTCTTCAGAGTGGGGTGGGTCCGGGATATTTGCCGCAGGTACGTGCGTTCAACCCGCAGGGTATCTCGTCGGACGGCGTGCGTGTTCGATGGGCCGGTTACGGGCTGCGTTTGCCTGAATCGTGGCACATGAGTCAACCCGTAATCGAGTACAGTGGTGCGTTTTCGCAACACATCTCTGGCGCCATCGCTAGAGGCGGCCCGTTGTAGGGCGAGAGATCTGAACGGGACTCGCTAAGATGCGCGCCAGCCATAGATGAACCAGTTTGTACAGTCAGGCGGAGTTGTATGAGAGTCTTGCCCCTTCGGATGCTCGGCGCCTTGATTCTTGTTGGGCTCCAGTCGCTAACTACCAGCGGTCAGACCTACGTCGGCCCCGGCGAAGTGCTGCCGGTATTGGGCACGCCTCGCCAGGACTTTGTGCTCGATGGCGGGACGCTCGCGCCGTCCGGAGTCACAGCTCTGCGCGGGATCGAACTGCTGAGCGATTCGAGCATCCTCCGCCCGCAGAACCCGCTGCGGCTCGACGGCAGGGGTGAACTCTTCGAGCCGTACCTCGGCTCGACCAATCTCGCGCGCGTCATCTCCGGAGTTGGTGGGCTGACGCTCGGCAATGAGTCGCGAGACCGGATTGAGATCAACGCCGACAACACCTACGGCGGGAAGACAACGATTGTCTCTGGGCAGGTCAACGCCAACTCGGCCACGCCGTTTGGCGCCACTTCTGTTGGTACTACGATCCAGGGTGGGGCGGTGAATATCCTCGCGCCGACTCGAGAGCCCTTCCGCATCGAAGCGGGCGAGCTCAAGTACTCCGCGGACACGCTCAGCGCAGACATTCCTCTGACGGTGGCGGGCGGAGTGGTCGAGTTCCCCAGGCAGCCTGGGTACGCCTTACCGATTGTTGCCGACGGGGCCGGCGGCCAGGTGGTCTTTGGGGCGCGGCAAGGTGACAGCGCGACCTGGACCGGCGGATCCACGGGCGCCGGCAGTCTCTTTTTGGACGGTGTTATTAGCGTCGATGCGCCGCTCGCCCACGACGGGGATTTAACCATCCGCGGCGGCGTGCTGCTGAACGTGGTTAACGCTTACCAGGGGCGAACAATCCTCGCGGGAAACTACGTCATCGATCGGCCCGATGTGTTCGGCGTCTCGTCAACCCCGATCGAGGTGCACGAAAACGCCAGTGTCGTGGTCGACGTGCTGCCGAACGGCGACCGCGGTTTCCTGGTCCAGCGGGGTAGCCTGACCCTTAACGTCGGCACGCCGGCTGCGAGCAAGATCACGCTCGATCGAGGCCAGCTCACAGCTACGGGGTTGTCGGTGATGGGAGCGATTGAATTGACGGGCAGGGCCGCTGCCCTTCGCAGCGGTGACTACTACGGAGGCGCCATCGGCTCGGCGATTTCGCTCACCCTTGGGAGCGACGCCCCGGTTGTCCTGCACACTGACGGCACCTACGCGGCCAAGACGTTGCTCAGCGGAACGGGAACGGTGACGATAAACTCACCCGCCGCGCTGGGCAGCGTTCAGCAGGGGACCTACGTCGGCTCCAATCGTTTGATCTTGAACGCATCGACCAACGAACCAGTGGTGGTCGCCGAAAAGGGAGTGGTCGAGCTGAACGCCCAGCAGGCGCGGCTGCCAAGGCTCGCGACAACCCGGCAGTTCGACCCCCCGCGGACCCAGGCGGTCGTGGTGAACCACGTCGGATCCTACCTGGAAGACGTCGATATCGTTGAAGGCTCGCTGCAAGTGAACGCCGACCTCACGATCAATGACGCCGTCGTCCGCCAGGGCGGCAAACTGGCGGTTACGCCGGGGGCCTCGCTCCATGTGAGGAACAGCGACATCGAGCTGCAGAGCGGGCGTATCGACGGGAGCCTGACCGGCGTGTCGCTGATCCGCAAGACGACCGGCGTCGACGCCGAGTTGGGCGCCCTGCCAGGCTACGCCGGCGCTATCCGCGTCGAGGAGGGGCGGCTCAAGATCACCTCGCCCGATTCCTTCGGGACCACGGCGGGCGCGACACACGTCGTTGGGCCGGGCGCGGTGGTTGACTTCAACCAGACCGGAGTCGTGGAGTATGACGAAGAGATTCTACTGGATAACGCAACGGGAGACCTCTGGGCGCCGGGGATGTTCGCTAGCCGCGGCCGAGTCCGATTGAACGGACGGCTCGATCTCGGTGAGCGTAGTTCTACACTAGGCGGCAAGGTCATCGAGCTGGCCGGGCCGATCACCGGGGGCGACTTGGTGACCAGAGGCGACGAGTTCCGCCTTGAGATCACGACGCCCGACGCCGACTACACCGGTGCCACCGAAGTAGTTGAAGCCGTTGTGGTAGTGGCCGGCGCGGGACGGCTGAACAACACGTCGGTGATCCGTTTGCACGAGGCGACCGATTTCCGTAATGGAACCCTCGATCTGAACAACCGCGGCGTGAAGATCAACGACCGTATCCCCGACGGGGTTCCGCTCGAGTTCAAGGGGGGCGCGCTCGTCAGCAACGGTGAGCTCGATGAAGTGGTCGGCGCCGCGAGGTTTGTCGAGGGCGACTCGCTCGTAGACCTGTTCCCGTCGTCGACGGAACGGACGTTTGACAAACAGCTAACGCTCGCAAGCCTCGCACGGGAGCGCGGCGCTGTGGCGAGGATCGACGTCTCGCCGACGGCACAAGCCCACGTGACCGAGCTGCCCGAGCTGACCCACGGCATCCTGCCCTGGCTGATCGCCGTCGACCACCAATCGTCGAGCAATCGCATCGGCCTGTTCGCTTCCTTCTCAGAGCGTGGAATCGTCCCGGTGACGATCGATCGAACGAATCTCAATGCGGCTGTGGCCAGCGACCACGTCGCGGTGACGAGTTCCACAACGACTCTAAGTCGTGAGGCTACGATAGCGTCGCTTAGCTTCGATGCAAGCCATACCACAATCGATCTTGGCGGCCAAACTCTGAACATTGAGACTGGCGGTCTCAACCTCGCCAACGGGGGGCAGCTATCTAATGGGCGGCTGTCCACCGGCGCGCAGGGCCTCAGCGAGCTGCTCATCTACGGTCGGGGCGGCATCGGGGCAGACATCGTTGAGAGCGGCGCCCCACTCGATCTCACTCTAACGCCCGGGGCGCAGACCTATGACATCTACCTGAGTGGAACGAATTCCTACACCGGGACTACCTACGTCAATGAGGGGACGGTCGTCTTCCAGTCAGTGAATAGCCTGCCCGCCGGCACCAACTTGAGTGTGGCGGGCGGCGTTGTCGAACTCGACTACGCTGCCACGGAGGTGAAGCAGCTCGACACAATCCGTGTCACTCAGGGCGGCTCGATCGAGGCCGGCTTCGGCAGCCAGAACTCGCTCGCGTTCCAGCAGCTCATCCTTGAGAGAGGCCTGGTCAGCGAAGTCAACCTGGCAGGCGAGGGGGAGATTGTCAAAACGACTAGCGGCAACGCCTTCCTTAGGACTGGAATCGGGTCGACATTTAGCGGGAGGGTCGTTGTCGAGCAGGGCCACCTTGGGGCGTCCGCGTTCGCGGACGCCAGATTCGTCGTGACGGGCGGAAGCCTTGGTCTCTACTCTTCCGGCGCCACCGTCGAGTTGGCCGGCGGCGAGCTGTTGGTGGGGCCATCCACGTTCTCATCGCGAGACTACTCGGCCAACTCACAGATCCACGTTTCCGCGGCATCTCGGATCGTCGTCGAGAGGTACGTAGCGACGGGCGTCAACTCGGCGCTGAACCGCCCGATTTCTGGCGGGGGCGACCTCGCCTTCACCGGTCGCGGGCTGATACAGCCGCGGCAGGAGAACCTATTGTCTATAAGTAGCTCGAACCCAGATTTCACCGGTGACGTCAATATCGACAGCGTGACCGTGAATCTGCGTCAGGCCGACGCACTCGGATCCGGCGCCATCACTGTCTCTGCGGGCGGAGTGCTGCAGCTCGACTCCCGCGACATCGACGAACACACCCTACACAACGAGGTCTACCTGCAGTCCGGAGAATTGCGAGGATTGCCTCAGTTTCAATTCCAGCAGCAGATCGGTGGCGCCCTCTATGTCTCGGGGCAATCCCGCGTCGGCGGCGTGGAAGTCGCTGGCCCGACCTTCCTCGCGGACAACTCGCGTCTCACGGCAGTCACGGACGAGCTGCTCCAATTTCGCGGTCCTATCTACGTCAGCGGCTACGCCGAGCTGGAGTACGGCGTCGAGGTAGTCGAGACCAACTTCGCTAACCTGAATGCCGGAATCACGCAGCTGCTCGGCGAGATCCGCTCAGACGCCGCAGTCGCGGTGCTGAACTTGGTCGACCGCGGGCTCGACGAGGCGGTGGTCGACGTCATACTGCACGCTGAGACGGGCCAGTCACTCACGCTCCTCAAGGGCGGCGCGCCAATGGAGCTGGCACTTGCTGGCGAGGGCGCCGCGCTGGTCGGTGGCGGCGTGCTCGGCAACGACGTAGTTCTCGCCGATGGCGCCTCGGTCTCGCCGGGCGAGTCGCCAGGCCTGCTGACCATCGATGGCGACGCCCGCCTGGGAGGGGGGAGCCGGTTTGTCGTTGAACTTGGCGGGGTGCTCCGCGGCAGTGGGTACGATGCGCTCGACGTGCTTGGGGATGCATCGATCGACGGCGCGCTCCTTGAGCTCTCGTTGGTCGACGGTTTCTCTCCACTGCCTACCGACGAGTTTCTGATCTTGCAGGCGGCCAGCCTGGGGGGAAGGTTCCTGGACGCTGAAGAGCGGATCCGCGTTGGAAACTATCTGTTCGACGTTAAGTACCAAACCGACGGTGTCGTGCTCGCTAACGTCGCCACCATTCCAGAGCCGTCAGCATTCACGCTCCTCTTGCTGGCGGGCGCGGCCCGGCGTAGTCGGGCTAGGCTACTCGGCTACGTTGTTGGGAACAGTTGGCCTCCGGGTGACTACGCGCGGACGACGCGAGACTCCTGAACGGGGTGTGGCCTGTCACATGAGTGGTGGCAGAGCCACACTACAGACCCAATCTCGCCAGCGACTCGCCTACACGGGTGGGACAGCAGTCTTCGCTACTCGCTTGCCGCTGCTGGTTCTCTTAGATCGCTTCCGCCCCGGTTGCATTGACTTCGCTGAGTTGACGTTAGGGCCAACTCGCAGCGGCGTCTCCGTCACGTTGGCACCGCAGCTAGGTTAGGCATCCAATGAGATCGTTAGCCCACACCGCAGCTCGATCCCAGAAGGATTCCGAAGCTTCGCTGACGCGCCGCTCCAGAGCCTCCTCGGCGTTTACCGCTTTTCTCCCTACCGGCAGACTTGTGGCGATGACCTTTGCCGTAATGTCCGTCGTCCACTCCCATTTCGAGGCCCACCATCCTCGGCGCCTTGGGTTCGTCGTTCAAGTTTGGCGAAGCCAGTTCCCCAGGTGAAAGCAGCCTCTTTGGCAGCTTAGGTGCGGCCCGACAATCCATCTAACTAATTAAATAATTGTGTTGACCGCGACGCCGGACGCCCATACCATCATCTAAAGAATTAGACAGTGCTTGAGCGTTTACGGAGATGCGCATGGCCAGGCCTGAGTCGGATTTCCCAACAGGGCTCGAACTCGAGATCCTCAAGATCCTCTGGGAAGAATCCCCGCTGCCGGTGCGCGACGTCCGTGCCCGGCTCGAAGCCGAGGCCGATCGCCCGCTGGCGCACAGCTCGGTGATCACGGTGCTTAACATCATGCACCGCAAACGCTACCTCACGCGGACGAAGCAGGGCAAGTCTTTTCTCTTCTCTCCGAAGGTGGCCAAGGAGCAGATTTCCGGTGGGTTTGTCACGGACCTTCTGTCGCGTGTCTTTGACGGTTCGCCGTCCGCAATGGTGCTCAACCTGCTAGAGTCTGCCGACGTCGATTCAGCAGAACTCGCAGAGATCCGCAAGTTGATTGTCCGCAAGGCGAAGGAGCAGAAGTCATGATGTACCTGCAGGCATTTGACACAGATCTATGCGGTCGTCTTTGCTGGACGCTGCTGCACTCGCTCTGGCAGGGGGCATTGCTGGTCGGCGGCCCCCGGGGCCGTTGATCGAGTCCGCACGAGGGGCTCGATCGAGGGAAACTATGTGGTGCATGTCGTAGCTTTGGCCGCTTGTGTTGCAATGCTGCCAGCGACCTACCTGCTGCATGGCGAGCACAATCCCGTGGTCGCTGAGGCGATTGCTCCTGTTTCCGCCTCGGCTAGCCTGGTCACGCCCGACATCACCGCGGCGCCTGTCGACCCGACGCCGACTGCCGTCAGTCCCCCGCCCATCGAGGCGCCTCCTGCCCGGCTGCGCGAGTCATCGCCGGCTGCCAGTACGGCGCAGCCCGCCGCCGCTGCGTGGGTTGTGGCAGTCTACCTGTGCGGCGTGGCGGCGATGCTCATCCGGCTAGGGCTGGCCGCCGCGCGAGCGCACCGCTTGGCGTCACGAGCGGCGCCGGTTGTGGATGGGGCGCCGGTCCGGTTCTTGCGACAACTGGCCCAAGACTGGGGAGTGGGCTTCACGCCGGTACTGGTAGTCGCCAGAACGACGGTGACGCCGCAGGTGGTGGGGCTGCTGCGTCCCACCATCTTGCTGCCGGGCGTCGCGTTGGCCGGGATGCGTGGTGAGGAGCTTGAGCTCATCCTGCGGCACGAACTGGCCCACGTGCGGCGGTATGACTTGTGGGCGAACCTGCTGCAACGGCTGGCCGAGGCGCTGCTGTTTTTCAACCCTGCCGTATGGCTTCTCAGCCGCCGTGCCAGCAGACTCCGCGAGTACTGCTGCGATGAGATGGCCTGCGCGGTGGACGCCAACCACTCGCCAGAGCCACGGGCCCTGTACGCGGCCGCGCTGCTGCGGGTCGTGGAGCTGAGCCGCGGGAGCGCACCAACCGACGAGCTCGTCGCGCTGGCCGCCAACGGCCGCCCGTCGGAGCTGCGCCGGCGCGTGGCGCGGTTGCTTGGGGAGCCGCTGCGAGAACCGCTGCGACTGTCTCGCGGCGGGGCGCTGGCGGTGATGGGTATTGCCATCTTGCTGGCGGCGCCGCTGGCCAAGTCGCCCGCAGTTGCTGGCGACTCGCCGAAGCAGGCCGCGTCGGAAGCCCGCCTTAACGCCACACCGATCAACTCAGTGGACGAAGAAATCGAGATCCTCACCGAGGGCCCAGACGCAGACCGCGTTTCGACGATCAGCATCCGCGTGCTCGACGAGGCCGGCCAGCCAATCAAGGGCGCAAAGGTGCGGCAGAACCACGTGATCCACGATCCTGACGGGCCGCGGCCGACAAAGATCAAGAACCACAACTACCAGACCGACGCCGACGGCTGGGCCAGCGTCACCTGGGAGGGAGAGTCCAAGGACCTGCGAATCTGGGCGTCGGCGCCGGGCCGCGTTTTCATGCACGCCATGTGGGCGGAGGACCAAGCCGATGGCGGCCGGATTCCCAACGAGTTTGTGTTCAAGCTCCTCAATGGGGTGGAGATCGGCGGCAGGGTCACCAACACCAAGGGAGAGCCGGTCGCCGGAGCGACGGTAGAGGTCATCGATCGCGTCGCTTCGCAGTTCCACGTTGACATCCCTGGCAAGCCGGTTGTGCGGCCGGTGCGGTCGTACTGGGGCCCCACGGCGACCACCGACGCCGACGGGCGTTGGTCGGTAGACACCGCGCCGCAGGAGCAGGATCTCCTGTTCGTTCCTCTGATGCCCGGCCGTCCGGCGCCCTCTGGGCCGCCGCTGGTGCTGAACGTGACCCACGAGCGTTTCCAAGACTTTGACGGCGAACGCGCCGAGGCGTTCAGCTTGGCGCCATCGCTGGCTGCGCTGCGAGACAAGCAGGCGGAAGTCGTCCTGTACCCCGCCGATGCGGAAGCCCAAGGCAATCCGCTCCCGACGGCCGAGCAAGAGCCGTTCAAGGCGACAGCCGCGTCCGCTCCTCTGGAATTCCGCATTATCATCGCCAAGCACGTGCTGCTCCTCAATGGCGAAAAGATCGTCACCTGGGACGGGCTCAAACGCCGCATGCTGGCGGCGCCCGATCCTAAATCGCTGCACCCCAGTTTCTACGTCACGCGCGGCTGGCGCGAGCTGGATCAGGACGAGCAGGCCGCCAGCCAGGCGATTTTCTTGCTCCGCAAGGAGGTCGGCTTCAATGGCCACAGCATCGGCAATCTGTGGCCCCGCACCGACCTGCGGTACGACCGCATCCGCACCGCCGACGACCTCACGCCGCCCAACGCCGAGCCGATCACCGGCACGGTGGTCGACGCGGCGGGCAACCCGGCGCCAGGTGCCCAGGTACTGCTGATCACGCCGATCGACGAGTCGATCCGCTACCGCAGCTATGACCTCGCCCTGGTCGACGGACGCGTCCGCAATCCGCTGGAGCACGTGATCACCACCACCGACGCCGCGGGCGCCTTCCGGCTGGCCGCGCCCCGCGTCCAGTCTTGGCGGCTGATCGTGCTGCATCCGGCCGCCGGCTTCGCCGACCTGTCCGGAGAGCAGCTGGCCGCCAGCGGTGCGGTCCGCCTGATGGCCTGGGGCGAGCTGACCGTTAGCTTCCAGGCGCCCAGCAACCTGGCTCAGGCGATCGACCTCACCACCCGGACCCCGGAGCGGGACACGCTGCCAGAGGTGGTCATCAACCAGTACTGGTCCGACCGGGGTGAACCGCCCGAGGGCCGCGCGTTCGTGTTCCCCCACGTCCCTCCCTACCGGCAGACAAGCGTGCAGCGGAGCCTCGCCGACTCCGACGGCGGCGCCACGTCGTTGCACGAGGCCACTGTGAACCTCCTGCCGGGTGATAGCCGCTGGCTAGGGCTCGGACCGATATCAGCGAAGCAATCCGCCGAGCTCAGTCGCACGAGGGAGTTACTCAACCGTCGCCGGTCGCGACCCGCCGCGACTGAGAGTAGCTCGGATGCCGATGCACCCGAGACCAACGAACCGGGCAGCTCGGAATAGGTCCTCGTTTCGACTACTTCAGTCGAAGCGACTCCAGAGGGTTTCGACCGCAGGGTTCTGTCCGAAAACACGCGCGGAGGGGACAAAACTAGCTCTGTAGAAATCTTATCGTTGCTAGCTAAACCCTTGGTAGTGTTGTTTCCGTACGGGGTGGGTGCGAACGACGAAGTCCCCCATCGCGTTGCTGCTTGCCGCCCACGAGCTGGGTCGTCGGACGGTGCGTCGTTACTGGCATCACCGGGCCCCGAAGAAGTTCACGCTCCCTCAGCTGTTCGCCTGCCTGGTGCTGAAGGAGTTCTTGCGGCTGGACTACCGGAAGCTGTCGGCGGTGCTCGAGGAGTCGCCCAGCTGGACCGCGGCGATCGGCCTGGCGAGCGTGCCGCACTTCACCACCTTCCAGAAGGCGGCGACGCGGCTGCTGGAGAGCCGCCGCGTGCAGCGGATGCTGGACCACTCGGTCCGGATGGGGCAGTAGCTGTCGCTCCTGCCGGGCCGCTCGCCGCTGGCGGCGTTGGACGCCACGGGCCTGGAGTCGAGCGCCGCCAGCCGGCACTACACGCAGGCCCGCTCGCGGGCCCAGAAACGGGGGAAACAGCACACCTACCTCACCTACCGGGAGTTCCCCAAGATCGGCGTGCTGTGCGACTGCACCAGCCACGTGGTCCTGGCGGTGGTCCACGACAAGGGCCCCAGCTGCGACGTCCGCCACTTCCGCGAGGCGTTCGATCAGGCCCGCCGGCGGATCCCGATCCAGAGACGCTGCTGGCCGACGGCGGCTACGACAGCGAGGCCAACCACCGGCACTGCCGCGAGGCGTGCGGCGTCCGCTCGCTGATCCCCGCTAGGCTCGGCCGGTCCGGCAAGCCGCCCCGAACCTACTGGCGACACGTCATGGCCAGCCGGCTGCACACCACCCGCTACGGGCAACGCGCCCAGGCCGAGACCACCATCAGCATGCTCAAGCGACTTATCGGCTCCCAGCTCAGGGCACGGAAAAAGCCCAACCAGCGACGCGAAGCCGCCCTCAAGACGCTCACGCTCAACCTCATGATCCTTTAAACATCTAGAAGCTTTCTACAGAGCTACAAAACTAGCTCTGTAGAAAACATCCCTTCAAACACAATGGATTGTGGTGCTCACGTTGGTCAACCGGGCTACATGTCGTGGTTGACTGTAAGTTTTCTACAGAGCTACAAAACTCGGGGCACAGCTCCGCCCCGAATTTCGCGTAAACCGTTTGAACACAATGCCTTAGTCGAACACCGCCAATGTCCGCGGCAGGGGTTCTGTCCGTTTCTGACGTCCATAGCGGACACAACCCTGCCCGCCGTCAGGCCGTCCAGGGACACGGAAGGACAGCACGGCGCTCCCGGCAACCGTTCATCAGATCGCGCTGGGTGGCCGGTTTCTACTGAAGACTGTCGGGAGCATACACGGCTCTCAGTTTCGTTCCCTTGGCGCCTCACCAACGCCACCTACCGCAAACCCTACAGTCCGAAAGCGTAGAAACCCGTGGTCCGATTGAGGCAGTGAGGTGGGGGGAGGGGTATATCCGCGCGGTGATGAGAAGGCCGATTACAGGGGCGACGCACCGCCCTATCGGCAGAGAGCGTGTTGTGATTTTGGTGGGGCGCCAACCTCACGGCCTCATCGGTTCGGCGAGGTGATGAGGTGGTGGCGTCAATCTCGCTTGCTGGCGAGCACGTATATCTCTTTCGGCGGCGTCTCGAAGTAGTTGAGCAGAGCCGGGCAGAGCCAGCCTTCCTGGCCTGTTGATTGTTCGATGTACCAGTTGCCTTCGCACTCTTCCCTGAGCCACTCGAACTTGGCTTGATAGCCGGGGAAGGGCTTCTCGGCGAACAGAAGCTTGAAGCCGTTCTCGGCACCTTCGATGTCGGTGACGAGCCAATCGAGCACCACGTCAGCACCGAACACGAACGGTTCTTTGACCAGATCGTACTGGTCGTCGTCGAAGACCCAGCAGCCTTCCCACTTGTAGGGTGATACGAACCGTAAGAAGTTGCTCACGACATCACCCTAATCCGCTTCATCGGCCCCCTCAAACAAGGCATCATGAAGTTGCTGAGAATCAGCCAGAGTGTCTTTCCAGACATCGCTTGAGTGAGTGATCTCTTTCGCTTCGCCAAGAGAAACATCACAGAATTCTCGAACTGCCTTCACCGACTCTATTTTCGAGAAGCCTTTACTACGCAGGTGGCGTAAGACAGCATCATAACTACCCGTCTGCCGCCAGACTGTTTCGGTATGGCTGTAATCACTTGGCGTTCCCACCGGCTTCACCTTACTTCGTGAGGTCAATAGTCAAGTCAACCAACTTCCCTTTATTGGCTCCCGTCAATCGCTTGCCAGAGATTATCAGCTTCTCGAAACCAGCAGCTCTTGCTTGTTCAATTAGCTGTTGCCTCGCAGCAAGCACCTCTTTTGGCCCGATATTCAACTTGCCAGTTTTCAGCGGCTCAATAACGACATCTTTCAGGCGGAGCGTTTTACCATCAACGACCGTCTCCGCCAGCAAACCTACTTTCCCTTTGCTGGTGTCAAAGGCAGCTTCAAAGAGTTCGCCGTTCTTGAATAGCGTTCTTGGGGCCTGTGCCCTAACTGGTTGAGGAAAGTTCGGCTTGGATCTGGTGAGTGCCCCAGAGAGCCCAGTAGCTGGTGGGCGTACCATTGTCGGAACTGACATGCCCGTTGCGATCAGATCGGCAGTGGGGATCGCTATTCTAGCATAAATCTCAAGTGCAGGGTTATTCCTCACCATGACCGCCAACCTGGCCCGATTTCGGTTGACTTCATAGCCTTTGTCTTCGAGGTACATGTCTCCGAGGATATCCCGCAACTGTTCATCCGTGAAGTCGAGGCTCGCAGCTTCTGGGCCAGTGACTTTGCCGTCTGCAAGGGCGTCAAGCAAAGCAACATGGGGACTGTCGAATCCATAATTTGCCAAGTAGTCAGTCCAAGTCTCCCCTGGATACTTTGGCAACATATGGTTGAGTTCGAGAAGCTCTTCGAGGGTTAACTGTGTTGCGTCTTTAATCGTCGACCACTGCCCCCCCGACGCAGCATCACTTGGCTTTACAACCGTTTCGCCCTCCGTTTCGGTTGCAACGGTCTGCGGCGTCCGCTCGCGATCCACAACGGTGCTGGCGATCCAGAAGCCCGTGTCCTCCAGACGCGAGCCCGAGGTCTCTACCTGTCGGCCGCTTTGACTCTCGTTCTCGCTGACCGTGCTGGTCGTCTCTTCGCGGGCGCCGGGGACGGCGTTGGACTCCTCGCTGCCTGAAGCTGCGGTGGTAGCCCTGGCGGCGCCGCCGTCTTGGCCGTCCGATTGCTTGCCGTAGTAGGTGTCGGTCGTGAGCGTGACGGTCGTCAGGTCGAAATCGATCGACTCCCAGCGGTTGATCTCGTCCTCTGAATCACTGTTCTGCACGGAGCCGTTTGCTATGTGGTAGAACAGGTAGTCTTTCTTGCCGGCTTCCGACCAAACCTCCCCCGTCGTAGCGTAGTTGACCGTGCGGGCATAACCGTCAAACGCTTGGCGTACCCCTGACTCATCGTCCGAGTAGCCTGCGGTTTCGTTGACGCGGACGCCGGACTGGTAGACCTTGTCTTTGGTTTTTCGCCCGACGTCGGTCAGCGATTCGAAAATGCCGTCGTCGCCCGGATCCAAAACGGGCGGCGAGTAGTTCCACTTATGCTCGTCACGTTCGATCCGTGTCTTGATGTCCTGGCTGTGCGCAACCAGAGTGCCATTCCGCGCGCCGCCGTCTGGCCCGAGCGTGTGACTGCTGTGCGAATCGCCGGCCTGGAAGCGGGTTTCTATCAGTGAGTCCGTGTACTCCTTGGTGAGGTACTCTTCGAGACCAGCGTCCGCCGGTGGTATGCCAAAGTTGGCCCACATTATGTAGTTGCCGTAAGGCGCCACCGGCTCAGAGGTGACCTTACGCCAATTCATATGATGGGTGCGTTCGAGCGTTTGTCGATCACCCGATTCGCCACCCGCGGAAGTGAAGTCCTCGGTGAGCTTGCCCACGTCGGTGGTGGTGATGGTCTGCTCGGTTGAGTACACGTACTCCTCGTGCCACGAGTCCCAGTCCTGGGTGGTCTCGTAGGACCAGCCGCCGTCGTCCTTCAACTTGGTTTTCTTCGACCAGTTGTCCTCGCGTTCGTAGTCGATCTCGCTGTTACTGCTGTCGCTGAAGCCCTCGACCCACTCCTCCTCGGTCTCGGTTGACCCATCGGCGTCGCCATCGACGGTCCAGAAGGAGGCCGACAGGTGGTAGACCTCCGCGGCGCCGTCCAGGTGGTAGTAGACCCAGAAGCTGCCCCCCTCGAAGTGGTAGCCGCCGGTCTGGGACTGCGAGGACGACGTTACCTCGACGTCGACCTTCTCGCGCTGCTCGCGGAGCTGGCCCTGGGCCTCGGCCGAGAGCGACTGGTTGATCCGAGCCGAGCTGTCTGCGTAGCGGGTCTTGTCGAACGAGTCGGTGTAGCCCCGCTTCGACTTGCTGGTGAGGTCGACCGACGCGGTGGAGGACTCCTTCCAGTCGAACTCGGCGTGGCGGTCGCCATCGATGTCCGTCTTGACGTAGCCGTCCGACTCGGAGTCAAAGGAACTCTTGTCGATGCGGGTCCCCTGGGACGATTCGAGGGTCGGGCCTGAGCCGGAACGTTCGTTCCACTCGACCTTGTCCTGCGACTTGGCGGTGGCGTCGTTGTCGACAAAGAACAGCGAGCTCGTCCCCCGCGGGCTGGCGGTGACCGTCCCCTCGGACGAGCCGCTCTGGCGAGCGCGGCTGCGGCCGCTAGACTGCACCAGCGACTTGCTCTCTTCCTGTGCGTCAGCAGTGCGTGACACCGAATCGTAGCTCTCGCGGGCGGTGGCCCCCTGCCGCGCGTCGACGGTTGTGCGGCTGGTTTCAGAGTCGTCAACCGCAGTGGCAGTGATCTCACCGTAGGCGGTGCTGGTCGCGTTCTGCGACACGTTCTGACGCACACGGAAGTAGTCGGACGCGTTGGGGCTGGAGCTGCTCGTGGTGATCACGTGCGAGCTGACCAGGGAACTGACGCCAAACGTGCCGGTCGAGGCCGACTCGACCGCTTCGACTCCGTTGGTCTCCTCGATGCTCACGATGCCCTGGGTCTTGAACGTGGACTCGGACGACGTGCGGTCGCCGCTGATCACGCCGTAGTGGATAGTGTCCTCGGAGGTGCTCCCCTCAGAATAGGAGTCGCCGAACAGGCTTCGTGATCTGGCGTGGGACTCGAGCGTCTCGTCGGAGCTGGCGTGAACCCGCCGGTGTCCCAGGCCGTTGTCCGTGAACGAACCGGCAAGCGAACTCGTGGACTGCACGCCCGTGTCCTCGCGTTGGGCGTAGATAAAGTCCGCTCCGGAACCCGGCAGCACACGGACTTGCGATGTGCCCTCCACGGAAAGCGTCGATTCATCCGAGAACGTGCCCTGCTGGCTCTCGACACCAGCGGAGCGTTGGAAGATGTAGGCCTCCTGCGACTGGCTGGTGGCCTGAGCCTTTTCCAGAGAGAAGCTTGTGGCGGGGCCGGTGCTGTCGATGGTGGCGTCGGCGACCTTGAGCTGGAGGCTGGGCGCTACGAGCTCACCGCCCAGCTGCACGTAGCTGCTTGAGCGGGCGTCCACGTTCTCTGAACGCTTGACCGAGCCGTTCACAACGCCATCCTCGCCAAACGAAGCCTGCACATCCGCGGCCAGGGAGTAGCTGGAAGACTGCTTGTCCTGGAACGCTGTTTCGAGGCTAGGTGGGTAGCTCGGCTCCTGCACCACACTCATGCCGCCTGCCTGCGAAGCCGATATCGCTGACCCGGTGGCCGAAGTCGAGAAGGCGCCGGAGGAGACGCCGCCTGACGGGTCGCGGCGGAACGCTGTCTCGGCTCGCGTTGATACGGTAGCTTGAGAACTCGTACGGCTGGAGTAGTCGATTGTTGCGGTGGTCGCGGCTGTGGCGCCGGCTTCTTGGGTAACTTCTACCCTCAGCCCGGTTACGTCGGTGAGGTCGCTCGACGTGCTGGTGACGTTGAGGGTCTGGGCGCCGGAGAGGGTAAAGTACTCGTCCACGGCGTAGGCCACCGCGTCCAGCTTGCCGACGGCGTTGCTGTCGAACTGGTAACTGGAGCGCACTTCGCCCGAGTCGGTCATGCTGACGAGGTCGCCCGAGGCGTCGGCGCCCTCGTCGTAGTAGCGGTGCACGCCGCCGTGGCCGTTTGCTGTCGCGGTCGTCGTAAGCGCAAGCGCCGCGTCGAGCGACTCGACCGTGGCGCCTCCGGGGCCGGCGTGGCTGCCGGCGGTCCCGCTCTCGGTGGTGCGGGTGGTGGCCTCAGTAGTCTGGTGGAAGTCCCAATCGCTGTTGGAGTAGTCCGAAGCAGCCTCCCCGGACTGGAGCACGCCCAGTCCGCTCTGTGTGGACCGCTCGATTGAAGTCTCTTCGAGCTGGTAGGCGGTGTCGACGTGCCGCTCGGCGTGCGTGAGCTGGTAATCGGTCTCGGCGTAGAGGTTGGCCTGGTAGAACGAGTAGTCGAGCGTGGCGACCTCCGCGCGGTCGAGGTCGTCGTTGTCGAGCGCCCGCTGGAAACTGGCGTCGCCGTCGAGGGTGGACTCGTACATCGCCTCGGAGGTGACGGTACGCTGGCCGGAGATGTCCTGCGTGAGGGATGCGCCGGCGCCGTTGAACGTTGTGACTATTGAGCCGGAGTTGGTCACCTCGCTGGTCTGTTTGGCGTAGGCGCTCAGCTCGTAGTCGTAGGACTCGGTCCCCGTGGACGTGGACAAAGAGTCGCTGTCGGCGCTGGTGACCCAGGTTTCGGTGGTGCGATCCTCGGTTATGTTGTAGCGTCGGTCGGTCAGGGTAGGCGTGATGTCGGAGTCGTCGTCAAATGCGTCGCCCTCACGGTAGTAGAGGCCGTAGTTTCCGGCGGTGACGACGGTCTCGGTAGCGAATTCGTCTGTGGGGGCGTCGGACTCGCGCTGCCAGAACTCGTATTGGGCGTCTTCTGTGATGTTGTAGGACAGCACATCGGCCTGGCCGCCGGACGGGTAGCTTAACTCTGCGCCTATGGTGATGACGTAGGACCCTGCAATCTCCAGGTTGTGGTTCAGACCTTCCCCATCGGTGGACTCCCAGTCCAGCGAGAGCTGAATGGCGTAAATCGCCCAGAGATCGAGGGATGTCCCGTTGTCTTCCAGTACGTACTGGGCGTACGCGTAGTCGATGTCGTAGTTGCCGTCCGCGCCAGTTAGCGTGACCGGCATGGTCACTTCCCCACTCCACGACTTGTCGCCGGTGTAGGCGAACGTGTCAGTAAACTCGAAGAGGCTTGGCGCCAGGCCGTCGGCGCCCACCTCGTCGGCGGCGCCGCGGTGCATGATCTCGACCCGAGCAAAGTCGAGGTTGATCATCCCCGACCCGGCCAGATAGGCGCCGCCACCGTCGTTTTCGTCAAGCGCCAGCGTGTCGAACGCGTTCGATCCACTCGAGGACGAGAACGCGTTCTTAAGACCGTCGCTGAGCGAGTGCTTTACCGCATCGACAAACGCGCCGTCCGCCCGCTGGGCGGCCGAGTCATTTACCTCCGAGTCAAGCTGCGGACCGCTTGCCGAGGGCGGCTGGTAGGTAAACGAGAACTGCTGAGCGGAGATGCCGCTGTCGCCCGGGCGCAGGTAGCGCTCGTCCGAGTCGCTCCACTCGACCACCCAAGCATGGACGGTAACGTCTGTCGCGGGCAGCCCGACGGGAGTGAATTCGATATTGTGCGATGCGCCGGGCGTGCTGATCGCGTAGCCATCTGGTTCGCCCGTGGCGTTCTGACCAGTGGGAACCACCTCGTAGGCGACACGGTAGCCCGCCGCGTTGGCGGCGCCTACTTGCAGCTGCGCCCGGAACGAAGCGTCCGATGTGGCCCCATCTACGGGGGTGCCATCGGCGAGCCACAGGCCCGTCAGAGACGGTGACGTGGAGACAATCTCGAATTCGAATTCTGCGGCGGCGCTGGCGACCTCCTCCTGCAGAGCGGGGTCGTACCACAGCGAAACGACGTGCGCGACGTGATCACCGGGATCGAGGTCAGGGATAGCGATTTCAAAGCGCCCCTCACCATCAGCGTTGGTGCGAACCGTGACGTCCGCGGGGTCGGTGTTTGGGTCGTTTTCCGCTTTCCAGACTTCTATCCGCACCACGTCGAAGGCGCCTTGGCGTCCGCTGCCTACCTGGCCCACCAGCGTGGGCTCGTACGTCTGAGGCGCTGCTTCGCTGCCGATGTTAGCGGCTAGGCCGAGGTTGGTAATCGGCAGGATGGGGCTGGCGTCCTCTCCGACAACCACTGAGAAGATTCGCCAAGGTCCGTCGACGCCTTCGTCGTTGGTCGCGCGGAGCACGACCGTCAGCGGTCCGCTAGGGGGATCGCCGAGTGTGACGGTGAACGCGTCATTGGCGACCGGCGTGCTGTTGGCACCGGACGCGGGCGGGGTCCAGTCGTCGAGGTCGGTGGGCGGCGCGTCGCCGATGCCGTCGTCGAATAGGTAGTACTCGACCGCTACCGGCGTGGCGCCCGAGTCGTCGAACACCTCTCCGGCCAGCGTGGCGTCCGCAGGGCCGGCGGCGTCGTAGGGCGTGTATTCGAGGTTCCGTACGATCGGGGCGCGGGTGAGGATGAAGTCGAACCGCGTGGGGGCCGAACGGGTAGTATGCTCTACCTGGTAGTGCTGCTGCTCGACCCAAGCGGTGAGGGTCTGGGTCAGGGCCTCCGGGCCTGGCTCAATCGAGTCGGCTCGGTACAGGAACGTCCCGTCCTGGCGGGTCGTGGTCCACCCATCGATGACGCCATCGTCGTTGTGGTCGAACAGCACCTTGAGGCCCGCGATAGCGCCGTCGCTGCTGACCTGCCCCTTGAAGACCGGCGTGCTGGACTGGGGAGTCTCGTTCTCGCCCGCCTGGTTCTGAGACAACACGATTGAGGTGACCAACGGCGCCGGGAGCTGTGAAAGGTCAAGCGTGAACTGCTCGGCGCCGGTCCACGCGCTGTACTGCTCGCCGGCGGAGACTTGGTTCTGGGGATCGCCAGGATTCCACAGCGAGAGGCGGCTCCATACGTTGTACTCGACGCCAGGCGTCAGTCCGGTCGGAGTATAAGAGTAGGTCCCATCCGCCATGACCGGCGTGCGATACAAGCCGGCGTCGGTGTGGCTGCTGACAAAGCTGAACTCGACATAGAGTTGGGGCACAGCGCCGCTTACCGTTCCAGCGAGCGTCGGATCCGCGGTGAGTGAATCGCTAGGGCCGGTGTCGTGGGCAAGGCCGAAAGCCGTGAGCGCAGCCTGCGAGATGTCGACCGACGTGGGGGTATACTCGAAGGTTTCGCTGGCCGTCTCGCCCGGCACGTCCGTGACGCTGTTCGGGTCGTCCAAGTAGGGGGTCGCCTCGATCGTGTACTTTTGCCCCGCGGCGAGCGCTGGAAGCTCGGTGAGCTCCATACGGAAGTAGCCATCACCGGACGTCTCGACGGTATTGGGAGAATTAGTCGCCGCGACGCCGCCGGGATAGCGCACGACGACTTCCACCCGCACCGACTGGCCGAACCCGCCGCTGGTAGCGCGGCCTTCGATGATCGCTCGGCTGGCGTCGACGACCGTGAGCTGGCTGATCACCGGCGCGTCAAAGACATCATGGAAAAACGAGAAGCTGTGCCAGCCGATTGCAGGGATTGCCTGATCGCCGACCCGGGCGACCGGCCGCATCTGGAAGTTGTTGATCTCCCCCCACCGCAGGTTCTCCGGCACATAAGTAAACCTGCCTAGCGCGTCGGTGGTTGTCGTGCCGTCGATGACTCCGTCACCCTCGTGGTCGAACTGCACCGTCACGGAATAGGCGCCGGCGGGAACCGTCACCTCGCCAACAACCACCGGGTTGTTGGTGACAGCTTCGGACGAGAGTTCGGCATTGGTGTGGGACGTCTGGAGGCCTACGCTAAGGACCTCCGGCGGCGTCGGCGGCAGGTAGGTGAACACCACCGGCTGCCACTGCCCGGCCAGCTCCGATGTGTGCGAATACGTGTCTACTGCGCGCACATTGACCGTGACCTCGCCAAACTTGGCGTCCCTGAGCGTGTACTCGAACGTCTCACTCGGCAATACGACGGCAGTTCCATCGGCGATACCATCGAGGTTCTCATCAATCTCGACCGTCATTCCGACCGTGCTGACCCCGTTGAGCGGCGAGGTCACCTCGCCGGTGATGGTCGGGTCCTTGGTGGCGCCGCTGTTAGAGGGTTCGGGAGAATGGACACCGGGCGCATTAATCGATGGGGCCGGGCTTTCGAAGTCGATGCTGATGGGGTCTTCCCCCCAGCTCGCTTCTACCCGTTCGTTAACCTCCTCGCCCTCCGAGGTCCGGTACGTCACATAGGCAACTGGGCGCGCCCACAACTCGATCTCGCCGGCCTCGAAGCCTTCTAGCACGTGAGACCACCCGATCGAACCACTGCCCAACGGATCGGCATCGTCGAGGCGCACGGTTTCATCGGCGAGACCATCGCCGTCGAAGTCGAGCTCGACCTCGTACTGAGCATCGACCAGGGTGCCCCCTGTAGCGCCGATGCGGTCGACTGCGCCCGAGAGCTCCGGAGCGACGACGCCCGTTCCAGTGGACTCCACGTCATCGCTAAACGCCAGTGCGCCGGCGCCCTGCGACGTGTCGATGTCTAGGCTTGACCATCCGCCAAAAGTAAATCCGCCTACCATTGGATCGACACCGAACGCGTCCTCCTTCCAAGCGACTACCCTGGCACTAACCTCAGCGACCTCGCTGGCGCCGCTGGCGGTGAGGTCAAGCGGGTAGCTGAAGGCGTACACCGTCTTGACGGTGACAACCTCGTTGTCGAGCACTTCTTTGAACTGCGTCTCCAGGCTGACAATCTCGGTTGACAGCACTTGGGAGTTGGAATCGAGCAACTGCAGCTCGACGTACTGGGGACTGGTTGCGTCGTCTTCTACGTCAAACTCACCACTGACCAACAGCGTCGACAGGTTAGCCAGTGCGGCCGCCACCGTGGGAGTGCCGGCAGTGGAAGTGGATGCGAAAGTACTAGCGTAGGTGTAGGTGTCACCCGATGACGCGGGAGGCGCCTCCTCAAAGTAGGGACTCTGCTGAGGCACAGCTATCACGCCAAGATTGGCCGCGTCGGCCGAGAACGGGAGCCCAACCGGCATGAACTCAAAATCCCCGTTCTCGTCGGAGACAACGCTGCCGAGCGCCTCGTGGATTGTCTCTGCAATCGCGTCGTAGCGGAAGAAATCTACAGTGGCGAACGGGGCGGCGCCGCCCTGGCTATCTTTGACCGTTCCAGACAGACGCGGGTCGACTGTCGCCCCGCCTTGCACAATGCCGAGGTTGTCCACCAGCACGCCCAGCGGGGCCACGAAGGTGAATCCCGACGCGCCGGAGCTGATGTTGGGATCGCCGGTGGCAGTGACACAAGCCCAGTCCTCCCCGCCGCCGCCGTACTCGGCCGCCCGGTCGTCGCCGGTTACGCCGTCGCGTTCAACGACGCGGGCGCGGATATCCCAGTGTCCGTAATCGATCCCTTTTGGCGTGTAGCGGAAGTTTCCATTGGCATCGGTCGTGGTCCACCCGTCGACCTGCCCATTACCGTTGTGGTCGAACTCGACGTTGACGAACGCCTGATGGGTGCCGTCCTCATCCACCACGCGCCCAACCAGGGTTGGATCGCTGGTGACGCGGTCGAGCACTTGGTGGCCCGCGTTGTAATAGCCGGTGTCATTGGCCAGCTCAAACTGCGTGATTGACGGCGCTTGGTTGCCGACTACCTCCCAGGTCAGCGACAGCGGCGCTCCATAGACCTTGTAGCTCTGCCCGGTGGCCTCATCGGTGCGTGTCTCAGCCATGCGGGCGGCAACCGTGACATGGTTGCTGCTGACATGACCAGCTAGGCTCTCCGGGGTGAACTCGAACGCCCCAGAGGCGTCGGTCAGTGTCGATGCCTCAAAAGTCCCCGCGCCATAGTCAAACTCGACCGTCCGCAAACCGCGATCTTGGATCGCGGCGCCAAGAGCCCCGATGAGCGTCGGCAGGACTGCTTGGAGCGTCTGGCCATCGTCGAGGGTGGGCGACTTCAGGCTCAAATCATCCAACGCTAGCGTCTGATCGGCGGTGACGGCAAAGTTGCCGTCATAGACCACCATCGAGGTCGTTGGGCCGCCTGTTGATGATGCCTCTTGCTGCACAAGCCGAACGACAAGCTCGTTGACGCCGACGGAGTGCCCGGCCAAGTGGTAGACGAACGACCCGTCTGTGTCGGTGACGGCGGAGCCGTCCAGGACCTCAACCGCCTGTCCATCCCGCAAGTAGAACTCGACCGTCAGACCGCCGAGCCCCGTATTGCTGTTGGTAGAGTCCAACCCAGAGAGCGTGCCGCTTACGAGCGGCAACGAGGTATCAGCCCGTGTGTCGAGCGTGAGGTCCACGGATGACGCCCACAAGTTCGCGTCATACGTGAATGCTGTCGGCGCCTCCCATGCGGCCTCGGCCTGCTCCCAGTCACGAGCGAACGCGCCGTTGTGCCAATCGCCGCTCAGCCCGGCGCCGTCCGCTCCAAGCGTCTCCACCAGCCAGGTGGCCGAGGAATCGGTTAGACCCCCGTCAAGGCCAGAAACGAATCCATCCGTATCAGTCTGCACGCCGTCATCGCTAAACTCTGGCGCGGCGGCCACCTCGTCAAGCGGGCGGACGCGCAGCTGAACCGAGTGCGTGGGGGCGTTCGGGTCGTAGCCTGGAGCGGCGGACTCAATTCCTTCGACTACGAACCGGAACGTTCCGTCTTCGTTCAGCTCGGCCGTGTAGACCTTGCCGCTTAACTCGTCGATGCGGTACTCCAGCAGCAGGTCCGCCATGTCGCCAGCGTAGTCCACCACGCCCTCGACAATTGGGAGCGCCGTGCGATCGTCTCCATCGACATACGCCAAGTGGCTCTGGAAGGTAGGGTCCTCAACCTCAGCGATGGCCGCGGAGACCTCGGGCCCGACCGCTGTGGCGCCGGTGTCGCCGATCGCTACAGCGCGGGCGTACAAAGTCTGGACGTCAGGGGCGAGACCTAGCCCGCGTACAGTGAAGGCAAACGAGCGCTCTTCCCCCGCTGGTGTGGCGTAGCCGACGATGTTGGCCTCGAATTCATCCTCGTTGGACGTGCTGGTGGTATCGGATGCTGTCGAGAATTCGATGACGATCGGTGTGCTATTCGGGTCGTAGCCGGCAACCTCGCCGACGTAATTGTTCGCGACGCCTCCGCCGAGTCCGAAGAACTCAATCGTGGGCGCGGAGAGATCCGCCGGGTCGTGGGTAATGGAGAGCGTGTTGTTGGGAGTTCCGGTCAGAACCTGCCCTGTGTAGGTGTCCCGCTCGATCGCCCGGACCGAGATTGGCGTCAGCGTTCCCACCTGCAGGTGAGACAATGGAAGCTCAAATTTGCCGTCAGAGTCCGTCACCGCAAACTCGGTCACCGTTTCCGTGCCGGTGTAGCTAACCTCAACGACGATGCCCTCGACGACGCCATCGGTCTCGCCGGCCTCAACCTGCCCCCCGACCCGGGTGTCGCTGGTCTTGTTGTCGGCAGGCGTGCCGGTATCGTTGATCAGGTAGACGCTGGTCACCGTGGGCGCCGTGTTCTGACGAAATTCAACATACACCGCCGAGTCTAGTTGGCTTGATGGGTCAGGCGTTGATTCCGCGGGAGAATCCTCGAACAACTCCTCCCTTACCACGGCCCACCAAAGGCTCTTGTCGCTGTCGCTGAGATTTGCTGGCGTATAAGTGAAGCTACCCTCATCGTCAGTCTCGACGGTCGCTACTATTTGCGCGCTCCCGGGAACTTCTGGGTCGTGCGGGACGTACGTTGTTGACGGGCTGTCAGCAGACTTCCGGTAGATATCAACCTTCAACCCCGCAATCCCACCGTCAGGATGTGATACCTTTCCAACGAGGGTTGGGTCGCTGGTGATTCCGTTCAAGTCAATGCCCGTGTCGGTGGCCAGCCCAAAGCTGCCGGAGACAATCGACGGAACTATATTCTCACTCGGATCAAGATTAAACGTGGCAGTGTGAACCGGGCCAATCGCGTTGTTCGGAGACGTTGCCTCATTCAGCTGCACACCGATAGTGTTGTACTGGCCAGCCGTGAGAAGACTTCGGTCGGGTATGATCAGAAAGGTCGCTTCGCGCGGGTTGTCTGGGGAAACGGAGAGCTGAACGATGTTTTCGTTGTCGTTGCCAATCGCGATGTTGCCCGTCCCGGGGTAGCCGAGCTGAAAGACGACCCTGACATTTTCCAGCGGAGTGTTGGAAACCACCTTTCCTTGCAGCCACGTGTTGGCCGATATCCCGTCGGTTCCAGACGCACCGGTATCGCTGATTAGCTCAAACGAGTCGATTGCCAGCTCGCTCTCCACTTCGATCGTGACGCTCTTCGACACGCGGACAGGCGGGTAGCCCGGCTCGGTAACGCGAAGGTCAAACGTGTGGCTCCCGAGCTGATCACTGCTGGGCGTCCAGCTAAAGGCGCCGTTGGCGTCGATCGACGCTCCCCGGGGCGCGCCAGGCCCCAAGCTGTAGTGGTAGGTAACGTCTTGCGTCTCGGCGTGTTTGAGGAAAAGCGATGCGGTCCCTTCTGTGCTTGACCCGGCTTGCACAGTCACAGAGCCGGTCACAGGGACGCCGCTGCCATCCTCCACCACAACGCTAGCGACAGGGGTGGGCGCGCCAGCGATCTCGAAGACCACCGTCTCGGGCGTGTACAAGACGAATTCATCACCTGGCTTAGTCGCCCAAATGGTGATCGCGTGCATCCCCGGGGCAAGCGCCCCCGGGCTGCTGAGGGTGATCGTTATCGAGGCGCCGGAGCCACCGATGGTGAAGGCACCGGACCCGAGGGATTCGCTCTCGTACTGAATAACGACGCCTGCTGCTGAGCCATCGATAGTCGCCGACGCCGTTAACGTCGGTGAAGCTCCGCTGATGTCCCATCCCCCGTCATTAAGAGCTGAATAAGTGACGGTGAGGTCCGCCTCCGCATCGGTTGGAACGGCTCTGTTTTCGAGGTCGGCTAGCCCCGCGCTCTCCAGCTTCAGATCGCCGAACTGCTGCAGCCCCTCGGTGAGGCTGTCGTCGATCACCGGCGCGGCGGCGCCGGCCCAGCCGAGCGTTTCCAGGTCGAGGGTGTCGTCGCCCGTGGGGTCACTGATCGTGACGGTCGCGTCGACATTCGAAACGTAGTAGAAGTCACTCCCTGCGCCCCCCTGCAGCAAGTGTTGATCGCTAACCTCGGGGTCTTCGCCTTGCGCGTCGGCAACGACTTGGACGAAGAGGTGGTCGTTCCCTTGCCCGCCAGCAAGCGTGTCGACGCCGCCTACTTCAGTGGACGCAACACCACCGCTGAAGAGGTGATCATCGCCGCCGCCGCCCTCAATACGATTGGCGAACGAGTTGCCAATTAGGACATCCGCGTAAGGCGTGCCGATGATGTTCTCCACCCCGGACACGGTGAAACCAACGCTAGCTATGGCAAACACACCAGAGCCGCCTTCCAGCGAGACCGTCGCGCCGCTTGCCGCGGCCGAAAGGTCAATCGTGTCGACGCCGCCGGTGTCGCTGATCGTTACCGTATCCGCGCTCGCGTCGGTCACCACGAACACGTCGTCGCCATCACCGCCTACTAGCAAATCGTCGCCGCCGCTGCCGCCGTCGAGCCGGTCATCACCGGCGCTCCCATAGAGGTCGTCGTCGCCCTCCTCGCCGAACAGCAGGTCGTTGTCCTCCTCGCCCTCTTGAAGAGTTGGCGTAGTGGTCTCATCGAGCCCGTAAAGGGTGTCGTTGCCCTCGCCGCCCCTGAGCGTGTCGTTTCCGACGCCGCCGTAGAGTTCATCGGCGCCAAGACCGGCGAGCAGCACATCGTCGCCTTCGCCTCCGTAGAGCAGGTCGTTCGCGTCGCCACCGAGAATCCGGTCGTCACCGGCGCCGCCACGGAGCGTCTGAGGGTAAGCCGAGCCAATGATGACGTCGTTGCCGCTGCCGCCGTCCACGACGATCATTTCCGCGTCGGTGGTATTGAGGTTGGCAAACGGCTGATTTTGGCCCGCGACCACCCCGCTGAGGTCAACACGGGTGTCGTTCGCGCCGCCGACGATACTGATCGCCGTCACCGCCGAAGCCAGGATATTGGTTTTCTTGCTATTGAGGGTGACCCACCACTGGCCGTCGGACATCGCCGCAGAGAGCACGATCGTCTGGTTCTGCGCAATGGTTTCGTCAATCGTCAGCAGGCCGCCGTCACTGAGCGTCACTCGCTGGGGAAGCCTGAATCGCTGGCCCCAGATCTCACTGTCATTTCCTCTCGCTGTGAGCAGGAAGTTCCCGGCTGCATCAGAGGTCAGGGATGAGTAAGTGCTGCTCACGCCGGGGAGTGGTTTCGCAGTAACGTCGAGCAGGCGTATCCCGGCGGAGTTGAACCAAGTCATCTCATGACCAGAACTACCGCTGTTTGTGTGGTGGTTTCCGGGCGAGTAGACGATGTTCCCTGATGAGTTCAGATCAAAGTTAGACCCATAGAAGAGCACGCTGTCAGAGCGACTCCACGCCAGCCCAAATCTTCCCTCTGCATCAACCGCTAACGTTGGTCGATTAATCGTATACGCTTCAGAGAGGTAGTAGTTAGCGGTGAATGGCGACGTGTAGTCGACTTGAGTCGTCTCTATGGTCGAGGCATCGATCGTGATCCGACCGCCAATTACACCGCTGGCCGAGACCGGGCTTACGTACAAGAGTGCGTCTGTTGTCGAGGCATTTGTTGTATTCCCGCCCTGAGATTCGTTGTCCGTGACGTGTAGCTGCTTCGCCCATGCGACTAGCACGCCTCCGTTTCCGTCTGGGGCGATATCGTAAGGGGCAAGCGAGGTGACTTCAGACTGGGCGCCCGATTCCGGGTCCGGCAGCGGAGCCGCATCATCGACTTTGCTGCCTACAACGACCGCATCACTTGCCGGGGCTCCGCTCGCCTCAAACTGCTTGATCAGAATGGTCTCGTTGTCGTCCTCCCACAGCACGTAGAAGCCGCCGTCTTCAGTCACTACTGCGCTGCGGCCGGACGTCGCTACGTAGAGGTCAGCTGAACTTGCAACAGCAACACGCGACGAATTGTCCAGGCTCAATCCGCTGGTCGTGAATCGTCGGAATCGCAACGTGTCCGCGCCTGACTTCCAGAGGATAACCACCTGGCCAGCCTCGTTGGTCTCAACCGTCGGAGTGTAAAACGTGTCGACGCCATCATTCACCTGCTCGGGGAACTCATCGATCGCTCCGCCCGCCGCATCAAACCGACGCATCCAGATGCCGGCGTTGTCGCCACTGTCGACCCGCCAGACGACCACGTGCCGGCCTTGCCCGTCGATGGCGACGCGGGGCGAGGACACGTCCGTCGCGTCCATGCCGATGTCCACTAGCCTCGGCAGACTCGACACGCTTAGATTTGGGTTGATGTGCTGAATGTAGATCCCGTCGCCCTCGGCGCCGCTCCCTTCCCAGACCACGACCGAAGCGCCCGCAGCATTCGAAGCCACCCAGTTCTCGCCGTCGGCGACGTATCCGTCTTGCCTGGTGACCTCGAAAGGTTCTTCGGAAGCGACGGGCTGCGCTCCGTACTCGAAGGGGCCGATGTCCCCCATGCCGTTTACGGCGCGTGCCGAATAGCCGCTCCCTGCACGCTGATCAGCAAAACTAGCGGCGCGCAGCGAAGCCCGGGATCGGATGGCGGCAGCGCTAAGCGCAGTGTCGTAGAGGGCGACCTCATCGACCTTGCCTGCACCGAAAATGCCGTTTGTGCTCCAGTCGTCCTTGCCGATCAGCACGGTGGCATCAGTAACCTCGGTACGAGTAATCGATGAGAGGTCCTTAATGGCGACGGCATTGCCGTCAAAGTACATGACCGCCTGCCCTGTAGACGCATCGAAGGTAATCGCGTAGTGGTTCCAAGATTGAATGTCGCCGCCTGGCGGTGTGTGGATGCCGATCTCGTAGGCGGTGCCGGAGCTGTCGTAGATGTATCCTTTCCACTTGGTGGAACCCGCCATTGGATGAATAATGAACCCGTTGGCCCCGCGTGCGCTGGCAATCCAGGCGGACTTGTTCCACTTGACCTCCGAGGAAGACACCCACGCTTCGGCGGTAAAGCTAGCGCCAATCGTGGCGTTGGTGATCTGGGCATAGTCATCAACACCGTCCAACTCGAGCGATTTCCCACCGCCAACGGCGCCGGCCCCAATTGACGGCGCCCCATAGACGACTGCGTTGTTAGTGCCGGCCGAGTCGTTAGCAGTCGATCCACTTGGCTCGTCAAAGCGGTAGTACGCTACCGGCGCACCGGTCAACACCGCGTCTGAGTAGAGGATGCCGGCGTCGATGGCGGGGCTACCGGCCAGGATCGCATGTGTTGCGGTGGGGCCACCGTAATCGCCCAGCGGGGCGAGGCCTGGGTTAACTCCTACTCCGATTGACGTATTGCCAGACCCCGGGGTCGTGTCTAGACCCGCGTTGCCAACCGAACCGAACAGATTGTGGCTGCCCTTCCACGTGGGGCTGCTCCACGACACGGCGTCCGAGTAGCCGTTGCCAGACGTGTTGGCGGCCACAATCGAGTTGTCAATTACTACCGTTGCGCCACTGACGCTAAAACCTCCGCCTTGGTTGTCAGAGTGGTTGAAAGCGATCGTTGAGTTGACGACCGTCAACTCAACACCGTAGGCCGCTCGAATTGCCCCACCGCCGTACGTTGTTGTGTTGTCTGAAAAGGTGCTGTTGGCAACGAGCACGTCGCCTACCGCGTGCTGCACGTGCAACGCGCCGCCAGCCGTGTAGCTGCTCGGACTGCTGCTGAGATCCAGGGCATGATTTGAGACGAACGTAACGCCGTAGATTTCAGCCTCGGGCGTGCCCGAGTCGCCCATCAGCAGCCTTGCACCGCCGCCATAGCGAGCCGTGTTCTCCTCAAAGGTACTGTCCCGAATGATCAGCTTCCCGGTGCGGTGAAATAGCCCGCCCCCTTGGCCCGCACCTCCGCTGCTGTTTCTAACCGCCACATTGTTGCGGAATGTCACTTCGCGAAGCGTGAGGTTTCCCCGGTTCCAGATGCCGCCGCCATCGCTGATTACGTACCCGTCGGCAATGGTGACGCCGGTAAGGGTGACGTCCGCCCCAGTGTTGAACTGGAAAACGCGTCGCTGATCGGCGGCGCTAGCGTTTGCCGAGATGGTGAGCAAGTCGGCGCCTGGCCCATCAAGAATGAAGTCCGTGCTTGTAATTATCGAGCCCAGCGATCCTAGCGTAATCGTTGCGGGCCCCGCGGCGTAAAGTGATGGGTCGAACGTGATGGTGTCTTGATCAGACTGCCCGTCGCTCGCCGCCGCGCTAATGGCCTCTCGCAAGCTCAACACGTCATCCGCCGCAACGATGTCTTCCAGCGTCGTTACGACGTAGTCCGCGGCTAGCATTTCTCGCCGCTCAAGCTGTTCAATGCGAGCGAATCGTCGGCGCCAATACTGGTCCTTCTTGCTGGCGGAAAGCTTTCGCTTGAGACCTAGTGACGCAAGGGTCCCGTCCCAGGAGATGGGGAATCGACGCATGGGTCGTCCTTGAGGCTGCAGAGTCAGTGCACGCGTCGGCAAGTGAAAAGTGTGCTTCCGTGCTCACGCGAATTTGACAGACACTGATGCGGCGTGCAACTGTTTTCTCGTTTACTCAAGGTCAAGTCGCGGCCAAGAACAGATGTGGCTACATCAGTTCTACATACAGCGCTAATCTAAGCTTCTGCATAACCTCCAAGACAAGAGTTGAGCCAGATCGATCCAAGGCGATTCCTGAGGAACCATTAGGCGTAGCAACACGTGATTGCAATCGGAAGCCAATCGCAAGCATTGAAGCCATTCGGACATCACGTTGTTCTGAAAAGCCGTTTGGCATCCGCGACATCCGGCCATGCCAGCCCGACCGACAGCCACCCAGCCCTAACGCCCTCTTCCGCCGGGGGCACGGTCGCCGTAACTCCAGGAAGAACCTATGGTTGTGGTTATTGAGAAGTGTCGGCTAGCCGCATTTCCGACAAGTGGTCAGACGTTCATATCTTGGCCAGCCGGTTGGGCACCCCTCTGAACGCCCGATCTGATGGATTTTCTGCTGTTTTTCTGGGCAAGCGGGCCACGTGGGCCATCGCAAGAACGCCCGCCATCAGAGTAGGTGGACAGCTGGGTCTTGGGAATGCCGCCGAGAAGTCGCCTGAGCGCGCGTACAGCGCGCCGCAGCGCCGGTTGGGCAGATGGCCCACGGCCGCGCCCGGAGCGCGCGAGACGGCCTCTGAGGGCCCCTGAGCGCGCCCTGGCGGTTCCTGGGCGCCGTGTGAGCAAACTTGGCGCGAGAGAAGCCCGCGCCGCCAACAGAAAACGCCCGCTAGAGGCCTAGCGGGCGTGAAGGGGAATCCAGGTTGTGCGCCGGCCGCGGCTACTCGGCTGCTTCGCGCCGCAGCCGTGCGATCGCTTCGGCGACGTCGGGCTCGAGGTCCCGCGCCGCCTCGACGATGTCGGGCGGCAGTTCGTCCTGGCGATCCAGGATCGCCAGCAGCAGCGCCGCCACGCGTTGTTGCAGTTCTAGCATCGCACCGCGAAACCGGTTGCGCGTCCGCGGGCCTTGGCGGCGTTGGTCCCTTTGAGCCGCAGCCCGCAGACCACGCCCCGCCCGTCGACGCTGGGCAGTCGGACGTCGTGCTTGTCGGCGTCGATCACGGGCCACTCCGCGCCCCAGTACCTAACGGAACGCGGCAGCGCGCCGATCCGGCCGCAAGCCGGGTAGTAGTCTACCGCAAACACGGCCGCCACGTTGCCCCCGCGGCGGAGGAAGCTGGCCAGCGTGGCCGGGTGCGACGACTCCGAGGCCGAGAAGGTCAGCGTGTAGTTCTCCGGCAGCCGCCCATCGAGGTACGCGCGGAACCGGCTTCGGACCTTGGTGTAGTCGTAGAACCGGATGCCGGGCCAGCGGGCGATGGTTTCGGACCAGTCGAGGTCGGACGCCACGTTGAGCCGGACCAAGGGCCGCAGCCCTAGCCGCTCGGCGCGGCGGGCATGGGCGGCCAGGTCGCGGTCCAGCTGCGCCAGGAAGCCCGTGCGGTCCTCGTAGAGCCATTGGGTGTCCAGGCGGGCCCGGTTCCGCGCGGCGGGCAGCACCCGCTGGCCGGAGAACCAGAGGTTGCACGCCGCGCGGCACCCCACGGTCGAGGCCGGGCAGACTTCATGCCCGGACAGCCGGTGCGGCGCGAGGGTGAGGCCCGCCAGCAGGTAGCGGTCCGGGCCGGCCTTCGCCAGCTTGGCGTTGGTGCGGAGCAGTCTCATCGGCCCCTCCTTCCGTGCAGCAGGGCGACCACGACCAGCGCGACGCACGCCGCGCCCAGCCCGGCGGCGCCCGCCAGCGTGGCGAGCGCGTGGATCAAATCGATAAAGCAGGCCATCGCAATAAGCCTCCTCGGGTGACGAACCACCGAACACGCGTCCGGATCCGCCGCCATCCTTCGCGGGCGGGTCGGGGTCGGCGCCCCCTGGGCGGAGAGATTGGTGCGCCCGGTTGCTGGGCAGTTGCGCCTAGGGTTTGGGCGCTGGGGGAGTGGCCAGCTGGGCTCGGCGCGGGGCGCCGCAGGGCGCTCAGAAGAGAGGCGACGGCCTGAGCCGCTGGAGGGCAGTTAGCCAGGGGAATGGACTGTGGGAAACGAGAACAGGAGAGGCCCCATGCGTGTATGTGGGGCCTCTCCTGATTTTTTCTCTCGAGGCGCCGCCGGGAGAACGTCCGCCACAACCGATCCAATACACCTCATACATCAAATACACTAACTGGAGTAAGGAGTTCCAATAGAGAACTATTACAGTTGTCTATCTGAAGAATCCCTTACCAGTTGGTGTATCTAATGTATTGAACGTATCTCGAGGGAACCTCCGGGCCCCCTCATCAGACGCCCAAGGCGTACGTATCGTCCTGGAACGCGAGGTTCTTGTACCCCCGCTTCCCATTCCGGTTGGTGGAGAGTCCGGGGTAGTGCTCCCTCAGCCGCTTCTCGATCGGCCCGGCCGCCCACACATCATTCTCCTGGCTCCATGCTTCCCAGTTGGCCTTGATGTCCTGAGTGGCGAGGAACCCGCCATCGGCGGGCTTGATGGCCTCGCTCAGGAACTGGCGCACCGGGTCGGAGTGCTGCTGGTACTTCTCGGTATGGAGCTGCACCTGCGGCGGCTCCTGGAGCCCCGACGCGAGGTACTCGCTGCAGCCCTCCACCAGCCAGGCCAGGATGTGGTCCTGCTCGTCGAGCAGCTGGTTCTTCAGGTGCGGGTTCCGCTGCTCCTCCGGCACGATGTTGTCGAAGCTGACCACCTTGATCCGGCGCCAGATTCCCGTGTCGGTGCCACGGATCTCGGGCTTGTGGTTGGTCATCAGGAACAGCGAGTGGGAAGGGTTGAAGGTGAAGAAGTCCTTCTGGACGAAGCGCGCCGTCAGGGCGCTCCCGCCGGTCAGGCGCTTAACCTTGGCCTCGTCGAGCTCGGCGCCCTGGGCGGTCTCCTCGGCGAAGCAGAACCGCTTGCCGTGCAGGCTGGCGATATCCGTGGGGTGCCTGTCCCACCGCGACGCGGTGAGCAGCCCGTCGGGGAGGGGCGCCGCGTAGTCCCCCAGCACGTGCGAGACGGTGTCGAACAGCACCGACTTGCCGTTGGCGCCCGACCCGTAGCAGACGGGCAGGACGTGCTCGAGCTGCTTGCCAATGAGCGACAAGCCGAGCAGCCGCTGCATGTAGGCGATCATCGTCGTGTCGGACTGGAAGGTCTCGTTGAGGAACTCGAGGAACTTGGTGGCCTTCGCCGCGTCCCCGAACAGCGCCTTCGTCGCCTTGGTCAGCAAGGCCTTCCGGTTCGCCGTCAGCAGCCGGCCGGCGTTGAGGTCCAGCACGCCGTTCGGGGTGCCCAGCAGGTACGGGTCGCTGTCGAAAGCGGCGAGGCCCAGCCGCATGGCGGGGTCGTCGGCCGCGAGCTTGACGGCGTCACGGATCCGGGCGTGGTTGGCCGAACTCTTCGCGAAGTTCTCGTACTGCTTCACCATTTCTTCATCGACGTCCATACCCAGGCTGTAGGCCAGTTGCAGCTCGGCCCGCACCATAGCCGCGAGATTCTTCCGAGCCATGTACCGCAGATCGTTGGGCTCGGAGGAGAAGCGCCACAGCCCACTCTTGGGCAGGTAGGTCGCCCACTGCTTGCACTCCGGCACGTACTTGATGTCGCCGTCCACCAGGCTGACCAGCCGCTCGGTATTGCCGTCGTCGCTGAGGCCGCGGAGCGCGATCGGGGCGAACGTCGCGAAGTCGAGCTCCACCAGGGCCCCTCCCGTCGTCACGTCGGGGCTGCGCTCGGCCTGGCGGAGCCGGTCCAGACGCTCGCTATCGGTGAAGCTGCTGAGAAACGGGGTCGTCTGCTCCTCGTACTCCTGGAGCGTCGCCAGCGCGCAGTCGTTCGAGAGGTAGTGCTCGGCCGCCCTGCGCATGCAGACCGCTAGACGCTTCGAGCCGTCGCTAACGTCCTCCATGTTCTTCGTCGTCTCGATCATGGCGGCCAGGCAGCCACGGTGCACGCCCGTGTCCGGGTCGCCCTCCTTGCGGTCGATGCCCTCCAGCTTGGCTTCGTGTTGCTTCTTTGCCTCGGCGTCGTTCTCGGCCAACTCCTTCAGCTTCTTAGCCACGTCGTCCGGGAGGGTGGGGAGCTCGGGAATTGCATCCGGGGAGTGGCCGACCTTCCATTCGTAGCGGTTCCCGGTAGCCGTCCATCCGCCCTTGCCATCGGATACATAGTGCCGACTCGGCGGGAGCACCGAGAAGGCCCCCTTGCCGCCGGTGCCGATCTGCACCATCACCTTGGCCCCGTTTGAGCCCCGGAAGTGCACGTTGCCGCGGTCGGCCGGCAGGTCGGACGCCGCGGCCCGGAACGAGAGCCGGTGGCCGCGCCCCGTATTTGCCCACCAGCACGGAGGGATCTCTCCGTCGAACAACTCCTTGGCCGCCTCCATCTCCTCGTCCGAGTCGATGTCGACCATCACGACAATCTGGCCCTCGGCGCCGTCCGGCGGACTGTAGGGGCCGGCCAGAATCCCGATCGTGGGCGTTGCACTACGGTCGATAAAGGCGTTAAGGGCGGCCTCGGTGGGTTCCGCGGTCTGCCAGTTGGCGCCCATGGCGCCGGGGTTCTTCCCCTCGGCGGCCCGGACACGCAGCCCCTTGCCGCGAAGCTTACTCGCCCACGTCTTCAGCTCGTTGCGGTAATCGGTAAGGGATTCTGTCGTCATTAGTCTCTGCTCCTGAATAGAAAAGTAATCGCCAAACCAGTCTGGCGAAAAGCGGGTTAGAGGTTCGGCGACACACCGAACCGTTGCACCTGCTTGCAGCACGCCGTGCACGACTGCCCGACCAAGCCGAAACTGTGTCGATCAAAGACAGCAGTCTGCGCTTAGGCGCGCGGAAAGAAGTCCTTGCAGCCCTGGTCGACGCACCGACGACGCCTCTTGAGCGCCGGCGGCCTGCCTTGAGGCTGGTACGCGGACCGGTCTAGGTACGCGTCCAGGGCCACCGGGTCAACACGGTAGGTCGGACGACGGGCGCCGGGGACCGCGATGTCCTTGGCGGGCAACACGCCTGTCGAAATCAGACGCGAGACGTGAGAGCGACTCACGCCGAGGCGTTCGGCGACGCCTTGGGAAGAGAGAAGTGGGGGCATATGTCCATGCCGCTCGGGTGGAGGACGCCGTCGACGTCGCTCCCGATTGAGCTTCGTGCTCGTGCTGCGGGACGCAACAGGATAGGGAGGGGCCAGCTGGATCCGCGACGCGCGGACCCACGACAGCCACACACGTGGCTGAGTTCATGGGTTCCTAACTAATCACTGCCCCAGAACTTTTCCAGTCTGGAAAGCCCCGCTGGCCAGGAAAACTTTGCGATCCCGGTCGGTGGCGCGGGTTGTACCGGTCGTGCGGCCTCAAGTCCGTCGGTGTTGACTGCAGAGCGGCCTAGTCGAGCGTGACAACCGCGAGTGTGACCACCGACCACACGCTCCACCACGGAAGTGTTCTGAATAACGATCCGTCTTCTCTGCCCCCGAACAGACACGTTGCTTTGGCGCCGCCGCGGGTCGCACCGCATCAACGATGCGGACACTCATCGGAATTGGAATCGACGCGCTCCTATGCCCCTCCGCCGAAGGTTGCCAGTCAAGATGGACGTGGTAACCTGACACACCGTGGACGCGAGCGAGCGGTTGTGGCCACAACCGCTACCAGCACAATTAGGCCGATTCCGTCATATTTCGCAACTACGAGAGAATGCGTTTGCGCCTACTATTTCAGGCTATAACGCGTATTCGGCATGATTGAGCAGAGTGCTCAGAATCCCTTTTCAGGGCCGTGCTCTACCAACTGAGCTATCTGACCGTATTCACAGAGTGGCGCGAAACGCAACTTACTGTCGGAAGGACATTTTGCCTCCTGCGACGGTTCGCAACGCCGACGTGCGACACAACAAGCCGGAGGCCCAATCGTCTTAGCTCTCCACTCGGAGAGCTCCTAAGTATGCCCCCCAGTCGGGCCTCCATCAAGCCCTCCTAACCCTATTCTCGATTCCCACTTACGACCCACCGACTTTGCTAGGTTAGGCCGCACCGCCAGCGCCCCGCCTGAGTGATGAAGCGGTTGTACGGGACTTTCCGACTAACGCAATTAGGGGCGTGCCTCCGTGACCGAAAACCTCACGCTCGCCGTACGACTCGCACTGCGTCTGCTCCCGCATTCGGACTCGCTCAGCCAGGTCGCCTGCCGGACCAACCGACGCACGCCTGCTCGAACTGAGCCGCCAAATCGCCCCAACTTGTGGAAGCTTGGTGGATGCAGTTCCAACAGGACCTGCCACCCCGTACGAGGCCCGCGGACGCCCTTTCCGGTCCAGACTCCCTAAGTACTATCAGAACGCAAGGCTCTACCTACCCAAGCTGCGATGAGCGGTGGGCTCTTTGCGAATCGCGTTCATGATCGGGCATAGGCGCTATTGAGCCCGGTTTCTACCGGCCCACCTTGGTTGCATGGCGACCACGCTGAAGCGTTTAGGCATAAGTGTACCGCTAGCTCTCCTTAGCTAGTGAAGGTTCGCCGTCGCTACCGACTCGGCATAGCGTTTGCCTCGCTGTACCAACAGTTCACGTTCTAATTCCTTCGTCGCCCATGGCGGAGCGGCGGTGCGTCTTGGCACGTTGCTGCCCCGTCCCAATTCTCAAACTGACAGCAGCGCCCAAAAAGCGTACGCCGCCATCAAGGAACCACCGAGCCTCTCATGCCGGAGCCTGGAGCTGAATCAAACACGCTTGTGCAAAGGAACCGGACGGCCGTTTCTAACCATCCGCCGTTCCCACCGACCAGCATCTTTAACCCCCCCGTTCTCGCAGCACGCGATCACGGCAGCGCTCGGCTGCAGCATGGCGTCGACCGGCTGGTCGCAGACTACCGTGACCGGGGGCACCTCGCGGCCAAGCTCGACCCGCTCGGGCTGTCGGAGCGCGGCGGCGACCTATTCCAGCTAGGTGAGTACGGGCTGAGCACCGACGACGACAGCGAGAGCGTTCTGCTCTCCACCGCTGGCCGCCAGGCGCCCACGAGCGTCCAGCTGGGAGAGCTGCGGCAGCGGCTCACCGATACCTACTGCCAATGGGTAGGCTACGAGTACTCCCACCTGCGCGACGCCGATGCGCGGGCGTGGCTGCAGAATCGGATCGAGAACCAGCAGGGAGCCGACGCCCCGGCGGAGCTTCAGCGGCGGGTCCTCACGCAACTGAGCCGCGCCGTTACTTTCGAGCGATTTGTCCGCAAGAAGTACCTGGGGTCCAAGACTTTCTCCCTCGAAGGCGCCGAGACGCTGATCACGCTGCTCGACCTGGCGCTCGACAACGCGGCGGGCCACGGCGTCGCGGAGGTGGTGATCGGCATGGCCCACCGCGGCCGCCTGAATGTGCTCGCGAACATCGTGGGCAAGCCCCCCGAGGAGATCTTCCGAGAGTTCGAGGACCAGCACCCCGATTGGTGGCGGGGACGTGGCGACGTCAAGTACCACCTCGGCGCGAGCGGCGAGTGGACCGGCTCGAACGGCGCCGACGTGCACATCTCGCTTTGCTTCAACCCGAGCCACCTGGAGTTCATTAACCCGATCGCCTTGGGCCGGATCCGCGCGAAGCAGGATCGCGTAGGCGACGCCGATAGGACACGCGGCGTGACGGTCCTAATCCATGGCGACGCCGGCTTTGCCGGCGAGGGCATCGTGCAGGAGACCCTCAACCTGACCGGGCTCGACGACTACCGCACCGGCGGAACGCTGCACGTGGTTGTCAACAACCAGCTGGGGTTCACCACCGGGCCGTCGGAGGGTCGGTCCACCGAGTACGCCACCGACATCGCCAGGGCGTACGATATCCCGGTCTTCCACGTCAATGGAGACCAACCCCTCGCCGTGGCCAGCGTCGTGCGGCTGGCGATGGAGTTCCGCGCCCGCTTCCAGCGCGACGTTGTCGTCGACCTGTACTGCTACCGCCGCTGGGGGCACAACGAGGCAGACGAGCCAACCTTCACCCAGCCGGTCATGTACGACGCGGTCGAGAGCCGCGACTCGATCTACGACGCGTACCGTGATCGGCTCGTCGAAACCGGCGTTGTGACGCGCGCCGAGGCCGATCAGCACGCCGAGCAGACGCGTGCTGAGCTCGAGGAGCACTACCAGGCTGCTCAGCAGAAGACCGCCCAACCGCACGAGCCTCCCCTCGGCGGCGTTTGGCAGGACTACCGCGGCGGCGCCGCGGATGACGACGAATGCGAAACCGCCGTTGACGCCGGGCAACTGAAGGAGCTGATAGAGAAGATCACGACGTTCCCGGACGGGTTCCACCTGCACCCCAAGCTCCAACGCAGCGTCCAGCAAAGGAAACTCATCGCCGAGCAGGAGGCGCCCGTCGATTGGGCGACCGCAGAATCGCTCGCTATCGCGTCCCTCGCGACCGAAGGGGCGCCGGTGCGGCTGTCGGGGCAAGACTCGGGGCGAGGAACGTTCAGCCATCGCCACGCGCTGCTCCACGACGCGGAGGACGGACGCCGGATCAACATCTTCTCGAACCTCGCCGACCAACAGGGCGAGGTGCAGATCATCAACAGCCCGCTCTGCGAGGGCGCCTCGCTGGGATTCGAGTACGGCTACTCCCTCGACTACCCCGGCGCCCTGGTGGTGTGGGAGGCTCAGTTCGGCGACTTCGCCAATGCCGGACAGGTGATCATTGATCAGTTCATCTCCAGCGCGGAAGACAAGTGGCGGCGGCTAAGCGGCCTGGTGCTGCTGCTGCCGCACGGCTTTGAAGGGCAGGGGCCTGAGCACTCAAGCGCGAGACTCGAACGGTTCCTCACTCTAGCCGCCGAAGACAACATCCAGGTCGCCTGCCCGACCACGCCGGCCCAATACTTCCACCTGCTCCGCCGTCAAGTGGAGCGTCCGTGGCGGAAACCCCTGGTGGTGCTGACCCACAAGAGCCTGCTGCGTCACCCACGCATGGCGTCGAGCCTGGACGAGCTGAGCGGCGGCGGGTTCCGCCCCATCCTGGCCGACGACCGGCCCGCCGCGTCGGAGACGTCCCGGATCCTGATGTCCAGCGGGAAGATGGCCTACGACCTGTTGGAGGCGCGGGAAGAACGCGGGCGTTCCGACGTCGCGATCGTGCGGGTCGAGCAGTTCTACCCGCTCAGCGACGCCCAGCTCGCCGACACGCTCCGCCCATATGAGGACGGCGCCCGCGTGGTTTGGGTTCAGGAGGAGCCCGAGAACATGGGGGCCTGGCCGTACTGGAGGCAGCGGTGCTGTGATCGCATTGCTGACCGATTTCCGTTCTCGTGCGTCTCCCGCGAGAGCTCCGCGAGCCCCGCGACCGGCTCCTCGGCCGCGCACAAAGACGAACAGCAAGAACTAATCGAACAGGCCTTTAACACCTAGATCTGCGATGAGCATTGAACTCAGAATCCCCGAAGTGGGCGAATCGATCCGCGAGGTCCAGATTGGGGCGTGGCTTCACAAGGAAGGCGACTCCGTGCAGGCGGACGAGGGGCTGGTCGAGCTTGAATCCGAGAAGGCATCGCTCGAACTCCCTGCGCCGCGGGCCGGAGTGCTCACTAAGATCCTCAAGCAGGAGGGCGAGTCGGTCGGCGTCGGCGAGGTCGTAGGCTATTTGGAAGAGGGGAGGGAGGACGGAGATAGCGAGCAAGGTCCCAGCGCGACTGAGGGGGAGGAGCGTGACGACCGGGAGGCGGCGCCCGCCAATCATGAAACGGAGAAAGGCGAAGGCCCCAGCGCTGAAGCACCGGCGCCGCCATCCAAGGAGGGGGCGACGGCCAAGGCGTTCGCCACGCCATCGGCGCGTCGCGAGCTGCGTCGGCACGGCCTCGAACTAGAAGACATCGAGGCTTCGGGGCCGCGCATCCGGGGAGAAGATGTTCGGCAGTGGGTGAAGGAGCACGAGAACCACCGGCCGGCTGGAGACGACCGCCCGCGCAACCCGCCCGGCCCAGAGGACCACCGTCCGCTGCAACAGGCCGCCCGAGAGGAGCTCGTGCGGATGAGTCCCATCCGGCGGAGAATTGCCGACCGGCTGGTGCAGGCCCAGCATCAGGCCGCACTGCTGACCACCTTCAACGAGATCGACATGTCCGCGGTGAAGGACCTCCGCAAGGCCCACGGCGAGCGGTTCCAGCACAAGCACGGGGTCAAGCTGGGTTACATGTCCTTCTTCGTCAAAGCGCTTGTGGATGCACTGAAGCTAATCCCCGAACTCAACGCCGAGATCCGCGGCGACGAGATTGCCTACCGCAACTACCACCACATCGGTGTTGCAATCGGGGGCGAGAAGGGGCTCGTCGTCCCAGTGATTCGGCACGCCGAACGGCTCAGCTTCGCCCAGATTGAGCACGCCATCGGCGACTTCGCCAATCGGGCGAATTCGGGGGATCTCTCGCCCGACGAACTCACCGGCGGCACCTTCACCATCTCCAACGGCGGGGTGTACGGCTCGCTGCTGTCGACCCCGATTGTGAACCCGCCCCAGAGCGGGGTGCTCGGCATGCACGCCATCGAGGACCGGCCGATCGCCCGCAACGGCGAGGTGATCATCCGGCCGATGATGTACGTCGCCTTGACCTATGATCACCGCATCGTCGACGGCCGCGAATCGGTCACCTTCCTCCGCCGGATCAAAGAGGCAATCGAGGATCCCGCAAGGATGCTGATCGAAGTGTAGGTCGTTGAGTTCGGATCGATTGCTCCGCCTGCGGCCGTCCTGCGCGTGCCGCCCGTGCCGGTCGGGTATCCATCACAGACGCCTCATTCAAGACTCCCTCTTACGAGGGGCATCTGGCCGCCCACCGGCGCCAACTTGGCGTCGCCCGGGCTCCTGGCCACTCGGCTCATGAAATCGCAACGGGAGTCCGCGCTGGCTAGGGGACTCGCCTTGTGAGCTCCGGGCGTTATCGTACAGCTAGCGCGAGACACCTTCGGTCTGCCAGCTGGTGTGTAGGGTTTTGCCTCTCCGAGCGGCGTATAACACTCCCGCCCCCATCGCATAGTCGAAGTCGGCACTTTCGACTCGGACGGCTCTACCGGGAGCTCAACCACGTCGGTACTCGATGGCTCCGACGTTGTCCTTTATCTAGCAGGCGACTCGACTTCCGCGCCGGCATCGCCTACGTCGACGCCGGCATGGACCTGCAGGGTCTAGTCAACGTTAGCGGGGTCGCCAACCTGCTGGGGACCACCACCTTCCGGTCGACGTCAACAACGGACGTCACCGCGGGGTCTACGCTCGTCGTCTGGGGAGAGACCTACTACGACGGCGGCTTGATTGACGCCTCTGGAATTGTGGAGCAGGCTGGCGACGCCTTTGTCACCGCCGACCAGACGATCTCCACTACCAGCGTGTTCGACTGGGATGGCCCTTTGAACGACTCGTCCTTCACTGTTGAGAACGGCCGCGAGTTCCACCTCACTGCTGGCAGCCTCAACCCGTCGCACAACGTCTACAACGGGTACCTGTCGATCCACGGTGGGCTGCTGAATGTCGACGTGGCCGACGATCAGTGGTTCCTGGCGGACATGCTACGGTTGATCTCCGGCGTCAAGGGCGAGGGAGCCGCCATCAGGGGCGTCGACCTTGACGTAACCGGAGGCGTCGTCGCTCCCGGGCCGTCGACGCACACGATCTTTGCCAAGACGAGGTTCGTAGGGGCCGGGTTGTCCTTCTCGGTGGGCTCGGGCACGACCGTCCGATTCGACGCGTCGGTGGAGTTCAACGACGGCGTCCACAGCGGACTGGACGTTGTCACTATTGCTCAGACGGCTCTGGTCGATGGAGGGGACGTTGCTTCACCCGTGTTCAACATCGAGGCGCCCGCCAAGGCCGAGCTGCGAAGCGGCCGGCTTCGCGCGGGCGAGCTGTCCGCCGATGGCGACTTTACCATGGTCGGCGGCGTCCTGTCTGCCGACGTGTTCCGCGGTGATCTCGTCAACAAATGCGGCGCCATGGGACCCGGGCCAAATCCGCTCGCCACCGGCGATATGGTTGTCGAAGGCGACTATGAACAGAATGACCTAAGCACGCTTGATATCCAGCTCGCCAGTGAAACGGTGTTCGGTACGATAACGGTCGTCGGCGAGGCGGTGCTCGACGGCCGGCTAAATGTCGAGCTGCTGGGAACGTACGCCCCCGTTCTAGGAGACACCTTCAAGATCCTCACTGCGGCGGCGATCAACGGCGAATTCCCCCACTTGTCCCTCCTGTCGCTGGGAGGCCAGCTCGGATGGAACCTGAACTATTCGGCCAACATGCTGTCGCTGGAAGTCGCCGATGTGGTCTTCGAAGGGGACTACAACGACGACGGCGTCGTGGACGCGGCGGACTACACGGTTTGGCGTGACCAGTTCGGCGCCGATCGTCCGCGTCTGCCGAACGAACAGGCGACCCCTGGCGAGGTGACCATGGAAGACTACGATGTCTAAAGAGCGAATTTCGGCGCCGTTGAGGCGAGCCTCGTTGCGGAACTGACCGAGGCGCCCGCGCCGTCGGTTGCTGCATTGATCGTGGTCGCCGCGTTGCTTGCGGCCGCGCATCGCCGATCTGGCCCTTGAGCAACGCCCCGCCGCTTTGTTCGCAATGACCGGGTTCACGAGCTTTTGCGTCGATCGGACACCCGTAGTTGGTTTCGACTCATCCGATCGGTAGTCCCCAACGCCGCGGCCGTCCTCTATGCTCTTCTCTTGCCTTGGAGTCGACTCCCGCGCTAACCGACGAGCCGACCGCCGCTACCCAATGCGGCTCCTTCGCAACCCGTGATTCTACAAACACCGAACGGACGGAGGCGGCAATGCCTGGGGGAAACCTCGGTTTCGTCGATGACTGCCTGGATAACTTCCATTCTAATACCTATCTGGCCGCCATCCGCGGAGAACTGGCGGGCCGGGGCTGGAGCGTGGCAGGCGCTACCGCACTACAGATGCCCGAAGGCGTCCAATGGGCCGAGCGCAACAGCTTGGTGTACTACGACAGCGTTGACCAACTCGCATCCAATGTCGACGCGATTGCAATCCTGGCGCCCTCTACACCCGCCACCCACTGGCGTCTGTGCAAGATGGTGTTGCCGCACGGAAAGCCAACGTTCGTCGACAAGACTTTCGCCATCAACTGCTCCGAGGCCCAGCAGATCTTCGACCTCGCCGACCAACACGGCGCCGCGATTCAGTCGACGTCGGCACTGCGTTCGACCAATGTTCAGGCGTACTGCAGAGAATCCGGCGAGCGAATACGATCGATCACGGTGTGGGCCGGCGGCGACACCTTCGCCGAGTACGGAGTGCACCCAATTGAGCTGGCGGTGAGCAGCCTCGACGAGACGCCCAGCCGGATGGCAGTCATCAGCGGCAGCCCGTGGACGACGATCCTGCTCGAGTTCTCTCGGGGCCGCACCGCGACCATTCACTTCAACGCCAGCGAGCACCTGCCTTTCGAGGTGCTCGTTGAGTCCTTAGCAGAGAAGCGGTTACTCAGGGTCGACGACTCGGTGCTGTTCGTCAACGCGGCAAGGTGCATCCTCGACTTTTTCGACGCCGGCCGCGCGCTCGTGCCACGAGAACAGACGATGGCCATCATGCGGGTCCTCGACGCGACGCGGGCGCCCGAGGCCGCCTCCACGTGGCTGGATCTTGAGCCGCACTCGGGCTAGCTCTCGACAGCCGCGCTATTGTTGAGGCCTGCGCGAGCAGTCATACTCCAGTTCGATCACGGCCGACAGGCCCGCAGCGTGTCCGCGACGAAACGGTGAGGACCGCAAAGCCCAACCGACCGAACCGAGTAGAGTGAAGCAATGTTGCGTTTAGGGATCATTGGCGCCGGCGCGATCGGCGAGAAGCACGCCGAAGCGGCGGCCGCCGCCGGACTACAAGTAGCGGGGGTGGTCGACCAGAATCTCGACCAGGCCGAGCGGCTGGCCGTGCAACACAACGCGTACGCCGCCTCCGATTGTGAGTCGCTGTGGGGTGACTCATCGATCCAAGCGGTCGTAATCGCCGTCCCCAACAGCCTGCACCGCCCCTTAGCCGTGGACGCGATGCGCGCTGGAAAAGACGTCTTGCTCGAGAAGCCGATGGGGCTGACGGCCACCGATTGCGACGAACTCGTGGAGCTGGCCGAGGACTCCGGCCGCATCCTGCAGGTAGGCTACGCCCACCGATTCACCTCTGTGGGGAGGGCCGCTAAGCAGTGTGTTCTAGCGGGCGACTTGGGACAGATCTACCACGCCAAGGCCCACCTACACCTACGCCGCGGAATCCCCGGTCTGGGCAAATGGTTCACCACAAAGTCCCTGTCTGGCGGCGGGGTGCTGATTGATGCGGGAGTGCACCTCATCGACCTTGCGCAGCACCTGATGGGCTACCCGAGAACCGCCACCGTCAGTGGCAAAGCGTACTCGGTCTTCGGCGTGAAGATGAGAGAGTACGTCTACGAGTCGATGTGGGCCGGGCCTCCCGACTACCAAGGGACGTTCGATGTCGACGACCACGCCACCGCCCTAGTCACCTTCGAGGACGGCGCCACGCTCGACCTTCAGGTGGCCTGGGCGTGCAACCTGCCGCAGGCAAGTGCGCCGGACTCGATGTTCGCCCTGCTCGGAGATCGGGGCGGGGTTTCGTTCGAGCTGTTCGGCGACCACCTAAATTTGCGGACCGAGTCGGAGGGCCGGAACACCGAGCGCCGTGTCGAGCTACCTGAAGCCGATCGGCTCGTCCTCCAGATCGAAGACTTTGCCGGGGCGGTCGCGACGCGTCGGTACGGCACGGGCGCCACGCCAACGCAGGCAAGAGACGTGCAATCGATCGTCGACCTGATCTACCACTCAAGCGACGCCAATCAAGTGGTCTACGCCTAGGGCTAACACGGGGCCCAATAACTGCAACTCGGCCCCGTTGCCTCCCTGCCACACGTGTCCATCCAGATGCACGCCTGCCAGGTCCTCGGATACGCGACCGCCATCGACCAGCTGCTGGTCGTGCTGTACCTTTTCGCAACGCTAGTCATCGGTTTGCTTGCGAGTCGCAGATTCCGCAGCACGGCGTGCGCGGAGCAGGACGCTGCAGCCGGCGGCGCCAACAGCGAGGACGCGTACTTCCTCGCCGGGCGGCGGGTGCCGGGCTGGATGAACGGCGTGTCGTTCGCCGCGACCGCGTTGAACGCCGATGTCGGCCCCACGTACTGCGGCTTTGCGGTCGTAGTCGGACTGCCGATCGCGTTCTTCTACCTGCCCAGGTTCGCGCTCGGCTGGATGATCGCGGCGCTGCTGTTTGCAGTGCGCTGGAGGCAGCTCCAGATCCGCACCGGTCCCGAGTTCTACTCTCTCCGGTTCTCTGGGCGCCGGACGCGTTTCATCCGAGTCTATTCCGCGCTGTTCGCGGTGGCGGTAAACATGGCGCCTTGGATCGGGGCGGGGCTGCTAGGCGTTCACAAAGTCTTTGGCCCAGCGTTCGGCATCGAGGATAAGGCAACCACACTATCGATCATTCTCCCCATCTTGATCGTGTATGTGTGGATCGGTGGGTTCGCCGGCGTCGTGCTGACCGACGTCATGCAGTCGCTTGTGATGCTGATCGCTAGCGCGATGCTCGTTGTCGCCGTCTTGTGGGAGCACGGCGGTCCCTCTGGCCTTGCCCTGGCCATCGAAGCGGCCCGGCCCGCGGACGCCGCAGATATCCTCTCAACATGGCCGGTCTGGGGGCATCGCGTGCTCGGGCCGGCAGTAGTGCTCGCGTGGCTAATCGTGCCCACCGTCGGACGCGGAGGGGCCGTCGACCTCGAAGGGCAACGTCTCTTTTCCTGCCGGAGTGACCGTGACGCGGCCAGAATGAACATCTGGGGAACTCTTGGACTGTTCACAATGCTGCTGCTGCTGACGCTGCCCACGCTGGGGCTGCTCGCCAAACAGCCGTGGCTCTACGACGCGCGTCCAGGCCGCCGCGAGGAGGCATACTCGATGCTTCTCGGCGAGTACCTCCCGTCAGGATTCTTCGGCATAGCGCTGGCGGCTCTGCTGGCGAGTGTAATGTCAACGATTTCGAGTCACCTGAGCTACGGCGCTCAAACACTAGTTAACGATGTCGCCCGACAACTGATCCCTGACTCGCGACTGCTGTCGCCCGGCTCACGCGGCGCCGTTTGGGTTGGAAGGGTGCTGATGCTCGCGGTCCTTGGGGCGGGAGTCACCGTGGCCTACTACTCCGAATCGCTGATAGGCATCGCTATCGTTCTAGCTGGCATGTACGGCGCCACCGCGAGCGTGTATTGGGGCCAGTGGTGGTGGTGGCGGGTGAACTTCTGGAGCTGGTTGACGGCAATGGTTGGGGGGCCTTGTATCTACGTTCTCTTGGGCGGTATCTCTGTGTTTGGACACCGGATGCCCGGCCTATTAAGTAGCCTGACCTCCTGGGAAGAGACGCGCGCCACGAGCGAGTCGGCCGCGCAGGGAATGGACATGCTCCAGGCTGCGCTGAGCATGGCGCTGACGTGCACTGCGTGGGTGGTGGCGACGCTCATAACGCGACCCGAACCCATGCCCAAGCTGGTCGCCTTCTACCAACAGGCCAAACCGATGGGGTTCTGGAACCCCGTGAGAGAACGCTGCTTGCGAGAGAACCCACAATTTCGGGCGCCCCCTCGGGGCATTCTGCTGCGGGGCATGCTGGCGGCCGCCGTGGGCGCGTTGACGCTGATCGCGGGCGTGCTGACCGCCTCTGTATGGTTCGTGGGCCGCTGGGCCGAAGGATTCTTATACATGGCGACCGCCGTGGCGATGGCGGTTTGGTTTTCAAAGCTATTCGATCGCCAGATGCAGCTCCTCGAGGCCGACCAACAGACCCTCGAGTCGCGCCGGACCTAACCACGGGCGCCGTTCGTGAGCTAACGCGATACCGCCTGGCTCGCTATACCCGGCTAAGACCATGGCCCACGGGCCGTTGAAACTCCGGCACAGCTCGCCTCGCGGCAGCCAGTGGTCTCCGGCGTCGTTACGGGTAGGCCGCGCTGATAGCGGATGGCTAGCCAGGCAAAGCACTCCGCCTCGAGCGTGTCAGGGTTTAGGCCCCGTCGGTCGACGTTGCGCAGTTCGGCAATGGACGCGCCGAGGCGTTCCAACAGCAAGGGATGGCGGCTGCCGCGGCCCGTCACCCAGGCTATCTCGGGTGCTTGCGGGAGTTGCCGGACCGCTAGCGAGATGGCGTCGGCGATAATCGCACAGATGGTAGCCGCGCCGTCCTCCGGCTCCAATCCGGAGACATCGATGTGTTCGAAGTCGGACCGGGTCGGCGTGCGGGGCAGCGGACGGGAAAAGAAGCGACCCTCCAGCGCGTAGTCAACCACTTGCTGGTGCACCTCACCCCGCAGCGAGACCTGGCCTCCATCGTCGTTGGCGGCTTCGGCGACCTCCTGAACCCACTCGTCCAGCAGCTCCAACCCTGGACCCACATCGCCCGCGATGATTTCATTCGCCGGACTCAGCCAAGTGAGGCTGCTCACGGCGCCCAAATTGATCATCAGAGCGGGCCGCGGCTCCTCGGCCATTAGGGCCCAGTGGTACATCGACTCTAGCGGCGCCCCTTGGCCGCCGATCGCGATATCGTGGCGACGGAAGTCGGCTACAACCGGCAGTCCCGTGAGTTCGGCTAGCAGCCAGGGATTGCCGATCTGCAGCCAAACCCCTTCCTCTGGCATCCGGCGCACGGTGTGCCCGTCTAGCCCTACCGCGGCGGCGGCGTTAACCTCCGCGGGGTGAGCCCGACGCAGCTCTTCCACCGCTCGACCGAAGTGGTGCGTGAGCTCCTGCTCTAGCCGGCCTAGCTCGGTAATCGGAAGGTCGTTCTGAGTGGCCTCGAGCAGCCCCCAATGCAAAGCCTGAGGGCACGGCAGATGTACGCCACCGATTGGTCGGATGTCGTCCCTACCGTCACTGTGAATGAGCGCCGCTTCCACCGCGTCGCCGGTGACAGTGGTCAACAGCCCGATGGCGAAGCGATGTGGCGATTCCATTGACTGGCCGTATGGGCGAATGGGCTGGCAGCGACGCACTTCCTCGCTCGTCGCCGCCCGCCTATTCTAGACCAGACTACCACTCCAAGGGCATGATCGCTGGCCGATTTACCGCCCGTGTGCCGACAGGCGCGAGAGAGCCATCCGAACACCCGGTGCTGCGAGCAGAGGAACGTAGATGGCGATCCCGGAGGTTGGCGTACTCATCGAATCCGACACGGCATGGGGCAGAGACCTGCTTCGTGGCGTTGCAAGCTACGCCGACAAGTTTGGCCCGTGGAACCTGCTCATCGAGCCTCACCACAGCCCGGCGACCCGCACTATCCCTCCCGCTTGGCGTGCCGACGGGTTGATCGCGAGGATCTCAACCCCGCTCCAGTTCCAGCGGCTGGTCTCCCAGGGCGCGCCGGTTGTTGACGTTGGCGACTTCTACACCGAAGCGGACGAGACCGACTCGGTCATCACCGACTTTCGTGCCTGGGCGGAGTCGGCGGTTGATCACTTCCGCAGCAAAGGCTTTGAAAGCTTTGCCTACTTCGCACCGCCGAGTCGCGACTACTCGCGCCGCCGCGGCAAAGCCTTCGCCGCAGTGCTTGAGCAGCAAGGGCTTGGCTGCGCGCAGTACCGGCCGGGGTACCGTGTAGGTCGGCAGATCAGCCCGGAAGAGTATCGCCGCAGGGTCACGCGTTGGTTGACGCAGCTCGAGACGCCTGTCGCGGTGTTGACTTCCGATGCGGTGCAGGGGAAGTCGCTGATCGAGGTCGGCATTCAGGCCGGCCTGTCGATTCCCGACGACGTCGCTGTCCTAGCCGGTGACTCGGATGATCTGCTCTGCGAGATCTGCACCCCACCCCTTTCCAGTATCGAAGTGGCCAGCCATCGGATCGGCTTCGAGGCCGCCAAGCGCCTTGCCGCAATGCTGCGGGGAGCCCCCGCCAGCGCCGAACCAGCATTGATCGAGCCGCTCCGCATTTACAGCCGCCAATCGACGGACGTGCTGGCAATCGACGACCCGATGATCGTGAGAGCCCTGCGTTTCATGCAGCAGAACGCCTGCCGCGGGATCGGGGTGGCGGAAGTTCTCGAGGCCGTGCCGGTCACGCGTCGCCAGCTCGAAAGGCTGTTCAAGACCAAACTTGGGCGTCTGCCTGCCGAAGAGCTCCGGCGGCTGAGACTGGAACGAGGCCGGCAGCTGCTGGTCGAAACCGAACTCTCTATCGACCAAGTGGCGGAGGCGGCTGGTTACGCCGGAGCAACGCAATTCGGAACCGCATTTCGCAACCGGTACGGCGCCACTCCGCTGCAATTTCGGCGAGGCGCACAGCCTGACGGGCAGGGCGGTGTCGCAAACGGTGGAAATAATATCGCAGATAATTTTGACCGCTGATCCATGTCCCGGTAGCCTAAGCCACAGTCGCCATGCGCGCCTGAGGAATAGAGATTAGGCCTTCGTGATGGACTTGCTTGGATACCTCACCACATTCGCACCCTCTGGCTGGACGTCTCATGAACTGCAAACTGTCGGCGGCGATCACGCTCCTCGCTTGCCTCTTCCTCACTCCCAACGCCGCGCTGTCCGCAACCTTTGTTGAGATTGCCAGGTTTGATGTCTCGGCCTCTGCGGACGCCAACTCCACGTCGTACATCGGCAACAACCCCTCAGCTGTTGCGTGGGATGGACGACAGCTGTTCATCGCCGGGTTCAACTCGTCGGGCGCTCAGGCGGACACGGCGATCACTGAAATCACCAACGCCGGCGCGGCCGGCCTGAATGTGGCGACGCTCAGTGACTCGTTCGGTGTGCTCTCGACTCCCAATCTCCGCGGCTACTCGGGCCTCGACCTGAAGGACTCCACCCTCGCGGCCGCGTACGACGACGGCGGCGCCGACGCCAACGGCATCCAGGCCCTCGACGCATCGACTCGCACTCAAACTTGGGCCAAGAACGCCCGCGGCGGCAGCGGAGTAGCATTCGACCCAGGCTTCGGCGGCGCCGACCAGGGCGTCGCCTGGACGACCTTCGGCAGCGGCCGTCGCGCCCTGCAGGACGCCGCTACCGGCGCCGACATCTACGGCACATCCGATGGGATGATCATCAACACTGGCTCGGGGTCGTTCTGGCGTGACATGGACTTTGACCCTGCCAGCGGCGATCTCTACGCCCGTCGCTCGAACGGCGTGATCATGAGCACTCGCACCGGGGGGAACTCGGTGACGGCGATCACCGAACTTGTGCCCATCGACACGGGCGCTGATTTCGTTGCCGGGCACATGATCAGCTTCCTTTCAGGGACGCCCGACGGAGACCTGCTGATCTATAACGATCGCCCTGCGACGCAGTCTAACCAGCCGTTTGCATCGGTGGTGAAGGTGATCGACACAGCCGGCGCCGCCCAGTCTGCAGTATTCAACCTCATCGGCGGCGGAGTACCCGCCGACGGCAACGGCTACTACGACTTCGACTACGACCCCACCACCAGGACGCTGGCGATCGCCGACTTCGCCAATCGCAACGTGCACATCTTCGGAGTTGTGCCCGAACCGACTGCGGCCGTGCTGTTGGTTGCTGCGTTCGCCACCGGAGCCACTCAGCGCACGCGACGCGTGGGTCTGCCGGTGCGGTCGGCGTGACCAGAGTTGGCTACGGCAACAGACTTCACACAATTTGGCCTTAGGTAGACTATGCGACTCCTCCCTTACACACTCGGCGTCTTGGCCGCGGCCGTCGCGGCCGGCTTCGCCGGTAACGCTAGTGCGATTGAGTTCAACGAGATCGCCAGGTTCGACGTCAGCTATGCCTTCAGCTCCGACCTCGACCCGGAAGACACCTCGTTCGACGACAACCCGAAGTACATCGGGACCAACCCCCTGGCGGTGGCCTGGAACGGCAGCAAGCTCTACCTTGCCGGGCACGACAACTTCGGCACATCGCTGCTTCCGATTGGACTGATCGAAGTGCTGAATCCGACCCGCACCGGGGTCAACGTGCTCGGCGACGCGGACTTCGGCGCCAAGTTCGGCGACATTTTCCAGCCACAGGGGCGTGGCTACACGGGGCTCGAACTGTCGGGCAGCGGCCTTGCGGCGGCATACGACGATGGCGCCGCGTCCGCCAACGCGATCCAGCTGTTCGACACCAGCAGTAACTCACTGCAGTGGGACCTCAGCAATGCGGGCATCACTGGGCGGGGCGGTTCGGGCGTCGGATTTGATCCTGGATTCAACGGATCGGACGCCACCCCCGGCGTCGCGTGGACGCAGTTCGCTAGTGGCCGCCGTGCGTTGCAAGACGCAGACACGGGCGCCAGCGAGTACCTGCTGGGGTCCGATCCGCTCGGGTTCCAGTGGCTTCCCGACAGCCCGCCGGGGTCTAACTTCGCCCGCGACTTCGCCTTCGACCCCGACACCGGCGATATGTATGTTCGCCGGAACAACGACATCGACGCCGCCGACCGCTCGGGCGAGAACGACACCACCAACCGTCGCACCATCGTCGACGACCCGACCGATGCGGGCGCCTTCAAGCTGGGTCAGAAGATCGAGTTCATCGGGGGCACCGAGGAAGGCGACCTGCTCATCTACAACGACAGCGTCGTCTCGTCTACCGAACAGGCCTTTGTCGACGTAGTCAAGGTTGTTGACACGGACGGCGTCGCCAAGACCGCGACGTTCAATCTCCTGGGCGGCCTGACCGGCGCGGACATCGGCGACGGCGCCGGGATCTACGACTTCGACTACGACCCGGCCTCCAACACGCTAGCAATAGTCGACTTCGTTAACCGCAACGTCTTCATCTTCGAGGTTGGCGCCGGCGTCGACGTGCTTGTCGGCGACTACAACGACGACGGGGCCGTCGACGCGGCCGACTACACCATCTGGCGAGACAACGAGGGCGCGAGCGTGTCGCTGCCAGGCGAGAGCCCCGACGCGGCCACCCCCGGGTTGGTCGACGCCGAGGACTATGCGTTCTGGCGAGGCAACTACGGGGCGGCGGCTGGGGGCAGCCTGCAGAGCGGCGCCGCCCCGGAGCCCGCCTCCGCTGTCCTCGCCCTGCTCTTGGCGTCATGCACAGCGTGCGGGCGTCTCGGTGACCGCGGGATCCGCAATCAAAGGACGGGTGCATGAGACTGGAAAGCAAGTCGACTCCGGGCGTCCCGCAGCGCCAATCCGGGTTCACACTGGTCGAGCTGCTGGTGGTCATCGCCATCATCGGGGTGCTGATCGCCCTGCTGCTGCCAGCGGTTCAATCCGCCCGGGAAGCAGCGCGACGGAGTTCGTGCAGCAACAACCTTCGTCAGCTGGGCATCGGTTGCCTCAATTACGCGTCAACGTACAAGGACGCGTTGCCCCCAGGGTTTGCCGGTTGGGAGTTAGACGAGCAGCGCCGCCAGCCGAAGTGGAACTTCACGAAGAAGAGCATCTTCTCGCGGATCCTTCCGTTTATCGAGGAGCAGGCCGCCTACGACCAGATCGACTTTGAGTACGAGCGGAGCGCAAACCCGTACGATGACCCCTCCCAGTCAATCGTCGTTTCGACGTACCTGTGCCCTAGTTGGGACGCGCCGCCGGTGCGCGTGACATCGGAGGACGGCGCCGGAATCGGGTCGTCGAGCGCCTACGCCTACCAGCACGGCGCCCTGGTCACCTACTCGGGCTGCTCGGGGGCAGACGCCGCCACAATCGCGAGCCTTAGCGGCGGGGGAGGGTACTCGCAGGAGGAGATCGACGAGCTGCGCGTTCAGACGCCCTTCGGGCCTGTTTACCGCAACGGCGCGTTTACGTTCGACGTGATAGAACCGCTGCCCAACCGCTTCTTCGGCAAGGAAGAGCCCCGCAAGCTGCGGCAGATCACCGACGGGACGTCCAACTCGTTCATGATCGGAGAGTTTGTCGACACCCCGTGTGAGAACTTCTCGACGTGTCTTGACCGGCCGTGGTTCAACCGGCCGTGGTACCTCGGAGGCTTCCAAAACGCCCCCTACCACCTCAAGGTCCTGCTGAACCAACCCAACTCCAAGCTCGACAAGTTCTCAGCGCCGTTTGTGCAGCGGCCCTTCAGCAGCCTACACACGGGCGTGGTTCAGTTCGTGTACTGCGATGGCAGCGTACGACCGGTTGCCGAGAACATCGACTTCCTGACCTACCTGGGGCTTGGCACTGTCAACGGCGGCGAGATCATCAATGGGCTGTAACTCACAACGTCACTCCCCACGAGGGGCGCTGGCCGCCGTGGCGTTGACCGCCGCATCTATCGTTGGCTGCGGTGGGTCGGACGGCCGGCCCGAGCTGGCCCCGGTTAGTGGCACGGTAATGCTCAACGAGAGCCCGCTGGCGGTCGGGCAGATCGTCTTCCAGCCGATCAGCGGCGGGCAGCCCGCGGTCGGGCGGCTGTCGGAAGATGGGTCGTTTACCCTGGGCACCTACGGCGATGACGACGGCGCAGCCGTAGGACGACACCGAGTGCGTGTTACAAGCTACTCAACCCAGGCTGGGGAATCCGATGCCGAAGCCAGCGGCGACTCCCTTGGTGAGCTGCTGGTTCCGGAGCGCTACGCCAATTTTTCGACCAGCGGGATTGAGGTCTCAGTGCTCGCCACAGGGAATGCTCCATTTGTCATCAAGCTGGAAGACCTTCCCCAAGACGATGAAGACGACGGGCTCGCCGGAGACGACAGCGGTGACGGGCCAAACGGCAGCCTCCCGGCCGGGCCCGCGCCGGAGGATGCGAATGAACCATCAGCGCAGGAGTAGCACGGACTTGTCGATACCCCGTCAGTTGTACGCAGCAGCCACGACCCTAACGCTTGCTGCGTTGTTTAGTCCCCTTGGCTGCTCCTCCCACCCCGCCGTGGCGCCGGTGAGCGGCAAGGTCACCCTGGACGGCGAGCCTCTCCGCTTCGGCAGCGTCATGTTCCAAGCCGTCAGCGGCGGTCAGCCTGCGACCGGCACGATTCAACAAGACGGTACGTTCTCTTTGTCGACATTCTCCTCGGATGACGGGGCGATCGTTGGGCAGCACCGCGTGCGGGTGGTCTGCTACAACTCGCAGGACCCAAGCCGACCGGAAGCGTCCGGGCCCGCCGGCGACTCGCTGGGCCAGCTCTTGATTCCCGAGAAGTACACCTCGCTGGGTGCTAGCGGGCTAACCGCCGATGTTCCAGCGGACGGGCTGAGTGGCCATCAGATCGCACTCGAGTCGGGGAAGGCGGGGCGTCGATGAGAGTTGCCTTCCACGCAGTCATCTCAGCATCCGTTGCGTCGGCTTGCTGGGCGTCGGCGATCGTCTTGGCTTTCTGCGGCTCGGCTCCGGGCGAGACAAACTCGCTCGACCAGTTCGACGTAGTCGTCTGCGGCGGCTCAGCGGCGGCGCTCGCTGCTGCCTTCACCGCCGCGGAAGAGGGCGCCCGCGTAGCACTTCTCGAACCGACGGACTGGATCGGAGGGCAGTTCACCTCCTCCGGTGTTCCCGCGGTTGACGAGGCGTGGCACCGGGTCGTCGATCCCCACACAAAGAAGGTTGTTGTTGATGTCGCGGGGATTGCGCGTGACCCGCGGAACATGACGCCGTTCCTGCGGGACACGCTCGCCGAGATCGGGAACCCGGGGAAAGGCTGGGTGAGCCGATTCTGCTTCCTCCCACGCGTGATACTCGATGAAGCGTTCCTCCCGCGTGAGCGAAGGTTGCATGATCGGCTTACGGTCTTCCGGGACACGGTCGTCAAGTCGGTCACCACCGACAAGGCGAACCGTCGGATCACCGGCGTCACAGCCATCCAGCGGTTGCCACGCCCCGGCGTCGCAGCGAACGGGTACGACCGCCTTCTGTCCGAAGAACTCGCTGACTGGTACTCGGTTGCGCCGTCCGAACGGTTTGATAAACACGTTTACGTCTTCAGCGCAGGCGCCGACCGCCAAACCGTCTTCATTGACGCGACCGAGTGGGGAGAGGTCCTGGCCCTTTCCGGGGCAAGCTACCTGATTGGCGCCGAGGATCCCGAGAAGCCTTTGGCAGGCAGCAGTGCGTGCGGCCAAGCCATCACATTCGGCTTCGTGATGCGGTACCACAGCTCCGCCCAAGAGAAGCACCCAGTCTACCCAACGGCGCCCAACCTTGGTTTCGGGAGTTACCGGGACCGTGCCGACGCCTGGGACAAGGTGTGGACGTACCGCCGATTGCTGGCCGATTCGGCCGCCCCCTCGCCGGGCGACCTCTCGCTGCAGAACTGGGGGTACCACCCCTCTACCGACGAGTCCGGCAACGACTACCCGTACGGCTATCTGTTCCTTAACAAGCAACAGACCGCCCGCCAAACCAACGACTGGCGGGGTGGCGTCGACGTGGAAGTACTTGCCGCCGCAGAGCGTCAGGCGTTTGCCTGGCACGACTGGTTCCGCCGCGCGGCGCCTCAAGACATCGACCCCGACTGCTTCACCATCGACGACAAGGCGTTGGGGACCACCCACGGCTTGTCTAAGGTCCCCTACATCCGGGACACCCGGAGGTCCGTCGGGCTGGAGGACTTCCTCCTGACGTTCAGCGACATCAGCGGCGCCCAGCCCGCGCAAACCGGGCGTCGATTCGACGATCGCGTTGCCCTTGGCGCGTACGCCGCGGATATCCACCCGCTAGCCGGCTGTGAGTACAGCGAGCTAGCCCACTCGTCGACCCGATCACTGCTGCCTTACTACATTCCGTACCGCAGCCTCACCAATCGGGACTTCGAGAACCTGCTTGTGGCGGGCAAAACCATGGCGCAGACGTTCTTGGCAAACTCGGCCGTACGCCTGCACCCTTCCGAATGGTCCTCGGGTTGTGCGGCAGGCGCAGCCGCCGCCTACCTTTCAGAGCGGGGGCTCACCAGTGCGGAAGGCCTCCGCGAGATCAACGCAATCCGAGAGATTGTGTCCCGCCACACCCCCATCGACTGGACGATCGACTGAGCAGGGTCTCCGTATGCCCGGCCTTGCTCGTTCGAGATCGGGCCTGACCCGCGTCGCCGGCGCGTGCTTAGCGGCAGATACACGAGTACGACGAATCGCAGGTTCGTCCCGAACAGCATTGAAACTTGCTACCACTCCAGGAGCAGCGTTGCTATGAACGGCCCCACCCGACGAGATGTGCTGAAATACGGGTCGGCATGCGCCATCGCAGCCATCGGTCCGCGGTTTGCGAGATCGAACGAACGAGCGGACGCGCTCGATCGGCCGGTACTTGGAATGATCGGTACGGGCATCCGGTTCCAGACGCTGGCGGGCGCGTTCTTCCCAAATGCGGACATCGCCGCAATCTGCGACGTCGACCCCAGCCAGCTAGCGCTCGGTGTCCAGCGGCTCCAGTCGCTCTCCGGCAGCGGACAGAATGCTGCGCCCACCACCTGCGACGACTACCGGCGAATAATTGATCGAGACGACATCGACGCGATCGCGATCGCGACACCGGACCACTGGCATGTGAAGATCGCGATCGAAGCGATGCACGCCGGGAAGGACGTCTACTGCGAGAAGCCGCTCACCCTGACGATCGACGAAGGGCGCCTGATCGCCGACGCTGTCAAGGAGACCGGACGAGTTGTCCAGGTGGGCGCCCACCAACGCTCGGCGCGTCAGTTCCAACTCGCCGCCGCGCTGCTGCGCGATGGGCGGGTGGGCCGTCCCCGTCGAGTCACCTGCGCGATCGGCGGCAGTCCGGTTTGCGACCCGCTGCCCAAGCAATCGGCTCCCGCCGGCATGAACTGGGACCGCTGGCTCGGACCAACACCGGCCGTGGATTACCGGGCGAGTCTAACGCTTCCCGAGTCCGGTTACGGCTCTCAGTATCCGTACAGCCGGGGGCACGTGCACTTCCGCTGGTGGTACGAGTACGGCGGGGGGAAGATCACCGACTGGGGCGCCCATCACGTTGATATCGCGTTGTGGGCGTTGGGTGACTCGATCGCATCGGAGATGTCGTACGAGGTAGAACCGCTGCGCGTGGTGCACCCGATCCCGCTTGAGGACGGGCGCCCCACTGAGGACGACCGCTTTAATGTCGCGACAGAGTTCCACGCGCGGGTGCGATTCGCAAATGGGGTCGAACTGGACGTCGTCGACTCGTCCGACGCGGTGGGCGTCGACAACGCGATCCTGTTCGAGGGGGACCAGGGCCGCTACCTCGTGAACCGCGGTAAGCTGGTTGGCAAGCCGGTGGAACAGCTCGCCGAAACCGGCTTGCCGCTGGAAGAGCTGGATGGGATGTATTCCGGCCTCGAGAACGGCGGGGCTCAACTGACCGACCAGGGTCACGAGTTCGTTGTTGAGAAGCACGTGAAGAACTTCCTGGCATGCCTCAAATCCCGCGCGACGCCGATCTCTGGCGTCGACACGAACCGTCACAACCTCAACGTGTGCCACGCAATCAACGTGGCGCTACGACTCGGCAAGCGTGTGACCTTCGATCCCGTAAAGCAGAGCTTCGTCGACGACCCGCTTGCCAACAGCTTCATCGCCCGGCCCTCACGAGCGGGCTACGAGATTGACGCCTGACGCGCGTTAGCGGCGTCTATTGCGCCAGCTAACCAGAGGTCCCCACGCGTCGGTCGGCTTCGAGGCAGGTCTTGCGTCGACTTTCGTGCTCAATCGAGGATTACTGGTCCGACGGGTCTCTCTGCGTCAGCCAACCGCCTCTTGAGCCCGGCCTGCCAAGAGCGATGTGCGATAGATAGGGGTGCCTTCAATTGTGGGATTTCTCCTACGCTCTCGCCATGCGCGAAACAGTGCCGTGGAGCTCTCGATGCGCACCGCCCATCGACCGCCACCCTGCTGAGAGACCTGCGCCGAAGCCGTGGAGGCGGTGGCAGGCGCCGATGCGTGAACTGACGTTCAAGGTTGCGCCGCCCCCGGACGGATACATCGATCATGCGTAGTCGCAGCCGAACGCGGGGCCTTAAGTCGGTGGCTTCCGGCACGGACCGGCCGGCCCCAGTACGGGAGCTTCATTGTAAGGGCAGCCAACTGGCTTTAGGTCCCACCGCCCTGTTTTCGGCCCCGCTAGTTGACTTTCGCCGTAAGAGCCAACTACCATGAGGGTTCGGTCCTTGGGCGTGCGGCTTGGAACACCGCTCGCTCGTAGTCCGGGGCAGCACCGTTAGATCGCTCTCCGCGGACTCTCCCACCTAATGGGACCGTCCCCGCCTTAGAATATTGCTACGCGCGATGAAGGACACACGCCCCCGAACCGTATTGTTAGCAGCATTGACGCTGCTTGCGGTGGTTCTGTCGGCCGCGCCCGCCCGGGCTTACACGCCCGAGAGCCCTGAAGTAAAGGCCCTGATCAGTAAGGGCCTGGAGTATCTGGATAAGAACAGCGACTCGCGGCTCGGCGGCAAGTGCGTCATCGCCTTGGCCTACGTCAAGTCGGACCAGCCCGATCACCCGCGGGTGAAGGAAGCCGTTCAGGCGTGCCGCCAGTCGATGCAGGCGGGCGACCAGGGCAACAGCATCACGATCTACAGCTGCGGCATGGCTATTATCTTCCTGTGCGAGTACGACGCACGGGGCCAGGCGGACATGATCCGCCACTACCTCAACGCCCTGGCCGCCCGCCAGAAGGCCCACGGCGCCTGGGGCTACACCAACGAGCAGATCGGCGACACCTCGCAAACCCAATACGGCGCGCTCGCCCTGTGGGAAGCGCACCGCAACGGCTACCGGCCCGACGAGGACACTGCCCGCCGGATGGCCGACTGGCTGATCCGCACGCAGGACCCAGAGGGCGGCTGGGCCTACAAGGGCGAGCTGGCGCCGCTCGGCGAGCGCGAGCCGCAGGACAAGTCGGAGATGACCATCTCGATCGGCGCGGCCGCCATGGGCAGCGTGCTGATCGCGGCCGACCTATTCGGCCTGCTAGAGCCGGGGGCCGAGACCAACACGGCCGAAGATGTGCCCGACGCGCTCCGCGAAGCCGGCGAACGCGAACGCCGCAAAGCGCCGCCACTGAGCGTGGGTGACCTGCCGCGGAATGAGTTGTTCGAGACCATCCGCGACGGCGACGCCTACATGACCAAGAACTACGAGGTGGCGATCCGCCGCTACCAGCTCTACTACATGTACTCGCTTGAGCGGTACAAGAGCTTCTTCGGACAGCTGACCGGCGACGCTCCCGACGAGCCGGAGTGGTACAACAAGGGCTACGAGTGGCTCAAGCAGAACCAGGCGCCGGAGGGCTCCTGGAAGGGGCAGTGCGGCGACAGCGTCGACACGGCGTTCGCCATCCTGTTCCTGCAGCGTTCGACCCTCAAGAGCATCCGCCGGGGCCTGGGCGTCGGCACGCTGGTCAGCGGGCGAGGGCTTCCGGCCCGGCTGGACTCAATCAAGCTCAGCCGCGGGCAGATTGTCGCCCAGCAGGCGGCCACCCAGGTGGACGACCTGATCAACATGCTGAGCGACGAGGAGGGCGCCGCGTTGGACGCCATGGTCAACGACCCCACGGCGCTGGTCGGCGAGATCAATGATCAGAACGGCCGCCGGTTCGAGCAGATCGCCCGCGGCGGCGCGCCCGCCGCCCGCGTGCTGGCGGTCAGGGCCCTGGGCCGCAGCGGCGACCTGGACTACGCCCCCACGCTGATCTTCGCCCTGACCGACCCGGACAAGCGGGTGGTCCGCGAGGCCCGCGACGGCCTGCGGTTCGTCAGCCGCCGCTTCGAGGGCTACGGGCTGCCCGACAATTACAATGACCAGCAGCTGCGCGACGTGATCGAGCGGTGGAAGAGCTGGTACCTGTCGGTCCGCCCCGACGCCGCGATCAACTTGAACTAACCCCCGGGCGTCGATGCCTGCCGCCGACCACAACCCGAACGACCAGGGCTATCGCCTGAGCGTCAACTCGTACGACCGCGGGTCGAGCCTGTTGATCGCCCTGTTGGTGATGGTCGGGGTGGGGGTGGGGGCGCTGGTGATCATCTGGTACGCCAACCACCTGAACCGCCGCAACGTGCCGCCGTTCCTGCTGCCGGTGAACCCCGCCAGCCGGCCGGCCGACGCGGCGATGGGTCTGAAAGAAGACATCGAGCCGCCCGGCATCGAGGACGCCCCTGAGCTGACCGAGCCGCAGCTGCAGGACACGCTGACTGCGCTATCGGACCTGTCGACCAAGTCGGCCCTGCTGGCGGACGACGCGGTCGATTCCGATTCCGAGGTCGGCAAGGGAAGCGGGTTCGGCGACTCTCGGCAGGCGGGCGTGGGAGGAGACGGGCCCCCGGTCAATGAGCCGCAGCGGGAGATCCGGTTCGAACCCGCCGACCGCAACGAGTACGCCCGCTTCCTCGACTTTTGGAAGGTAGAACTCGCCGTGCTCGACCAGCGCAACAACACGGTGTACTACGCGTCCAATTTCACCGCCGGCAGCCCGACGACGCGCAGCGCCGACCCCGCCAAGAACCCAGAGAACCGTGTGAGCTTCCTCTCCAACGGCACCGCGTTCGAGGGGCTCGACCGGGCGCTCGTGCAGCGGGCGGGGATTGCGAACCGGGGGAACATCATCATTCAGTTCTGGCCGAACGAGTCCGCGGGGTACCTGCTGGGGCTGGAGAACCAGGCGATGCAGAAGGCCGGCAAGACGTCGCTCGACCAGGTTCAGCGGAGCGTGTTCCGCGTGGTGCGGGACGGCAACGAGTTTACCTGGGAGCTGGAAGAGCAGCTCTACTACTAACACATGACGGTCCGCCTGGCGGGCAAGACACCTACCGGAAACCGAGAAACCAGCAATGGCGATCCTGTTCACCCTGATTGGCTACGTGGTCTACACCGCGATGGCGCTTTTGGCGTTGTGGGGGGCGTTCTGCCTGATCCTTACTTGGCGGCGTGTCAGCCAGACCCGCTTCCGCAACGAGTCGGAACAGAACGAGTTCTTCGAGGAGCTCGAGCCGCCGCTCAACGGGGGCAAGTTCGATGTCGCGGCCGAGCTGTGCGACGACGACCGCCGCGCCATGCCCCAGCTGGCGCTGTACGCCATCGAGAACCGCAAGGTGGGCATGAACCGCCTGCAGCGGCGGCTGGTCGAGCGGTTCCAGCAGGACGTGCTGGCGGACATCGAGCACCGGCTGAGCTGGGTCAGCACGGTCAGCAAGAGCGCGCCGATGATCGGGCTGTTCGGCACGGTTATCGGCATGATGGGCGCGTTCAGCAACCTCAGCTCCGGCGCCCAGGTCGACACCGGCAAGATGGCCGAGGACATCATGTTCGCGCTGATCACGACCGCCATGGGACTCGCGATCGCGGTGCCGCTGGTGCTGGGCAGCGCGAGCATCAACATCCAGATCCGCAAGATGGAGGACCTGGTTTCCGTTGGCCTCGCCCGCCTGATCGACGACATGCGGTCCGTGGTCGGACGCGGCTAGCGCGACCCAAACTTTCAATCCACCACCGCCCCCGGGGCCCGATGAGCACTGCCACCCCGACAGAACCGCAGGAAGAGCTGGACGACGTCGCCGCCGGGGCGTCGCTGCGCCGCAAGCGTAAAGACGTCGACGACGAGATGGACATCACGCCGATGATCGACATCACGTTCCTGCTGCTGATCTTTTTCCTGGTCGCGTCGACGCCTGACAAGCAGACATCGATCGAGCTGCCCGAGGCCAAGAGCGGCAGCCCCGTCAGCCAGCTCACCTCCACGGTGTTCACCATCGGCGACGGCGGACTGGACACCGCCCCGGTCTACCAGGCCGATGGAAAGATTGAATCCGCGCGGCTCCCCGACGACCCGGCCCAGCGGCGGGACGAGGTCAAGGACGCCGTTGAGGCGGGCTTCGCCGAGACCAAGACCGACGTCGTGATCAAGGGCGACAAGAGCATCCGTTATCGTGACGTGGACGGCCTGATCAAGGCGATCTCGCAGGTCGAGGGCGTGAAGATCCACCTGGCGATCCTGGAAGTGCAGTAACGCCCCATCGCGTTGACAAACTAGTAGCGAGCCGACGGCATGAGTGACATCGAAGACGACCTGGAACACATGGTCGAAGAAGGGGAGGAGAAGGCGAAGCGCATCGACGACGAGCTGGACATGACCCCGATGGTCGACGTCACGTTCCTGCTCTTGATTTTCTTCATGATTACCGCGGCATTCGCCCTGCAGAAGGCGCTGGAGGTGCCTCCGGTGAACGAAGAGCAGGCGGCCGCCACGCAGACCATCGATGACCTGGAGAAGGACTCGATCGTGATCCGCATCGATGAGGACAACGTCTACTGGGTCGGCAGCCCGCTGTGGACCGACGAACAGAAGGCGCCCAGCGTGCAGGAGATGCGGAGCAAGGTCCGCGAGGCCCGCAACGGCGAGGGAGGCCGGATGGGCAAGGGGCCGACCAAGATGCTGGTGCAGGCGCACTCGGAGTCGCTGTACGAGTTTGCGATCGCCGCCCTGGACGCCGGCGCCGACGTGCAGATGCCCGAGGTCCGCATCATGATGTACGAAGAGGGCGACCTCTGACCCGCACCCAACGCCTCGCGTAACGCAAGAAGCGATAACCGGATATGGACACAGAAAGACTACTCAAAGAGCTGGCCAAGCGTGACGTCGTCTCGCGGTCGGTGCTCAAGAAGCTCGAGCAGAAGCTCGCGGACAAGAGCGACGTGCCGTCGCCCCGCGCGGTGGCCAAGTTCCTGGTGGACAAGGGCCACCTCACCGCCGCCCAGGCCAAACGCGCCCTCAAGGCGATCCTCACGCCCGAGGAGAGCGCCATCCTCGAGAGCCAGCGGCTCGACGACGACGATGACAGCGCGGCGGCCGCTTCGGGCGGGCTGCCGGACCTCCCCAGCCTGAGCGGCGTCGGCATGTCCGCCTACGGCGATGACGGCGGCGGCCTGACGGGCGGGGGCCTGACCGAGACGATCACCGACGGGGACAGCGGCGACAAGAAGTCCAAGAGCAAGAAAAAGAAGGGGAAGAAGAAGGCCAAGGGCCAGAACGAGTGGGACTCGCCGCTGATCCTGATCGGGACCGGCGGCCTGGTGCTGATGCTGTTGATCGGCGGCGCCATCCTCTACCTGCTCGGCTACGAGTCTGCCGAAGAACGCTTCAAGAACGCCCAAGAGGCCTACGACCAGGGGTCCTACCCCCAGGCGATCGCCGACTTCGAGGAGTACCTCGAAAAACACCCCAACGGCGAGGACGCGCCGCTGGCGCGTGTGCGGCTGGGAACCGCGCGGATCCGCCTGGTGACCGACGTCAAACGCGACTTTGAGGACGCGCTGCAGGTCGCCAAGGAAGAGACCGACATCATCGAGGACCAGGAGGCCTACAAGGAGGCCCAGGCGGAACTGGCTGCGCTGCTGCCGGAGATCGCCGAGCAGCTCTCGCAGGAGGCCGATCAAGCGACCACCATCGACCAGATGCAGAAGTACGTCGGGCTGACCGAGCAGGCGCTGGTGCTCTGCCAGAACGCGAAGCTCATCCCGGGCAACCTGCGCGACAAGGGACAGCTCAACGCGGTGCGGGAGGTGCTCGATCGGATCAGGCTGCGGCAGACGGCCCTTGAGAGCCTCGAGTCCACGCTCGGGGCGATGAGCCAGGCCACCGCCGACGGCGACCCCAAGCAGGCGTACGCCGCCCACACCGCGTTCATCAAGCAGTACCCGCAGCTCGCACAGGACGAACGCGTCGTAGAAGCGGTGGCCGCCGCCGCCGAAGCCGAAGAGTCTTTGGTGAAGCTCGTCCAAGAGCCGCAGGCCGGCCTCGACGCCGAGGCCGAGTCGCCGGTGATCGCCGAGCTGGCGGTCGCCACGCCCCGCGTTGAGGCCGCCGCGCCCGCCACAGGGGTGGCGGTGCTGCGTCTAGCAGGCGGGTTGTACGGCGTTTCGGCAGCCGACGGCGCGCTCCTGTGGCGCAGGTACGTCGGCGCCGCGCCAAACCTTGGCGCGCCGCTGCGGATCGGCGACGACGTGGTGGCGGTCGACTCCCGCCGGCAGGAGCTGGTGCGATTGCGGGCGGCGGACGGCGAGCTCGTGTGGCGCACGCCGCTAGGCGATGATCTCTCCCAGCCGGCGTTGGTCGAAGGCCGCCTGCTCACGCCCGGCGCGTCCGGAAAGCTCTTCGTGGTGGATGCCGAGTCGGGCGACTCGGCCGGATACGTCCAGTTCGCACAGCCGCTCCGCACTCCCCCCGCGTACGACGCCGAGAACCAGGCCATCTACCTGGCGGGCGATCACTCCAGCCTATACAGCCTGTCTGCCAAGGACCTGTCCTGCCTGGGCGTGTTCTACCTGGGGCACGCCAAGGGCAGCATCGCCACGGCGCCAATCGCCCTGCAGGGCCGTGTTCTCGTGCTCGAGAACGACGGCGCCGAGACCTCCACCCTTCACGTGCTGGGGGTCGACGAGCGGCGATCGATCGACCGGCGGCTGCAGACGCAGCGGATCAGCGGCCTCGTCACCGAGCCGCCGATCACCTTCGCCCGCCGCGTGGCGGTCGCGACCGACACCGGGCACGTCGATGTGTTCGAAGTCTCGGCCGAGGACGACGCACAGCCAATCGTGCTGCTCGCCTCTCGTCAACCGACGCGAATGCGCCGCGGGCCACGCTACGCGGGCGTGCACGACGGGGAGCTCTGGCTCGCCGAGGTGGGCCTGTTCCGCTACTCCATCTCGCCCAGCGGCAACCGACTGCCGGTGCGGGACGTCGCGGACCCGTTCCGCCGTGACACATTCGTCTCCCCGCTCATCATCCAGGACGGCGCGCTGATTCACGCCCGCAAACGCCCCGGGCGTCCTGGCGTGTCGATCGGCGCCACGGACCTGCGGAGCGGCAAGTCTTACTGGGAGACCGATCTCGCGGCGCCGCCGGCGGGAGCTCCGGTCTCGCGGGCCGGATCCAACGGGCTGCTGCACGCGACCGCGGCCGGAAGCGTGTTCCGCATCGATTCAGCGCCCGCCCGCTTCGCCGTCGCCACGCCGGCGAAATCCGACGCGACCGACGCCGCACCAGTCTTCGAGTTGGCTAGCGGTCAATCCGACGGGTCGGCCGTCTACTGGGACGCCACCGATGGCCGCGCAGCTCACGCCGGCCGCAACGGCAGCCCTAGCTACGCGCTCCCCGGCCAGGTGGCGTGCGAGCCCGCCGCGATCGGCGCCGGCTGGGTGGTGCCGCTCGCCATGGGGCAGGTCCATTGCCTCAGCGGCGAAACCGGCCAGCCACTGGCCGCCCCGTATCAACCGATCCTCAAGCCGGGAGAGCGGGTCCACTGGCAGACGCCGGGCGTCGACGGCCGGCGGATCGTGATCGCCGACGACCGTTCGATCACCGCGCTCGAGCTGGTCGATGACGGCGCCGCCCGGCTAGAAGAAATCCACCGCGTTGAGGCCGCCGGGCCCGACGCCGCGCAGGGCCGCATCGCGGTCGCCGGCGGGCTGGCGTTTGTTCCGCGGGCCAACGGCCGGGTCACCGCCCTTGCAACCGACTCGCTCGAGGAGGCCGGCGTGGTCGACCCCGGGGCGGCCGTGTTGTGGGGCCCGTACGCGGTAGACGATCAGAGCGTGCTGGTCGCGACCGCGGGTGATGAACTCCTCTGCATCCGCGCCACGGACCCCAGCCAGCCGGCCTGGCGGACCACGGTCACGGCGTCCGACCTGGTCGGTGCGCCCGCTGCTAGCGACGGCGCCGCAATCCTGGCGACGCGTTCCGGGTCGTTGACGCGGCTCAGTCTTGCCGACGGCGCCTCAACCGGAGGCCTCGACGTCGGCCAGCGGCTCGCCGCCGGTCCGGCGCTATTCGGCGGCGACGTCGCGCTCGCCACGCCGGATGGCGCCCTGGTTATTGTCCCACAGCCGTGAGTCCGCTTTGCACCTCCGCACCGCCAACCTGACGCTTATCGCCTGCATTCTGTTGCTCGCCGCCGCCCCCGCGGCGGTCGCACAGGACGATGCGCAGCGGGTGGTCGACCGCCGCCCGTTCGACCAGGTCGTCCTCAAGCAATCAGCAGGCGGCAAAACACTGGAGGTCGCTCCACTGGAACTCCCAGGCCGGCGAGTCCCCCGCCCCTTCCCGGGAGGGCGGCTGGTGGTCCGGCTGCTCGACCAACCGACCAAGGACTACGAGATCTCCTGGTCCGATATCCAGGACGTGCGGCTCTACGAGCAGATGCTGATCTCCGAGGCCAGCCAGCTGACCAAGCAGAAGAAGTTCAATGACGCGTTCGACTACTTCGCGTTCCTGAACAAGAACTACAAGAACCTGCCAGGGCTAGAGCAGGCGACCGCCCAGTACCTGCAGGCGAACGCGCTCGACGCGTTCCAGAAGAAGGAGTACGACCAGGCCCTCGCCATCCTGCTGAGCCTGTATGACCGCAACCCTCAGGCCGGCGGCATCGGCCGCGCGGTCGACACGGTCGCCAACAGGATCATCCAGGACTACGTGGGCGCAAACAACCTGCGTGCAGCGCGCGACGTGCTCGACGTGGTGGAGAAGCAGTTCCGCGACGCCGACCTGCAGGTCGTCTCGAGCTGGCGTGCAAGGTTCAAGCAGAACGCCACCGATCGGGTCCGCGAGGGCGCCGGGTCGCTCCGTGATGGCGACTACCGGCAGGCCCGTGACGCCGCCTTCGACGCGCTCGCGATCCTGCCCGATCACCCGCTCGCCAACGAGCTGCTGCGCAGGGTGACCGAGAAGTACCCCACGATGTCGGTCGGCGTCCGCACCATGGCGCCGCGAGACCTAGAACCGCGGATCGACTCAACCGCATCGCTGCGGGCGGGCCGGGTCGCGCGGCGGACGATAACAGAGCTGAGCGGCTACAGCCCTGAGGGCGGGGTCTACACCTGCCCGGTGGGCCGGGTCTCGCTGGACGACAGCGGCGCCGCGCTGCACTTCGGGTTCACGGAGGAGCGGGCCAAGCAGACACCGTACGAGCTGGCCCGCTGGCTGCTGCGGGCGTCTACGCCCGGTGGAAGCCAGGCCGTGGCGCCTCTGCCTTCGTTGGTCTCGTCGGTGGCGGTAGATCAGCTCACGGGCTCGCTCACGCTGGAACTCCAGCGCCCGCACGTGAGGCCGGACGCGATGCTGAGGCTGTCGTCGCTGCGAGAGGCCGGGATCGCGCCGCCACGCGTCTCATTCACCGTTGGCGAATCCACCGACGGCTTGAGCCAGTTTATCTGCAGCGACCCCGACGCACCGATCGCCGAACTCGAAGAGCGGTACTTGGCCGACGACGGCGAAGCGCTAACCGCGTTGTCGCGAGGCGACGTCAAGCTGATCGACCGGCTGATGCCGTGGCAGCTGGCGGCGGTCCGCCGAGATCGGTCGCTGGCCGTTGGCAAGTACGAGCTGCCCACGGTCCACGTCCTGATCCCCACTCACCGCAACCCGCTGCTCGACGCCCGCCCGCTGCGGCGGGCGATGCTGTACGCAATCAATCGCGAGAAGATCCTCAACGAGCTGATCCTGGGAGGCCGCTCGGAGCTCGGGTTCCAGGTGGTCAGCGGCCCGTTCCCCGCCGGCGTGTCGCTCAGCGACCCAATCCGCTACGGCTACAACGACGGCGTCGAGCCCCGCCCCTACGACCCCCGCCTGGGAGCGCTGCTCTCCGCGCTGTCGTGGTCGCAGGCGCAGCGGGCCGAGCACGGCAAGGAAGACCCGGCCGACCGCCCGTTCCCCACGCTCCGCCTAGCGCACAACAGCGACCCGGTGGCGCGCACCGCCTGCCAGTCGATCCAGATGCAGCTCAAGGCGGCCGGTGTGCCCATCGAGGTGGTGGAACTCAGCGAGGTAGAGCTGCTGTCGGACGAGCCAGACTTTGACCTACGCTACGCAGAGCTGGCGGTGTGGGAGCCGCTGGTCGACGCGGTGACTCTGCTGGGTCCCGAGGGCGTCGCCGGACGCTGCAGCGATCCCATGGTGGCGGCGCTTAAACGCCTCGACGACGCCCGCAACTGGGTGGAGGTCGGCGAGGCGTTGCGGGGCGTGCACGCCCTGGCGGCCGGCGACCTGCCGGTGCTGCCGCTGTGGCAGACGGTCAATTTCTACGCCTACCGCCGCGACCTGAAGGGCCCAACCGAGAGCTGTGTGTCGCTCTACCAAACCTTGGAGGGCTGGCAGCTATGACACGGACTCAACGCGTAATCCAGCAAGCACTCCACCTGGCGTCGGTTGCGGCGTTCGTCGCGACGCTTCTCGCCAGTAGCCACGCCACGGCTCAGAGCAGCACGTGGCGTCTCTCCCCCTACGAGATTCAAATGCTTGTAGCGGTGGAGTCGGTGACCGCCGGCGACCAAGAGGTTGCCGCCGACGTCGACACCCACGTCAACGAGCGCGCCGACGCGTCGATCGGCGCCCTCTGGGACATGCACATCGCGGCGGCCTCGCCAGCGGAGACCCGGCTGGTCGCGGACGCGATCGACGGACAGGCCGCCGCCCGCGAGGCGCTGGTTGAAGGCATCGAGGGCGCCGACAAGCTGCTAGTCGCCCAGATCCGCGAGACGCCCCGCGGCGTCTGGGCCCGTGTCGCCGAGTACGACGCCATCCTCATGCGTTGGGGACGACCGGTCGAGGCCGAGGTCGCGACCCTCTCCCAGGCGCCGGAGGCCGTATTCCGCCTAGCGTGCCAAGCGTTCTCGCCACTGGCCGAGTTTAGCATCTCCCAAGGCGACCCCAACCTGATCGAGCTAGCGTTCCGCGGCGACCAGCTGCCGCAGCGCCGCGGGGCGCCCGACTGGATCCGCCCCGACGACATCCTGCAGCCGGTGCTCCGGCAGCTCGACCGGGACGGCGCCGCCACGGCCGAGGGGATCCGTGACGTCCCGTGGACCTACCTGCTGGTGGGCGAGGCCGGCGACAACCCGACCGCCAAGTTTGTCAGCCACACGCGACGCCCGCTTCCCTCACGCCGACGGGGTCGGGTCGAACGGCTCGCCGTCCGGCTGCCCCGCAGGTCGGCGCCGATCACGCTGCGTGCGCACGCGAAGGCGGACCCTGCACGAGCCCTGGTCGGCTACCAAGTGTTCATCCAGGACGGTGAGGATGCGGAGCGAGAGCCCGCCGGCGCCACCGGGCCCGATGGTCGGCTGGTGATCGAGCCGGGCGAGGCGCCCATCCTCATGGCTTACATCAAGAGCGGGTCGCAGCTGGTCGCCAAGGTGCCGGTGGCGCCCGGCTCAGTAGACGAGATGGACGTTCCGCTCCTCGACGAGACCACGCGGCTCAACGCCGAGGCAAAGCTGGGCATCCTCCGCGAGGACCTGATCGACCTGGTCGCGCAGCGCAAAATCCTGATTGCGCGCATCGACGCGGCGATCGAGGCCAAGAACTACGACCAGGCCGTCCGCCTAATCACCGACCTCGAGCGGCTGCCCGCCCGGGCGATCTTCGACCGCCAGCTGCGCAACCTCGAGCAGTCCAGCACGTCGGACGTGCCCATGATCCAGAAGCGGATCGACCGGATCTTCGCCGACACCAGAAGCGTGCTCGCGGCGTTCCTGAATCCGAGCGAGATCCAGGGCGTAAAAAGCCGCCTGGCCAACGCGCGGAAGAACGAGGGCTGATCCTACGCCCGGCGTCGGCCGCTAGCCGAGGATCTTCAGCAGCCCCGCGGCGGCGATGCCCAGTGTGCCAAGCAGCGCGAGCCCCGCCACGGCCCACACCGCCACGTCCAGCGGCTGGGCGGGTGGCGGCGGCGCCAACGGCGGATGGATCGGCGTGGGGGTCTCGCTCGCGATCGGAACCTCGCCCGTGGTGCTGAGGGCGCCGCTGGTCTGTTGGGCGTCGGGCGTCATGTCGCTCGCCGGGTCGCCGGGCTCTGAGTACGGGTGCGAGTCGGAATCGGTAAGGGTCTCGCTGATGAGGTTCGTCGCCGCGTGCGCGCCGGACCGGTCGGTGCGGCCCCGCTCGCTCATCACCCGGTCGTAAGCCCGGATGCTCTCGCACACCCGCTCGCGCGACCCCTCCTGCAGCAGCGGCCGGAGCAGTTCGATGGCGACCGAAGCGGACGGCACCCGGGTCTCGGGGTTCTTGTCCATCAGCAGCGCGATCACCTCGACCACCGTGTCGGGCAGGTCATGCTGGATGCTCTGCGGGGGGAGCGGCGGCTCGCGCAGGCACCGCCGCATCTTTTCCACCGCATTGCCGCCGGGGTAGGGCACCTTGCCGGTCACCGCGTAGTAGAGCGTGCAGCCCAGCGAGTAGAGGTCGCTCACCGGGATGATCCGCGTGGGGTCGGAGATCGACTCCGGCGCAAGGTAGTCACACGTGCCCACCACCTTCTTCCGTCCGCCGGGGTCGGTCGGCACCTCGTGGTTCAGGTACCACGCCAACCCGAGGTCGGCGAGCTTGACGTCCCCATCCGGGGTGACCAGCAGGTTGCCGGGCTTCACATCCCGGTGGACGATGCCACGGCGGTGGGCGAACTCCAACCCCTGCGCCGCCTGCAGCACCACCCACGCCGCGGCGTCGGGCGGCAGCGGCCCGGTGCGGCGGACAAGCCGCCGGAGGTCGACGCCCGGCACGAACTCGGTAACCAGAAAGTAGGTGTCCCCATCGCGGTCGGCGTACGACACCCTCACCAGGTTCGGGTGGTTGAGCTGGGCCTGGGCGCGAATCTCTTGCCTGAAGCTGGCGATCGCGTCGGGGCGGCTCTTGCTCCGCGGCAGCACCTTAATCGCCTCGACGCGCCCGAGCAGCTGATGCTCGCCCTTGAACACGTGGCCCATGCCGCCCTTGGCGACCGTATCGATGATCGCGTACTGGCCTAGCGTGAATTTGGTGCGTCCCTCGCGCAGCTGGTCGACCTGCCACTCGTTGAGGAGTTCGAGCTCAACCAGCTTGGCCGCCAACGCCTGGTCGCCTACCGAGCCGTTCAGCTCCGCGCGGGCCTCGGCAATCTGCGCAGGGGGAACCAGCCCGCTGGCCAGCAGGGCTTGCTCAAACGGTGTCTGGCCTAGCGGCTTCGACAAGAACGCCTCAGTGGTTAACCTAGTGCGGGGCCAGCCCTGTGCGAGGCTCCCCCGGCAGAAACAACGCACCGGGATACGATACGCCAGTAGGCTTCTTTATTATTGCACGATTCTCGAAGGGATCTGCGCGTCGCCCCCACAGTCGCTGCTACTCACCCGCCTTGTCGGCCGCGTGCTGGGCCCATTCGGGCCATGTGCGGGGCAGGGGACACCTGAGCGTCAGCGGCTCGCGTCGCACCGGGTGCTCTACCGCGAGCCGCCAGGCGTGCAGCCGGATGCCCTGCTTCAGCGGGGTCGGGCTGCCGTACTTGCGGTCGCCGACGATCGGGCAGCCGATCTTGGCCAGCTGAACGCGGATCTGGTGCTTCCGCCCGGTCACCGGCTTGACCAGGAGGAGCGAGTGCTCGCCGCGGCAGACGAGCGTTTCGTAGCTCAGCTCGGCGCGGGTGGCGTCCTCGGCCCCGCTGTTCGTGACGTGGACCTTCCGGTGGCGTTCGTCCTTGCGGAGGAAGTGCTCGAGCCGCGCTTGCTCGGGGTCGGGTCGTCCCTCCACCAGCGCCAGGTACTGCTTGCCCACTTCCCGGTCCCGGAACGCGGCGCTCAGGCGGGACGCGGCTTTGGAGGTGCGGGCCATCAGCACCACGCCGGTCACCGGCGCGTCCAGGCGGCTCACGACGCCCAGGTACACATTGCCTGTCTTCTGGTACTTCCGCGCCAGGTACTGCTTGGCCTGGTCGAGAAGCGTCTCGACGCCCTGGGGCGTTCCCATCGTCGCGACGCCCGGCGGTTTTACGACCGCGAGCAGGTGATTATCCTCGTACAGTACCTGCATTTCGCGGCGTGACTTACCTTAGCGTCTAGTGAGTTGAGAGCATGAAGCGATTAGTCTTGGCGAGCGGATCGCCCCGCCGACGCGAGTTGCTGGCCGACGCCGGCATCGAGTTTAACCTCTTCCCGCCGTGCGACTCGGCCGAGGCCGACGCGCCGCGGCTGCCGGACCCTACCAGCTTGGTGTGCGACCTGGCCCGACGCAAGGCCGAGGATGTCGTCAGGCGGATCGCCGACCAAGGGGACCCGCCGGCGTGGGTGTTGGCGGCGGACACGATCGCAGAGTGCAACGGTCAGGTGCTTGGCAAGCCGGCCGACCGCGACGACGCCCGCCGCATCCTGCTCACGCTCAGCGGAACCGAGCACCGCGTGCTGACCGGCGTCTGCTTGTGGGGGACTGACGCCCCCGAACCGGCCGAGTGTTGGCACAGCGAGTCGGTGCTAATGATGGACAGCCTCACCGATGACTGGCTGGAAGACTACCTGGACAGCGACGCCTGGCGCGGCAAAGCGGGCGCCTTCGGCTACCAGGACGGGCTCGGGTTTGTGCGGATTATCGCTGGCAGCGAATCAAACGTCGTCGGGCTGCCGATGGACGAGGTTCGCGAGATGCTGCGGCGACATGCAGGTTGGAACGAGTCTCCAGAGCAGCCATAATGGTGGGTCCTCCCCCAGAATCCCCTCAAGGCCGTCTATGTCTCCGAAGCCGCTCCGCGTGTGCCCGCTGGTTCTACTCACTCTCGCCGCCGGCTTGAGCCACGGAGAATCCACGAGCAAAGTTGGGATCTCCGCCGAGAAGCCCGCCAGCGGTCCCTTCGTCGAGACCGACCACGGCTTCATGGTTCCCTACGAGCAATCCATCCCGGGCGCCGGGGTAAAGTTCAAGATGACGCCCATCCCGGGCGGCGTCGTGACGCTAGGACCGCGGGGCGACGCGTCAGAAGCAGAGCCCAACAGCCAGTCGCCTCCCGTTCAGGTGAAGATTCCGCCCTACTGGATGGCGACCACCGAGGTCACCTGGGCGCAGTACAAGCCGTTCATGGCGCTCAACAGCACGTTCGGCGAACTCGCCTATCTCCGCGGCCTGCTCTACGACGGAAGCCCCAAGCTTGAGAAGGCGCTGGCCAGCCGCACCGCCCTCAAGGCGGCCATCGATGCGACGCCCACAACCGTCGACGGCATCACGGCGCCCACGGCGCTTTACGATCCGTCCACCACGTACTACTCAGGCGAGGACCCTAATCTGCCGGCCGTGACCATGACCGCCTACGCGGCCCGGCAGTACACTAAGTGGCTGAGCGTGCTCACCGGCGAGCCGTACCGGCTGCCGAGCGAGGCCGAGTGGGAGCACGCCGCCCGCGCTGGCGCCGACGGCGACGCCCCGGCCGGCGATCTCGACGCCGCCGCGTGGTACGAGGCGAACAGCGACTACGTCGCACACCCGGTCGGCGAGAAGACGGCCAACGCGTTCGGCCTGCACGACATGATTGGCAACGCCGCCGAGTGGGTGCTCGACGTGCCCCACAAGTCGGCGGCGTCCAACGGGCCGCTCACGTGGCGGCAGGCGATCGGCAAGCCGGAGCAGCAGTTCCCGCGGATCGCGAAGGGGGGCTTCTACGAGTCCGAGCCGGCCGACGCCACGTTCGCAGCGCGGCTGCTCTCGGTCGACGAGGACTGGAAGGCGTCCGACCCGAACATCCCGCTCAGCCCCTGGTGGTTCACCGATGACCCGTCGATGGGGATCGGTTTCCGACTGGTCCGCCCGTTGGATTCGATGTCTGAAGAGGTTAAGGCGGTGGCGTGGGAGTTTGATTCCCCCGACCTGCAGCGTGACGTAGAGCAGCGTGTCCGCGAGGGCCGCGGCAAGCTGCAGTCCATCGACGCGACGCTGCCCGAGGTCGTCAAGCAGCTTGCCGACCCCGATGTCCGCAAGCTGATGGAGTAGCGCGGAGGGCGAGCCGCCGCCCGCCGGCGGGGGCTTAGCCCCAATTCAGGTTGGGGAATCGGCCCGCCATTCGCTATATTCGGGGCGGTCGGCAGGAAGCCGTGCACAGCACGCCAGGCAGCGGACGGTAACACTTGAAGTTCAGACTCGGCCTCATTGGACTCGGCCCCTCCTGGGCCACGCGGCACAAACCCGCGCTGCACGCGTTGTCCACTCGGTTCCAGGTCCGGGCGGTCTGCGACCCGGTCGCCCACCGCGCCGAGCAGGTCGCCAACGAGCTTGGCGCCCGCCCGATGGAGGGTTTCCGGGCGCTGGCCGCCTGCGAGGACGTCGACGCGGTAATGCTGCTTTCGGCCCGCTGGTTCGGCGCGCTGCCGATCCTGGCCGCCTGTGACTTTGGCAAGGCCGTTTACTGCGGCGCTTCGGTCAACCTCGAGGCCCAGCAGGCCGCGACCCTGCGGGACCGGGTGGCCAACGCGGGCATCGCCTTCATGGCGGAATTCCCTAAGCGTCTCGCGCCGGCCACGACGCGTCTGCAGGAGCTCATGGCGACCCGGCTCGGCCGGCCGCGCCTAATCTTCTGCAACCAGCGTTACGCCTCCCGCGGCGACGACGGCGACGGCCCCGCCAACATGCGGCGGCTGGTCGAGATGGTCGACTGGTGCTGCTACGTTGCCGGTCGTGAAGTGCAGAGCGTCACGGGCGCCGCCCACGAGACCGGCCCGCACACGCCGTCGGTCTCCGAGGCGTGCGGCGACTACTCGCTGATGACGCTCGGCTTCCGACCCGGCCCGGGCGAGGGTTGCGGCGTGATGGCGCAGATCGCGTGCGGCAGCTATGTCTCGAGCGCGTGGTCCGACGCGGCGTCGTTCCGCAGGCCGGCGGAGCTGCAGGTGGTGTGCGAGCGGGGCATCGCGTTCTTGGACCTCCCCAATCGCCTCGTCTGGTTCGACGACGCCGGTCAGCACACCGAGTCGCTCGACTCCGAGCGGCCGGTCGGCGAGCAGCTGCTGATGCAGTTCCACCGCGCCGTGTCGAGCCTGGTGCTCAAGAGCTCCGGCCTAGAGGACGCCTACCGGGCGGCCACGCTGGTGATCGCCGGGCAGACCAGCCACCGCGAGGGACGCCGGATCGAGCTCTCCTAGGGTCCGAGTTGCAAGCCCGGACGGCGTGGATTCGGTAATTTGACCTTGCCGCTACCGTCGGTCGGGTGGGCACGGCGGATCCACCGGCGGTAAACCCGGGGCATCGTTGACAGTCTGAGCAGGCGACACCTAGACTGACGCCATTCGTTGCAGGCTTCCGTACCCGTTAGTGAGACTCCCCCTCCATGTCCACGTCCGCCCTGGATACCGTCACTACCGCCATCAACACGATCCGCACCCTCTCCATGGACGGGGTGCAGGCGGCCAACAGCGGGCACCCCGGCACCCCCATGGCTCTGGCGCCGGTGGCGTACCAGATCTGGGCCCAGGAGATGGACTACGACCCGGCCGTCCCGCTGTGGCCGAACCGGGACCGGTACATCCTGTCGTGCGGCCACGCGTCGATGCTGCTGTACTCGATGATCCACGTCTCGGGCATCAAGAAGACCAAGGCCTGCGGCAAGGTGCTAGACGAGCCATCACTCACGGTCGACGACCTGAAGAACTTCCGCCAGTTCGGCAGCCTCACCCCGGGTCACCCCGAGTTCGGGCACACCACCGGCGTCGAGACCACCACCGGACCGCTCGGTCAGGGGTGCGCCAACAGCGTCGGCATGGCGATCGGCCAGAGCTGGCTTGCCGCCCGCTACAACAAGCCGGGTCAGCAGCTGTTCGACTTTGACGTCTACGTGCAGTGCAGCGACGGCGACCTGATGGAGGGCGTCGCGTGCGAGGCCGCTTCGCTGGCCGGCCACCTGAAGCTGTCGAACCTGTGCTGGGTCTACGACGACAACAGCATCACCATCGAGGGCGGCACCGACCTGGCGTTCAGCGAGGATGTCGCGACCCGATTCGAGGGACTCGGCTGGACCGTCTACCGCGTCGACGACGCCAACGACCTGAAGTCGCTGTCGCAGGCGTTCGCCAAGTTCAAGGCCAACGACGCCGGCCCCACCCTGATCATCGTCCGCAGCGTGATCGGCTACGGCGCCCCCAACGCAGCTGGCACCTCCGGCGCCCACGGCGCCCCGCTCGGCGAAGACGAGATCAAGCTCACCAAGGAGGGCTACGGCTGGCCTGCCGACAAGAAGTTCTACGTCCCGGAGGAAACCCTCACCCACTTCGCCGACACCATGGGCGAGCGTGGTGCCGCGGCCCGCGCGTCTTGGGACAAGACCTTCGAGGCCTACAAGTCCGCGCACCCGGAACTGGCGGCCGAGCTCGAGACAATCTGGGCCGGCCAGCTCCCCGAGGGCTGGGACAAGGACCTGCCCGAGTTCCCCGCCGACGCGAAAGGGAACGCCACCCGCAACACCGGCGGCAAGGCGCTCAACGGCGTCGCCAAGAACCTCCCGTGGATGCTCGGCGGCTCGGCCGACCTGGCCCCCAGCACCAAGACGCTCATCGATGGCGAGGGCAGCTTCTCCGCCACGACGCACGGCGGCCGCAACCTGCACTTCGGCATCCGCGAACACGCGATGGCCGCCGCCGGCAACGGCATGGCGCTTTTGGGCCTGCGGCCGTACGTGTCCACCTTCTTCGTGTTCAGCGACTACCTCCGCCCGTCGATGCGGCTGAGCTCGATCATGAAGCTGCCGGTCACCTACGTCTTCACCCACGACTCGATCGGGGTCGGCGAGGACGGCCCCACCCACCAACCGGTTGAACAGCTGGCCGCCGCGCGGTCGATCCCCGGCCTGGTGGTCATCCGCCCCGGCGACGCCAACGAAGCCAGCCGCACGTGGCGGGTCGCTATCTCCGAGCAGCACCGCCCGGTGGCGATGGTGCTCACCCGCCAGAACATGCCGACCCTCTGCCGCGACAAGTTCGCCAGCGTCGAGGGCCTAGACAAGGGCGGCTACGTGCTGGCCGAAGCCCAGGGCGGCAGCCCCGACGTGATCCTGATCGCGACCGGCAGCGAGTTGTACCTCGCGGTCGAGGCCTACGAGCAGCTGACCGCCGACGGCGTGAAGGCCCGGGTGGTGAGCATGCCGTCGTTCGAGCTGTTTGACGAACAGGAACAGTCCTACAAGGACAGCGTGCTGCCGCCCGCTGTCACCGCCCGGGTCGGCGTTGAGGCCGGCGTCCGGCAGGGCTGGGACGCCTGGATCGGCGCCGGCGGCGCGTTCGTCGGCATGGACGGCTTCGGCGACTCGGGGCCCTACCAGGAGGTCTACCAGGCGCGGGGCATCACCACCGAGGCGATCGTCGCGGCCGCGAAGGCTCAGCTCTAGCGGCAACCAGCGCCACTGCGGGCCGCCAAGGTCGGTAGTTGCCGTGATCTCGCGTGAGGGTCTCACTCCGTGTTGGAGATCCGGCGCAAACCTTGCGCCGGCCCGCGAGCGGCCGGCAGGCGGTCCGGATCTTGCCGTGCTGCGTCATGTTATACTGGGCACGTGTTCCGCGGCCGAGTTTCGCATGCTGCGCAGCTGCTGAGCCGGCCCCGCACCCGTTCCAGACGCCCCATGCCCAACGTCCGAAGAGTGACCGCGGCGTTGCTGTTGGCCACCCTCCTTGCCTGCCAACCCGCGCAGGCTCAGGGCCCACTCCCGCCCGACTGGCTCGCCACGCTCACGATTCGTGATCCCCTGGAAACGCTCTCCAGGGTGCAGGGGATGGCGGCCGACGCGGGGCTGCCGGTGCTCGGGAAGGAGTGGCTGCCGCTGCTTGCTGCGCCAGACCTCAAGCTAGCCGGCGGCAGCGTGACGGTCGGCGTCGCCGCACCTGATGGCGAGCTCGAGCGGCTGCACCTGTTTGCGACAACGCCTACCCCCCCGGCTGCTCTTGTGGAGACTTTCGGCGGCGACCTCACCGGCGACATCGGGATCTTCACCGTCGGTGGAATCGAGTTCGCCTCGCGCGTCCGTGGCGGCGTGACGATGGTGGCGCCGTTCGACCGGCAAGCCCTCCTCCAAGACGACTTGGGCGCCCGTGCGGCCCAACCGGAGCCCACACACGACGTGACCCTCCGCGTTTCGCAGCAGGGCCTGGACCAGCTCCGCCAGCGCGTCGAGTTGCAGCATGCCGGCCGCAGCCGCGGCCAACGAATCGCCCTCAACGAACTGGGGTGGCCTCCTTCGGCCCGGTGGATCGACGCCGCCATCGGCGGGAACCTCCCACTCGCCGAACGTGTCTCTGAGCTGTTCAGGGAGGTCTCGCTAGGAGTTTCGCTGACAGACGAGGAATTCTCGGTCGAGGTTGTCGCCGATGAGCTTGGGAGCAACGCCGCCACGACGGGGGCAGGCAATCAGCAAGTGGCGCCGCGTCTGGGCGACTCGCCGCGTCTGCCCATCGCCACCCTCGCGGGCGACGCCCGCAGCGGGGCGCTGCGCACGCTTATGAGCGTGTGGCTCGCCTACTGCCAAGGACGTCCCGACGAGCTAGAGGCGAGCGTCTACCCCGGCGAAGAGTACGCGGAGTTCGAGGCTCGGACGCTCGCAGCGGTCGGGATGGTCACCGCGGCCGACGCGGTGCTGCTGACGCGCACCGCGGAAGACCCGTTCTACTCCAACCGGGCCGCCGTGCTGCGGGTATCGGACGCGGAGCAGTTCCTTGCCGAGGTGCGGGCGGCAACCGACGCCTGGAACCGGACGGTCGCGGCTTCGGACGCGCGGATTAAGCTAGCCGTACAGGTAGACGAAGAGCAATTGTTGGGCGAGGACCAGCCGCCGGTCACCAGGTTTGTCAGCGACCTCGGCGCGGCGCTCGAAGACCCGCCGTCCGCCGACACGCAGGCGATCATGCGTCGCTACTACGGCGTCGATGGACTGCACGTCGGGAAGCTGGCGGTCCTCGGGGATACCCAAGTGCTGCTAGCCGATGTCCCCACCCCCGAGTTTCGTGAACTGGCGGCTGGGGTCCGACCCGGCCAACAGCCGGGCGGCCTGAGCGGGAGGGTGTGGCTCGACCGCTACGCCGCGTGGCAGAACGCGGTCCTCTCCGATTATATGGCCGACGCCATCGGCTTCACGGCGCCCAAGCAGCTGCCCGAGTCGCCCCTGGCGATCGCGATCGGCCGTTCGGACCGGGCTATCACGGTTCGGGTATCGGCCGAACGGACGACGGCCCTGAACCTAGGGCGTCGGCTGGTCCCGTCGGGCGTCAAGGCAGGAAGCGGCCAGTAGATTCCGACTGGTTGTCGTTGCGACCTACGACGCCCCGCCGCCGGAGAGCTCTCGCCGCAGCCAAGCCCGCGCCATCTTCCACTCGAGCTCGACCGTCCGCTTGGAGAGCCCCAGCGCCTCGGCGACTTCGGCGACCGTCAGGCCCCCGAAGAACCGCAGCTCGACGATCTGCGACTGCCGCTCGTCCAGCGTCTGCAGCTTGGTAAGCGCTTCGTTCAATGCGAGCACGTCCTCATGGGGCTCGTCCTCGCCCAGCAGCCCCTCTTCGAACTCGACCCGCTGCAAGCCGCTGCCGCGTTTCTGCCGGCCCTTGCTCCGCGCGTGGTCCACCAGGATCCGACGCATCGCCTGGGCCCCAGCGGCGAAGAAGTGGCTCCGCCCCCGCCAGTCGACGTCCCGGTCGGAGCAGAGCTTGAGGTACGCCTCGTTAACCAGGGCGGTTGAGCGGAGCGTGTGCCCGGCCGGCTGCCGGCTCATGTACCGCAGCGCGAGTTCGCGGAGCTCGTCGTAGACCATCGGCGCAAGACGGTCGATCTCTTTGTGATCGCCCCGGCTGATCGCCTGGAGTACGGCGGTGATCTGACGTTCGTCGGACACGGGTCGCCCTAGGTGAATCAGCGTCCATGCTACGCGGTTGACTCTCGCTTCGGCTCCTCCTGCAACCGCTGGTCGGTGGGACCCGGCGCCCCGGAGCGTCGGTGCGCTGGCCATCGATGGCGATCACAAGAACCTTAGCGCGGTCGGCCAATCGGCCAACCGCACCGCGAAGCATACACGGATGGGACCGTTGGCAGCTGGCCCCGAAAAGGCGTGGTCCGAACCGACCAGAACGGGGCGAATGACCAGCTTGCGGCTGTCTTTTGGGCTCCCGCAACCAGGGTTCGGGTGTCCGAATCCTAGCTAAAAGCTCTTACACAGTAAAGCCTTAGGTCCGATCCAGGCCATGGGCGCCAGATTGTGAAGAAAAACCATTGCGCATTCAAAGGCCCGTTGTCGTGGGGAGGGGGTGGGGAAGATGTACCCGCCTCATTGAGATTCCGGAGACCTACTGTGTACCGTGCTAGCCAACGCGTTGTTTACGTCGCTCACTGTGATCCGCAGGTAAGGGAAGCCCTGGCCGCCGAGCTACGATCTGACACGATTGACGCCCGAACCCTGCCGAGCGCCGGCGCCTGCCTGGAGATTCAACGCGAGTCGCGGCCGCACTGCCTGGTGGTGGGACACGACCTTGGCGGAACAACCGGCCTGCAGCTCCAGCAGGAGCTCAAGGCGCGGGGCGACGCCACGCCGCTGGTCGTGCTTGCCGGGCAGGCCACCGTCGCCGCGGCGGTCGAGTACATGCAGCAGGGCGCGGTGACGGTGCTCGAGGAGCCCTACGCGGCGGAGACGCTGCGCCGCGCGGTCGGCAAGGCGCTGGACCAGGACGCCATGTGCATGGACCTGCGGAGCCGGCTGACCGCGCTCAAGTCCTCCGCCAGTGAGCTGACCGCCCAGGAGCGTCGGGTGATGGACGCCGTGATCGGCGGCAAGCTCAACAAGGCCATCGCCAACGACCTCGACGTGTCGGTGCGGACGGTCGAGAAGATCCGCGCCCGCGTGCTGCGGAAGTTCCGCGCGGAGAACGCCACGCAGCTCGCCGCCAAGGCGACCGAGCTGCAGCTCCTTACCGAGCGGACGATCCCGCTGGGAGCGGTCGCGCTGAGCGAGTGCGTCTCGCCGCGGTGCTAACACCGCCAGATCTCTGCAGTCGAGCTGCGTCTATAGGCCTGAGTTATCGGGCCGGTTGAACGTGTGCGCCGCGCGGACCCTGCGGCCCGCTACACCACCGCCTGGCCGCCGATCCAGCAGCCGGCGATCGGCTGATCGTCGTTGAGTACGGACTCGAGCAGGCTGTTGGCCCGGCCGTCGATGCCGCCGGGAACATTAACCGCCACCATGTCGGCCGGCGCGCCGGGGCGGATGCTGCCGGACCGGTCGTTGACGCCCAGCGCCTCGGCGCCCGAATGGGTCGCCATCCGCAGGATGGCGTCCGGCGAGACGGTCGGGTGCTTGGCCGCGACCTCGCGCATCTCGCTGAGGATCGACAGGTCGGGGCTCGACGCCAGGCTGTCTGACCCAATGCAGACCCGGACACCCAACGCCAGCGCCTCGGCGAGCGGGTACTCGCTGTGCTGGAAGTAGCTGTGGGTGCGGGGGCAGTAAACCAGCGACATGCTGTCCGCATGCCGGCCCATCATCGCTAGCGAGGCGTGGTCCAGGTAGTTGCCGTGGACCACCAGCGCGTGTGGGGCCAGGTTAAGGATCCGCAGGTAGTCTTGCGGCGTCGCCCCGCGCGAGACGCTCCACGGGTCCCACATGCTGCGTTCCTCAAGCAGCTCCTGGAACGGCCCGGTGCCGGAGTTCATCAGCTCCAGCTCTTCCGGCGACTCCGCCAGGTGCAGCGCCACGGGCAGCCTGCGTTCGGATGCCAACGAGACCAGCTCGCGGATCAGGTGAGGCGACACCGTGTACGGGGCGTGGGGGCTGACCCCGAGCGACACCCGGCCATCGGCCCGCTGGGACGCGGCGCCCAGCTCCTCCAGCCCCTGCTTGGCGGCGGACAGGGCCGACGCCGCACGGGCCTGAGAGTAGCCGATCGACTCCTGCATGAGCACCGAACGGGGGCACACAGCCGCGTCTGCGTAAGCGTTGCTCGGGAGGCGGCAGATGTCGGCGACGGTCGTGACGCCGGCCTGAACGCTCTGCTGCAGCCCGGCGGCGACCGCCTTGTCCACCTGGCGGCTGGTAGGCCGTTGCCCGATAACCAGACGCACCCATTCAGGAAGGCTGATGCCCGGCTTGCCGAGGCGTTTCTTAAGCGAGCTGAACTCGAGGTGGGTATGCGCGTTGACGAGCCCAGGGATCAGCAGGGCGTCGCCAAGATCTTGCTCAACCGCCCCAGGCGGGGTGCGGCGTCCAATCTCGACGATCCGGCCGTTTTCCACCACCACAACGCCCCCTTCCACAGGGGGGGCAACGACGGGGTAGACAACCCGAGCACGAAGAGCAATCGCAGACATTCAGCGGCAGCGTTTCTAAGGGCGGGAGGACGCCAGTACCCAGGCAACCACGGCTATCCGCACGCAGTATGCTGCGGGCCGGCCTGTCTAGAGCCAGAACTACTGGGCGGGGTCCGCCATTGTAGCCGCCCGGGGCTTCGTACGCTCGTAGAAAACTAGCATCGCACATAGGCCCACGGCCGCCAGGGCAACCACCGCCCCGTGGTACCCGCTGACCTGCCCTCTATCATCCAGTTGCAGGACGCCGCGCCAACCGCTTTTCTGGGCCCAATCGGAAATCGCCCCGGCGTTGGAGGTAAACAGCAGCATTAGCGAGTTGTACACAGCGTGGAAGAAGATTCCGGGCCAGACGCTCCCCCAGCGGACCGCCAGATAGCCCAGCAGGATGCCGAGGATTCCGGCGGAAATTGACTGCTGCAGGATGGTGTGGGCCGCCCCGAACGCAACCGCCGAGACCAGCACGGCCCAGGTCGTGGGGACGGACGACCGAAGGCCTCCCAGCACAAACCCCCGGAAGGTCAGCTCCTCGCAGACCGCCGGCAGCACGCCCATCAGCAGCACGAGCAGCCAGGGCGAGGCCTGCATGATCAGGGCGGAAATCCAGGCGGTCTGGCTAATCAATTCCTCTGACGGCGGGTAGATGCTCTGCACCAAGTGGGCCAGCTGCATCCCGACCGGGTGCGCCAACACGGCGGTCAGCACGGCGAGCGCGAGCGACGCAGCGGTTGGTCGCCGCCGCCCAAACAGCGCAGCGGCGTGCTGCTGGACGAGCGTCAGGGCCATCACCACCGCCGGCGTCAGGATGCAGGCCTGGCTGACCAGCAGGGTCACGGCCAGCAGCTGCATGCCAGGCTCGGCGCCCGCCACGAGGCCCGCCACCGCCATCTCGGCGAAGAACTTGAGCAGGAACACGAACCCGATGCACGCCATCGCCATGCCGGCGGTGGCGACCGGCTGCGGCTCGCGGACCAGCTTCTTCAGCCACTGCCCAACGCTGAACCGCTCGCCCTCTCGGAATAGCACCGACTCCTGATTGAACTGGTGCACGGCCCACTTGGCGGCCAGCAGACAGCAGACGAGCGTCACGGCGGTCACCGGAATGACGTACCGCAACGCCTCCAGATACTGCCCCTCGATCAGCGACCGCAGGAGCAGCACCACGCCCATCAGCGGCACGAGCGAGTTGCCCAGGTTGAGCTCCACCCCCGGCGACATCGGGAACAGCATCAGCGGCATCATGCCCATGAACAGCGGCATGAAGTAGTACTGACCCTCCTTGGTGCTCTTGGCGAACGACGCGCAGGCGATGCTCAGGGCGCTGAACAACGCCGCCACCGGCGGCAGCGCCACGATCAGCCACAGCAGCGACGTGATAGGCGGCATCCCCAGCCCGGCGTCGCCGCCCGAAGCGGTGGTGAGCTGGCCGAGCAAGAACTTGCCCGTGGCGCCGAGGCTGGCGAGGTTGAGCAGCGAAGTCACGATGCTGAAGCAGATGACCGTCAGCATCTTGCCCCACACGATCTCGCCGCGTTGGGCGGGGCTCGACAAGAGGGTTTCGAGCGTGCCGCGTTCCTTCTCACCGGCGCACAGGTCCACCGCGGGGTAGAACGCGCCCGTCAGCGCCCACACGAAGACCACGAACGGCAGCAGCTTGGCCCACACGCCGGCCCGCTTCTGCGACTCGTCCGCCACGTCCTTCGAGACGACTTGGATGGGGCGGGTGATGCTCTCGGGCACCTTGCTGTCCGCCAGGTTGCGGCGGACCACCCGCTCGACCCACGCGCCCAGCACGCGGTCGACCCGCAGGTGCGCCACCTGCGACGCCTCGCGGGCCGTGTTGGAGAGCACGGGGATGGTGCTGATCTGCGGGTCGGGCTCGTCGGCGTCATCCGCTTCGGCGCCGGGTGGCTGTTTGGACTGCTCGCGGATCCGCCCCAGGCTCTCGGCGAAGTCATCGGGGAAGCGGACGATGGCGTCGATGTCCCCTGAGCGGAGCCGCCGCTGGAGCGACTTGAGGTCGGCGTCGGGGCTGTCGCTTGCGATCCGCTGCACCTCGAGCAGTCGCGACTGCTGCGGGTCCAAGAACAGGTCGGCGGCGAACGCGTCGCCGTCGATCAGCGGCGGGACGCCGTCGACCTGGCCGAGCTGCTCCGCGCCCACAACGGCCACGGTCGCCTTGTGCTGCTTGAGGAACTGCGACAGTTGGAAGAAGCTGGCGCCGAGCAGCGGGTACATGAACAGCGGGAGGACCGCCACCATGAACAGCGTGCGGCGGTCGCGCAGCTGGTCGCGGACCTCACGGGCCCACACGAGTTGGATGTTGCGCCAGTTCACGCGTCCAGCGCCTCCTGAGCAGCGGCGTCGGCGTCGCGGATCAGCTGGAAGAACAGTTCTTCCAGGTCGTTCTGATGGTGCAGGTCGCTGAGCTCCTCGATCGTGCCCTGCGCGAGGATCCGCCCGCGGTGCATCACGGCCACGCTGTCGCAGAGCCGCTCCACCTCACGCATGATGTGGGTCGAGAAGATCAGGCACTTGCCCTGCTCGCGGAGGTGCGACACCGTGTCGAGCACCGCGCGGGCGGCCAGCACGTCGAGGCCGTTGGTCGCCTCGTCGAAGATCAGGACCGGTGGGTCGTGGATCAGCGCCCGGGCGATCGACGCGCGCTGCTTCATGCCGGTGGACATTTTGGCGCCCAGCGTGTCGCGCATGGGCTGCATCTCGAGGTGATCGAACAGCGTGTCGATCCGCTCGGACAGCTCCACGCCGCCCAGCCCGTGGAGCTTGCCGAAGTACTCGACAAACTCCCACGCGGTCATGCGGTCGTAGACCGCGGTGTTGGCCGAGATAAAGCCGATCTGCCGCCGCACCAGCTCGGACTGCTGCTGACAGTCGAACCCGTTCACAAGGGCCACGCCATCGGTGGGGTGGAGCAGCGTCGCGAGGATCCGCAGCGCGGTGGTCTTGCCGGCGCCGTTGGGGCCCAGGAGCCCCATGATCTCGCCGGCGTGGGCCTCGAAAGACAGCCCGTCGACCGCGCGGACCTTCCCCCGTTGGAAGTCGTCGTACTCCTTCACCAAGCCCCGCACGACCACCTTGGCGGTTGCGGGCTGTGGGGTGTCGTCATCCATGCGTGCCGGCTGTTTCCGATCGATGAACGCGTCCCGCCGGCGGCGGGGTGAGCAGGGGCCTCTCCTTGAGCCTATCTCACGACCGGCAGCTTGGGCAGCCGGCCGTCCGCGTTCTCGGCGGGCCGGTACTCACGGTCGATTGGATTGTAGAAGACATCCCGTTGGCGCGGCTCGTAGCCCAGCTCGGCGATGGCGTCACGGATCTGCTGCAGCGTCAGGTGGTGCACGGTGCCCGCCTCGGAGACGACGTTCTCCTCGATCATCAGGCTGCCCATGTCGTTCGCGCCGTACAGGAGCGCCAGCTGGCCGACCTTCAGCCCCTGCGTGACCCAGCTAGACTGCAGGTTGTCGAAGTTGTCCAGGTACAGACGCGCCACTGCGTTGGTCTTGAGGTACTCGAACGACCCAGCCGGCGGCAGGTGTGACAACTCCGTGTTGTCCGGTTGGAATGTCCAGCAGATGAACGCGGTGAAGCCGCCGGTCTCGTCTTGAAGTTCGCGCAGGCGCTCGAGGTGCTCGATGCGCTCTTCAAGGGTCTCGACGTGGCCCAGCATCATGGTGGCGGTGCTCCGCCCGCCGAGCTGGTGCCACACGCGGTTGACGTTCAGCCAGTCGTCGGACAGGACCTTGCCGCGGGTGATCTCCTGGCGGACCCGGTCGACCAGGATCTCGGCCCCGCCGCCCGGCAGGCTGCCCAGGCCCGCGTCCCTCAGCCGGGTGAGCACCTCCTCCACCGACAGGTTGTTCATCTTGGTGAAGTGGTGGATCTCCGGCGGGCTGAAGCCGTGCACATTGACCTGCGGGAACGCCGACTTGATGTCGCGGAGCATTTCCTCGTACCAGTCGAGCTTGAACTCGTGGTGCAGGCCGCCCTGCAGAAGAATCTGCTCGCCCCCCAGCTCGACGGTCTCGCGGATCTTCTCCAGCAGCTCCGCACGCGGCAGCACGTAGCCCTCGTTTGACTTCGGCGAACGGTAGAACGCGCAGAAATCGCAGACCGCGGTGCAGATGTTGGTGTAGTTGATATTGCGGTCGATGTTGTACGTGCGGTACTGCTCGGGGTGCTTGCGGCGGGTCACCTCGTCGGCCGCACGCCCCAGCGCGGCGAGGTCCGCCGACTGGAGCAGCTGCAGCCCTTCGGACGGCGTCAGACGCTCCCCTTCGACGGCTTTCGAGAGCAGGTTCTCAATCGGGTTCATCGCAACCATAGTCGGACTCGCGCGCTGCTTGGCCCCGGACGCGGGGAGATTCTATCGGGCTTGGGAAGGTGCGGCATTGACCGAACCAAACTCTTCGGCCTTAACACTCTACAGGGGTGACCAGGCCTAGCTCTCGGCAGTGGCTCTCGAACAACTCGATCGCACGACGCTCCTCGCCGCCGAGGCGGTAGTGCAGGTGCTGGCAGAGGTACTCGTGGGCTGAATCAACCGTCAGGCCGAGCTTGGGCGCCTCGCGGGCGGCGATCTGTGGCAATTCGCCGACGCCCTGGTCGCGGGCCGCGGCGAGGGCGGGCGCCAATGCGGCGGCCTCGCCGGTGCGCGGCGCCGCCCAGCAAGCGAATACGAACGGCAGGCCGGTTTCCCGCCGCCACTCGGCGCCCAGGTCCCACTCCGACTTGAATCCTGTCGGCGGCGGCGACATCGCGCGATCACCAATAATCAGCACCGCGTCGGCCTCGGCCGCCTCGGCGCAGTCGCCGATGGGCAGCGGGCTCAGGCGGGGGCGCCGGTTGTGACGCATCGCCAGCAGCACCTGGGCTAGCGCCGCGCTGGTGCGGGAGCCCTCGTCCAGCGCCAGGCTGGTGACCCGCTCCGGGGTGGTCCGGAAGTACACCTTCACGCTCCGCACGAGGTCGCTGCTAGCGACGCACGCGTCGGACACAATCTGGTAGTCGGCCGCGCGGAGGTACTCGACGGTCGGGATCAGCGCCACGTCGAGCCTGCCCGCCGACAGCGAGTCCGCCAGGCGGCTGGGAAGGTCGAACAGCAGCTGGCAGTTCGGTGCGTAGGCGGTCAGCCCGCACACGAGCGGCTTCGAGTTGAGGTAATTGACCGCGCCGATTCGGAGTCGGGCGTCGGTCAGCGGGGCGGGGGTCATGGCGTGCGGGGAGGGGGCGGTTGGCGGTCTCCCGGATTATAGCGCCGCGCCCCCCGATCGCAGAAGGCGGGGGAGGCGCCCGGCTAGTGGAACTCGAGCGACTCGAACGCCCGGATCCCTTTGCCCAACGCGACGCTGACCGACACCACCGCCCCGACCGCGGCCGTCAGGACCCCGCTGAGCAGCCACCACCGCAGCGATTCGGGGTCGAACAGCCGCGTGTTGAGCGGGCTCTGGGTGGCGATGTGGTAGAAGTGGCAGGGGAGTGCGGTCAGCACCACCATCAGGATGATGTAAAGGGCGCTGAGCACCAGGTTCAGCGTCCCGCCGAATCCGGCCGCGATCTTCGACGGCGACGGCTCCCGGAAGTCCGGCATCATGGCGCCCAGTCCGACCGCCATCGCCGCTAGTCCGAAACAGAGCATCACGGTGGTGAGCTGGTGCACCGCGATCACCAGCAGCGGCAAGCGCAGCATGAGGTCGCTCAGCAGCACCAGCAGCGCGCACGGTCCCCACGACCCGACGGCGGCGAACACGAACTTGCTGATCACCAGCGTGCGCCGGGAGACCGGCATCAACCCTAGCACCCAGAATCGCCGCCCCTCGAGGCTTAGCATCGGGAAAATGAACCGGGTGGTGAACGTCGAGAGGATCAGCCCGACAACCGCCAGGTTCAGGAAGCTGACCATGTTGACCCACGTCACGTAGCTAACGTCGGAGCTCTTGGCGTTGAAGCGGTCGATGTTGAGGAAGTACAAGCCCAGCAGCCCGAAGAAGATCAGGAACTGAGACCACTGCACCGGGTCCCGCCGCAGCAGCCGCCAGTCCTTGATCAGCAGCAGCCCCACCTCACGCGGCAGCGGGCTGACCAGTGTCTGGGCGACCCGGTCCAGCCAGGCGGTTTCCGCCTTGCGGGCGCGGCGGGTGCGGCACTCCAGGATGCCGTACGCCTGGCGGTACCACCTCCGGCCGGACCACAGCACCAGCACGTGGCACATCAGCGCGTTGGAGATCAGCAGCACCAGGTACAGGCAGCTCTGCACGTACGGCAGGTCGAACGGCTGATCGACCAGCCCGTCCAGCGGCTGGGCGGCCTCGAGCAGGCCGCTCGACAGCCAGCTGCTGGGGAGCCAGTCCGACTGCGCAATGCGGAAGCGGGAAATAGTCGCCTCGAACCACGCGGCGCCGAACAGCGGGTCGCGCGGGCTGCGGACGCTCTGCCAGATGCTGACCGAGGTCAGCGCGATGATCACCACCGCCGTGCTGGCGATGACTGTCTTCCACAGGCTCGGCAGGAACCGCAGCAGCAGCAGGCAGAAGAAGCAGCCCAGGCCGCACGGGATGTAGACGAACGCCAGGATCAGCGGCAGGGACAACGCGTAGTAGTACCACATGGCGTTGGTGACGATGCCGTACGCGATCGCCAGCGGGCTGGCCAGCAGGAAGAAGCCCCAGCTGCTGAACAAGACCGCCTCCTGGAACTTGTGCAGCACGATCCGCTCCGCTCGCACGGGCTGCGTGAGCAGGAACCGCGTTTCGTGCGAAGCGAACAAGCCGCCGAAGGTGATGATCGCCGACGAGAACACCAGCATCACGTTCAACGAGGCGAAGAACATGTGGAAGATGAACTGCACGGTCCGCGCGTGGTAGGTGTCGCCGGGGCCGCCCACGTACTGCACCAGGAACCGGAACCCCTCGTAGAACAGCAGGAACAGGCCGCCCCAGAAGAACAGGCTCAGCCCGATAACCAGGGCGGTCCGCAGCCGGTTCTGCGCGTAGAGCTGGCGCAGCGTGGCGCGGATGGTCGCGGCCCGGACGCCCCAGAAGAGCATCGCCTCGCGGTCCTCCGACGGCAGCGACTTGCCGGACGGCGAGGGCCGCTTGTCGGCGTTCGATTCGGGCATCAGTGACAACGACATACCGGCAGGTCGACTCCGCGGCGGCTACCCGACGCTCCGGGGCTCCTGCTCGCCGCCGCCGTCCTGATCCGGGCTGAGCATCTTGAGGTACAGCGTTTCGAGGGTGGCGTCCTGGTGCGGGTGCAGCGCCTGCAGCTCCTTCACCGTTCCCTTGAAGATCATGCTGCCGTGGTCCATCACGCCGATGCGGTCGGAGACCTCCTCTGCGGCGGTCAGGGTGTGCGTCGACATCAGCACGCACAGCCCGTCGCGGGTCTCGGACCGGAAGAGGTCCTTGACGAGCCGGATGCTCTGCGGGTCGAGACCCACCATCGGCTCGTCGACCACCAGCACCGAGGGGTTGTGCAGCAACGCCGACGCGAACACCGTGCGCTGCTTCATGCCGTGCGAGTAGCTCTCGGTCAGGTCGTCGACGAACTCCGCCAGCCCGAACCGCTCGATCTCTCGGTCCAGGCCGTCCCGCACCGCGTCGGGCCCCAGCCCGTGCATCTCGGCAACGAACCGCAGGAACTCGCGCCCGGAGAGCTTCTCGTACAGGTACGGCTGGTCCGGGACGTAGCCGATGAGCTGGGCGGCGTCGCGTGTCTGAGTCACGACATCGTAGCCGCCCACGGTCACCGTGCCCTCGCTGGGGCGGAGCAGCCCGACGATCATCTTGATGGACGTGGTCTTGCCGGCGCCGTTGTGGCCGAGCATAGAGAACAGCTCGCCCGACTTGATCGACAGGCTCAGGCCGTTGACGGCCAGCTTGTCCCCGTAGGTCCGCGAGACGTCCTGGAATTCAATCATGCAGTAGGGGCGTCCGGGCCGGGGTTGTTGCGCGTCAGGGCGCCGGGGCGGAGCGTCGCCCAGCGGCCGCCCGGGGCGTTGTGACCGAGGCGTAGCGGTCTAACTCGAGGTGCTCGTCCGCGACCGCGACCGACTCTTCGTCGGACAACCGTGTGAACCGGAGCCGCGTGTTGAGGAAGTAGACGTCCTGCCGCAGCACGCGTCCGTCCTCGGCGACCCAGACTACCGAACGCAGCCGGTTTCTTGAAGAGACGCCCGCCGCCGACACCGACCGGTACTCGACGCGGCGGGTGCGGGTCAGGCGTTGATCGAACAGCAGGTCTTCCTCCTCGACGACCCGCGCTTCGACCAGCTCCACCGGGTCGTGCGGCGAGGCGAACGGAGAGTAGGCCTCCGAGCGCCAGGTGCGTCCGACGTAGGCCTGGAGCATCACCGACTCCGGCGTGAGCTCTCCCATCAGGTCGCCGTCCTGCCACGGGTACTCGACCAGGCGGCTGATTTCGCCGGAGCGGATCCTGAGCTTGAGCTTGCCATCGCCCACGTGGCCGTCGACCCGGACCACCGACTCCATCTCGTTGAGGTTCACCCGCGACGCGATCGTCGCCAGGTTGCCGAACGAGTCGAGCGTCGACTTGTTCCGCATGTCGAGCCGGATCTGCCCCAGGCCCTTGATGAGGGCCTGCATCCACTGCGGGGCGATTGAGTCGAGCGACACCCCGTCCAGCAAGACACGGCTGTGGATCTCTTTGACCTGGTCGACGCCGTCGACGGTCTGCGTCACCGCGACCCCACACGAACGCCCGCCCAGCTCGATCCCCCACCCGACCGGCAGAGATTTGGACGACAGCCCTCGCGAGGGCGCGTCGCCGTGGAGGTACGCGGGCAGAATTTTGGCCATCGTCAGCCAGGACATCGACGATGCCCACAGCAGAAACACGACCAGCCCGAATACTTTGTTGCCCATGGCTTTCCCCGCGGACAGTCAGAACGTCGCCACCTCCCGAGGCGGGGGGCTAACGGGGAAATCTTCCCACGGCTGGCTCCAGTCTAACGGAATCTACGATTTCAAGCGAGCGATGCACCAATCGGCGTGCGTTCGGGGACTGCTTCCGCCTGGGCTTCCGCACGATCTCCCTACTTTGCGGCCGGCGCTGCGTCGATGCGGCTCAGCTGCATCATCGCCTGCACCAGCTGGGACTCGGTGTAGATGCGGGGCTCCTGCTTGCTGGTCTTCTTGCCCTTGGGGGTCATCTGCATCATCTTCCGCCCCCCACTGGTGGTGGTCATGTAGGTAATCATGACGTCGCCCCCTGGCGAGTTGGCGAGCTGCCGGAGGTCACGGGCGCCGCCAGGCCGGCTGGCCAGGTCCTCGACGCCCGCAAAGCCGCCGGGCGTCCCCGCCAGGTTCCTGAGGAACTGCTTGCCCTTCTTGCCTGCGTTAAGCCGCTGAATCTCGGACGAATCGGCCGGGATGTAGTCCTCCAACGCCGCGAACCGCTTGGCGGGCACGCCGGTCTCATCTAGCAGCTTGATAATTCCGGTCAGGTCAGATCTGCGGATTACGTCGCCCTGCCGGTAGTCCGATTTAGTGGAAAAGTACTTCGTTGCGGCCGCATGTATCGCATTGTCGGTATCGCCGGCGGCAAAAACTTGAGTGGCCGATAGAACCAATGTGGCGGCAAATGCGTACAAGACCGAACACTTCCCCGCACGCAGCAGACGGGATCTGGGCAGAACCCGCATGCGGCGCCCCGAAAATCCGCAAACCATTCCCACCATTGAACTTACACCTTTTGGAACCAAGGATTCGGGCATTCTGAGGCTCGAAAACAATTGATTCTGAGAGCCCCTTTAACTATCCTGTCCAACACTCATCTGCTGCGATTGCGATAGGGACCGGCGCACAGGAGGCTATCCGATGCCACGCACTACCTACTTCGTCCAAGAATGCCCCACCTGCGGTAGAAATCTGCAGGTACGGGTGGAATACCTTGGTCGTCGCGTCGTCTGCCAACACTGCAGCGCTCGCTTTGAGGCGAGCGAGCCGTCCTCACGTGGGAGCCAAACCGATAGCTCCTCGTCGGCCATCATGCAGCGGGCGGAGGAGCTATTGCAGTCCGCCGCCGCCAGCGGGATCGGCCTACCAAAGGATAGCTGAGCAACGCCCGGCGGGCCGCAAGAACCCGCAAGGTATCCATCGGTGATGGCCCGTCAGTACGGGCTGCAGCGGTGGTCTTTGGCGCGTCCAGGACGCGGCAAACCGCATCCTGGCCCACTCACGCCGTGATCGACTCGAGGTCGCGGAAGAACTCCGGGTAGGTCTTGGATGTGCATCCCGGGTCGAGGATCACCACGCCCGGCTGTCGGAGGCCAACCAGGGCGAGGCTCATCGCCATGCGGTGGTCGTCGTAGGTGGCCACCTCGGCAGGCCTAAGCGAACCAGGGGTGATGGTCATGCCGTCGTCGTGCTCGTCGACCGTGGCGCCCAGCTTCCGCAGTTCGACGGCCAAGTCGCCGATGCGGTCGGTTTCCTTGTGGCGGTTGTGGCCAATGCCCGTAATCGTTGTCGGGCCCTCTGCAAACAACGCCACGGCGGCGATGGTCTGGGCGGTGTCGCTGATGGCGTTCATGTCGAGTTCGGCGCCGTGAAGAGAACCACCGGTCACCGAAATCGCGTCCGCTTGACGCTCCACCCGGCAGCCCATTTTCTCTAGGCAGTCGACCACGTGGACGTCGCCCTGCAGGGCGTCCATGCTCAGTCCCTCGACGGTGACCGTTCCGCCTGCGATGGCCGCGGCGGCCCAGAAGTAACTGGCGGCTGACGCGTCGGGCTCGATCGCGTAGTCGCACGCGCGGTAACCGCTGCAGGGGATGCTGAAGCTGCTGAGGTCGTCCGCGGCGGCGCCATCGGCGCCGAACGCGCGCATCACCTCCAGCGTCATTGCGACGTACGGCTTAGATACCAGCTCGCCGTTGACGCTCAATTCGACGGGCCTGTCGGCGCAGGGCGCCGCCATCATCAGTCCGCTGAGGAACTGGCTCGAGATATCGCCGCGCACCGCAGCGGCGCCGCCGGGCAGTCCGTTGGCGTGGACCTCGACCGGCGGGCACCCACCGGGCGACTCGCACTGGACCTTCGCCCCCAGCGCGTTGAGCGCGTCGGCTAGATCGCCGATCGGCCGTTCGCGCATCCGCGGCACGCCGTCCAAACGGAACGCCCCGTGACCCAGGGTCACCAGCGCGGTGAGGAACCGGACCGTGGTGCCGCTGTTGCCAATAAACAGGTCGGCCTCCAGCGCCGGGATCTCCCCGCCGCAGCCCTCGACTGCCAACGACGCGTCGCCCGCGGGTTCGACGGCGATCCCCAGCTTCCCGAGGCCCTCGATCATGACCCGCGTGTCGTCGCTGTGCAGCACGCCGGTGAGGTGCGACCGCCCCTGGGCCAGGGCCGCGCAGACCAGCGCGCGGTTGGTGATGCTCTTGGAGCCGGGCGGGCGGATGCGGGCGTCGAGGGGACCGGAGACCGGCTTAACAGCGTACGAGTCGGGCATAGGGGGAGGTCGCACCAGGACGTGCGAAACAGCTAGCAGCGGAGGACGGTTAGTTGCGTGGCAGCGCCGCCTGACGCAGGGTGGCGATCTTCCACAGCTTGGTGTTGCTGCGGACGAACATGCCGCCATCGGCGACCGCGGGCGTGGCGGAGATGTCTTGGCCGAACTCTGGCTTACCAACGATCTCGCCGTCGGCGACAGACACGACAAACGCCTCGCCCTTGCTGTTCACGCAGACCAGCTTGTCGCCAGCGATGACCGGCGTGGCCCAGAACGACCCGGCCAGACGCTTCTTCCAGATCCCATCTCCCGACGTGGCGTCGGCACAGGTCAGCACACCGGCGCGGTTGATCACAAACAGCTTGCCGTCCCCCACCACCGGGCTCGGCGAACCGGGGCTGAGGCTCCCCTCCTGCCACAGCACGTCGAGCTCCGCCTTCTGCGGGTCAATCGCTAACAGCCCATCGGCGGGCACATACAGCAGCTCGCCGCCGAGGGTCGCGCTAGCGATGGTGGCGCACTTGACCGGTTCGTCCCACACCGGCTCGCCGGTGCGGATGTCCAGCAGCGTCATGTCGCTGCCCGATTGCAGCAGCACACACGGCTTGCCGGAGTCGACGGTCACGGTGACCGGGCTGGCCCAGTTAGCGGACGAGGGCCGCTCGAGCTGCCACAGCTCCTGACCGGTAGCGGCGTCGAAGCCGGCGGCGAACGAGTTCTGCTGGCACTCGCACTGCACCACCACGACCCCGCCCGCCACCACTGGCGAACTCGCCATGCCGATGTCGTTGCCGACGCCCGGATGATCCTCAATCAACGCCCGCGCCCACTGCAGGTTGCCCTGCAGATCGACACAGACGAGGTCGTTCGACGAGTAGAGAGCGAAGACCCGCTCGCCGTCGGAGCAGGGCGTGTTGGCCGCCACGGCGGAGGTGTCGTGGCAGTTGGTGCGGCCGGTCGCCCAGAACTCCCGCGACCACTGCTGCCGACCGGTGCGGGAATCGTACGCGAGCACGTACAGGCGGGTCTCGTCGAGGCCTCCGGAGGCGGTGAGCACAACGCTGCCGTCGACAACAATCGGGCACGACACGCCGCGTCCCGGCAGGTCGACCTGCCAGGCAATGTTCTCGCCCGTCTCAACCGACCAACTGGAGGGGACGCTTGCCGTGCCGGCGGACGCGCCGCCCTGGCCGCGGAACCGCGTCCACTCGTCTGCATTCGCGACGCCGCACAGCAGCGTCAGCCCGAGCAAGATTAGTGTCTTCATGTGATTCGCCTTCACTCGTCTGTGGTGTACCCGTTCCGGTGTAACTGCGGCGGTGGCGACTTACTCGGCCGCCGGAAGGCCCTTGCCCAACGGGTCGGTGACGCGGAGCTGCAACTCCCAAGCCTGCGCCCAGCCGTCGGTCTGCTCGTTCTGACAGACCTTAACCAGAATCGTGTTCTCGCCTTCGCGGAGCCTGACCGACGACCGGTACTGATCGAGCGGGTTGCCGGCGTGGTAGACGTGGTTGCTGGCCAGCAGCTCACCGTTCACCCACAGCTTGCTGGCGTTGGGCGTCGCGTAGCGCACCTCGGCGTCCTGCGCCTTGCCCGATTGGTAGACGCAGTAAACGTAGGCCACGGCGCCTTTCTCCGGGCCCAGCGTTTCGGTGAGGTCGAGCTGGCCCAGCGCTCCCTCGGCCTCGGCCGACTGCCACGCCACGACCGACTTCTTGCCCTTGATGGCGGCGTCCAGCTGGACCTGCTCCTCGGGTGGGTACGCCTTGTCGAACCCGACGCCGTCGACGTTATCGAACGGCCCGATGAGTTTCCAACTGGTGATGAACCCCATCGGCTGGACGATGTCCGCCTCTTCGCCCAGCTCCTTCAGGCGCTCGGCGCACTTCTCGAGCTGGCCACGATCGATGGCCGAGGCGAACGCCTTGCCGTACAGCCGTTTCTGCTCTTCCTCGCTGACGCCGTCGGCGGCCGCCTGCTGGAGCAGCGCGTCGACCGCGTCGTAGCGGAGCTCGATGCTGGGGTCGTTCAACAAGTCGGGCAGGTACTTGGCCTTGGCGCCGGGGTCGGCCTTGACGAGCCACTCGTAGGCGGCGCGGCGCCCACGGGGCGGCTGTGAGTCGTCCAGCAGGAACTCCTCGAGCCGCTCGGCCGGGAACCCATCGCCCGACGACAGCGCCCGCTCCGCCATCGCGTCGGCCGCCGTGCGGAGCCAGTTCTGGGCCGTGGTCGAAACGCCGCCCATCGCCCCCAGCACCTCGGTCATCTCCAACGGGTCGCCGGCCGCGACGCGGCGCCAGGCGCGCTGCAGCTCTGGGGTCGCGGCCTCTACGCCGGAGGCGGCGCCCAGTAAGGCGATTTCTTGCGACAGGTCCGCCGCCACGGTGGGAAATGGCAGCAAGCCCACGAGGCAGCACAGGGTGATGGCACGCATTCTGGATTCCTGGTGCGGGACCGGGGCGTTTCGCAACCTACACATTAGATGCCTGACAACCCACCGCTGTGGCGGGGTCGCCGGCAAGCCGACTATGATAACCAGGATACCGGGATAACCGATACCGGCGCACGAGCCGTGAACCCTTTTCTGGCCCTCCCCGGGGCGGAAATTCTATCAGGTCGTAGGATGCGAAGAGTCAAGCAGGGCGGCGGTTGGCCCGCCGTGTGGTACACCTGGCGCAAGGCCCGTGAGGCGGGCGGGCTGCTCAAATTCTGGCGGGCGATGCGTAGCCGCAACGCCTGCAAGACCTGCGCGCTCGGCATGGGGGGCCAGCGGGGCGGCATGGTCAACGAGTCGGGGCACTTCCCGGAGGTCTGCAAGAAGTCGCTGCAGGCGATGGCCGCCGACATGCAGGGCGCCGTCCAGCCCGAGTTCTGGCGGCGGTTCGGCCTCCGCGAGATGAGGGCGATGAGCCCCCGTGAGCTGGAGCACAGCGGCCGCCTCACCGAGCCAATGCTGCACGAGCCGGGCCAGCCCGGCTACCGGCCGATCACCTGGGACGAAGCGCTCGGGCGGATCGCCAAGAAACTAATCGAGACCTCTCCCCAAGAGACTTTCTGGTACTTCAGCGGCCGGAGCAGCAATGAAGCGGGGTTCCTGCTGCAGCTGTTCGCGCGGCTGTACGGCACCAACAACGTCAACAACTGCAGCTACTACTGCCACCAGGCGAGCGGCGTGGGGCTGACCAGCGTGACCGGCAGCGGCACCGCCACGCTGACCCTCGAGGACCTCGACCACGCCGACCTGGCCTTCGTGATCGGCGGCAACCCGGCGTCGAACCACCCGCGGCTGATGCGGACGCTGATGGACCTGCGGCGGCGGGGCGGCAAAGTGGTGGTGGTGAACCCCATGGTCGAGACCGGAATGGTCCGCTTCGCCGTGCCGAGCGATGTCCGCAGCCTGCTGTTCGGATCGGAGATCGCCAGCCGCTACGTGCAACCCCACATCGGCGGCGACCTGGCGATGCTCACGGGCGTTGCGAAACGGGTTGTCGAGCTCGGCACGCACGACGAAGACTTCCTGACCACGCACTGCTCAGGGTGGGCGGAGCTGCGGGAGTCGCTCGCATCGACCGACTGGGACGAGATTACGATCAAGTCGGGCGTGACGAAAAACGAGATCGACGCCATCGCCGCCGACTACGCCGCCGCCAAACGCGTCGTGTTCAGCTGGACGATGGGCATCACCCACCACGTGCACGGCGTGCAGGGCGTGCAAGCGATCGCCAATCTGGCGTTGCTGCGCGGCATGGTGGGCCGGCCCGGAGCGGGCCTGCTGCCGATCCGCGGCCACTCTAACGTGCAGGGCATTGGCTCGATGGGCGTCACGCCGGTGCTGAAGCAGGCGATCTTCGACCAGCTCGAGTCGCACTACGCCGTGCGGCTGCCGACCGAACCGGGCCGCGACACCATGGACTGCATCCTCGGCGCAGAGAGCGGCGAGCTGAAGGTCGGCTTCTGCCTGGGCGGCAACCTGTACGGCTCCAACCCGGACTCGGCCTTCGCCAACCGGGCGATGGAGCGGCTGGACCAGGTGGTCTACCTCAGCACCACGCTCAACACCGGACACGCCTGGGGCGTCGGCAAAGAAACCATCATCCTGCCGGTCCTGGCCCGCGACGAGGAGCCACACGCCACAACCCAGGAGTCGATGTTCAACTTTGTCCGACTCAGCGATGGCGGGCCGCGCCGGCTCGAAGGGCCCCGGGCGGAGGTCGAGGTGATTGCCGACATCGCCGCCCGCGTTGCGGCGGGAGGCTCGTCGTCAGGCCTGGCGGCGGTGGACTGGCAATCGATGCAGGATACCGGGCGGATCCGCACCGCGATCGCCAAGATCGTGCCTGGGTTCGATGCGATCGGGAGAATCGACGACTCCAAGCAGGAGTTCCAGATCGACGGCCGCACCTTCCACCAGCCCCGGTTCGCTACGCCGGACGGACGCGCCAACCTGCACACGCACGACCTGCCCGACCTGCAGGGCGCGGGGGAGGGCGAGCTGCGGGTCATGACCGTCCGCAGCGAGGGGCAGTTCAACACGGTCGTCTACGAGGACTACGACCTCTACCGCGGCGTCGAGGGACGCAACGTGATCCTGATGCACCCCGACGACATCCAGCGGTTTGGCCTGCGGGCCGGCGGCAAGGTGACCGTCAGCGGCCCGGCCGGGCGGATGCAGCACGTCACGGCGGTGGAGCACCCCGCCATCCGGGCCGGCAACGCGGCCATGTACTACCCCGAGGCGAACGCCCTGGTGAGCCGCGACCTCGACCCCGGCAGCAAGACCCCGGCCTTCAAGTGCGTGGTGGTAGGCGTGGCGCCGCAGGACAGCATCCCTTCGGCCGACCTGCTGGCGGGCGCCTGACTCCCACTATTGGCTTCGGCCGGCTACTCTGGGTTGTCCGCCTTCGGCTTCTCGGCAGCGGCCTTCTCCGCCTTCTTGGGGGTCAGCACCACCCGGATCGGGGTGCCCAGGGCCGGGACGTGCTCGGTGAAAGCCTCGAACATCAGGCCGTCGTTGGCCTGGGTGCTCTCCGCCGCGACGTCCAGCATGGCCGTGCTGAAGTTGGCGACGCAGATCAGGTCGCCCCCCTCGGCCATGTAGATGTTGCGGCCGGTCTGGTCGTCTTTCCAGAAGCCGCTGCCGGCGAACACCCAGTCGAAGGTCATCGGCTTGCCGGTTTTGACGTCCCGCACCCACTCCTTGGCGTTGACCGTGTGCTTCTTGCCCGCGGGGTCGAGCCACTCGACGCTGACATCGATCACGTCGCCGGTCGGGGCGATGTACTCTTCGACGAACTTAACGGGCGTGCCGCTCTTGGCGCCGACAGCCAGCAGCGCGGTGTGGATGAGGTACGCCTTCGAGTCGAGCGCCACCACCGACTCGTGCTCCTTGGTGCCCTTGGGGCAGGCGAACATCTCCAGCACGCCGCGCCGCAGCGACACAGCGCCGTCGACGTAGACCTTGTGTTTCTGCCGGTCCACCCAAACGGTCTTGGAGCCGGGCAGCGGCTTCGCCCCGGCCGGGGGTGGGAGCTTCTTGGGAGGCTTCGCGGGCTTGTCGCCGGCGTCAGCCGCTTCGGACTTGATCGCGGTCGAATCGGTCGCGTCAGCCGCGGGGGTGTCGGCGGCGTAGGCGGCGCCGGTCAGCAGCGCCGCGGAAGCGAGAATCGGGGCGAACTTGCGTACTCCTCCAAGACTACCCAGGCCGAACAGACGTCTGTAAGATGTCACGCGAGTACCTCCGGTTAACAGTGCGTGCGGTCGCGAGGCTGCCGCTGCCTCGCGTTGCGCCGCCCAGCAGGCGGCACAGTGAACAATAGGGTTTGCGGGCCCGCGGGTCCATCCGGCTACGGGTTCGAACGCTACCCCGCCGCGACGCAAGGCGACGCCCAGCAGGCGAACCCCGACTGGCGAACAAGGAAGTTTTGAATGAGCGCAACGACCCACACCAAGGACCTGGACGACGCCGCCTCTCGGAACGGGCACGCCGCGCCGGCTGGCCCACCGCCGCAACGCGGAATCTCTGGGCTCAAGCCGGCCCAGCTGTGGCACCCCAGCGCGCCGGGCGGACTGCGGTCCGCTTGGAAAGAGGGCGACCACGCCGACGGCTGGAAGCGTCTCGGCAAGCTGCTGGCCGATCGCTCGCTGCCAAAGCAGCTAGTCCGCGGCAAGAAAGGCTCTGCCAGCCCGCTGGACTGGGGCGCCGCCACCGCAGGCACGCCCAAGTGGCGAGCGGACCTGGGCGCCAAGGCGGGGGGGACGAAGGTCGCCCCCGCGATCGAGCAGTGGCTCTCCACCGCCGCACAGCGGGAGACCGACGCGGCGTTCGTGATCGAGTCGCTCTGGTGGGCGTACGAGCTCCCGACCGTAGCGCAGAAGGTAGAAGGCGATCTGTGGTGGCGGCTGGTCGACGCCCTCTACGAGATCGCCACCCAAGCGATCGACGCCAGCCTGGGCGAAGAGCCCACCGCCGCCGAGGCGTTCGCCCACCAGGCCCTGGGCGGCGAGCTGCCGCTGGTGCTCAGCCGCCAGCTCCCCGAAGCGCAGCCGCTCCGCAAACTCCGCAAGCCGGCGGCCGCGGTGCTGACCGACGGCGTCCTCGCCCTGACCGACGGTGAGGGCATGCCCACCGCGCGGGTGCTCGACCGGCTGCCGCAGCTGCTGGCGTGCTGGACGCGGTGCCGAGCCTGGGCCGAGCAGTCTGGTAAGCCGTGCTGGTCGGGCGACGCCGAGACCCAGTACGAGTGGCTGGTGCGTCAGGCGCTGCGGATGTCCCGCGGCGACGGCACGCTGGCGCTCACGCCGGCCGGCGGGGCCGGCGGCAAGGCGATGCTGGACTTGGCCCTCGACCTGGCGGGCGACGTTTCGGACAACGCGGCCGCGGGGCGGCGGCTGGCGGTGAAGGCCTACGACAAGATCGCCGGCAAGGCGGACCCGCCCGAGCCGTCGGTCAACTCCGAGTGGTCCGGCCTGTCCGTCCTGGCGGCCGGCTGGTCGGGCAAGACGCAGCGGGCCACCGTCAGCTACGACGGCCGGCGTTCGCTGCTCGAGTACTCCGCCGGCGGGTCGCCGCTGCTGTCGGGCGAGTGGGTCACCGAGGTCCGCATCGACGATCAGCTACTCAGCCCGGTCGACGAGTGGGACGAGCAGTGCTGGTTCTCCGACGACGACTGCGACTACCTGGAGATCGAGCTGGACCTGGAGCAGGGCGTGCGGCTGCAGCGACAGGTGCTGGTGTCCCGCGAGGACGGCGTGGCCTACCTCGCCGACATTGTGCTCACCGGCGGCGACAAGCCCCGCAAGATCGACGTGACGACCCGGCTGCCAATGGCGGCCGACGCGGCGTTCCGCCCCGAGGTCGAGACCCGCGACGGCTGGCTGGTTAGCGGCGACAAGCCGCGGGCCGGACTGGCGCCGGCCGGCCTGCGCGAGTGGCGCACCGACCCGCGGGTCGGCGAGCTCGCCCAGGACGGCGAGCAGCTTGTCCTGCGGCACAACCAGCACGGCCGGAACCTCTGCTGCCCGCTGTTCCTCGACTCCGCCCCAACCCGGTTCGCCAAGCAACGGACGTGGCGGCAGCTTACCGTGGCCGAAGCGCTGCACGCCGTCGAGCGGGACGTGGCCGTGGCGTACCGCTTCCAGTCGGGCAAGGACCAATGGGTCACCTACCGCTCGCTGGAGAAGCCCGCCAACCGCACGCTGATTGGCCACAATATCGCCTCGGAGTGCCTGTTCGGCCGCTTCCTGTCAACCGGCGAGGTCGACGAGTTCTTCGAGATCGAGGACGACTGAGCCCGCGTCACGCCGCCGCGCTTCTCCCGCGTTCTGAGAACGCCTTCTCGCAGCAAACCCGGTGGCGGTCCGCCCACGCCGGGGTCAGACTGGTGGTATGACCGATCGTTTGTCCATCGTCCGCGAGAACCTTCAGGCGGTCCGGCAACGGATCGCGGACGCGGCGGGCCGCGCGGGCCGGGACCCGGCCGGGGTCCGGCTGGTCGGGGTCTCGAAGTACGTCGACGCGGCCACGTCCGGGCTGCTGGTCGAGGCCGGCTGCAGGGCCCTCGGCGAGAGCCGCCCCCAGCAGCTGTGGGCCAAGGCGGCCGCCGCCGAACTGGCGGGCGCCGACGTCGAGTGGCACCTGATCGGCCACCTGCAACGCAACAAGGTGCGGCAGACGCTGCCCGTGGCGGCGCTTCTGCACTCGGTCGACAGCCCCCGCCTGCTGGCGGCGGTGCAGCAGGCGGCCCAGACGCTTGGCCTGCGGGCGCGGGCGCTGCTGGAGGTGAACTGCTCGGGCGACCCCGAGAAGCACGGACTGGCGCCGGACGAGTTGGAGGCGGTTGTGGCGTCGCTGCCCGACTTTCCGGCGGTGCAGATCGACGGCCTGATGACCATGGCCGCCCGCGAAGGCGGCCGGTCCGAGGCCCAGAGCAACTTCGCCGAGCTCAGGGAACTCCGCGACCGGGTCGCCGCCAGCGCGCCGGACGGGGTCACCCTGTCCGAGCTGTCGATGGGCATGTCGGGCGACTTCGAGGAGGCGATCGCCGAGGGCGCCACGCTGGTCCGCGTCGGCTCGGCCCTGTGGGACGGGCTCCGCTAGAGCGCGGCCTGGGCCGGAACACAGGGCTCAGGTTAAGATAGCCATTATGCCAGACATCCAACGCAACCCGACCCGCAGCGTCGCGATCGGCTCGGTCACGATCGGCGGCGGCGCGCCGATCGCCGTCCAGAGCATGACGGCCACCCACACCCAGGATATCGACGCCACGGTCGCGCAGGTCAACGCCCTGGCGGACGCGGGCGCCGACGTGGTGCGGATCGCCGTCGACAGCCAGAAGGACGCCGCGGCGCTGGCCGAGATCCGCAGCCAGACAACCGCCAACCTGTCGGTCGACCTGCAGGAGAACTACCGCCTGGCGGAGCTCGTGGCGCCGCACGTCGACAAGGTCCGCTACAACCCCGGCCACCTGTACCACCACGAGCGGGACAAGCCGTGGCAGGAGAAGGTGGAGTACCTGGCGGGCGTGGCCGCGGACAACGACTGCGCTATGCGGGTGGGGGTCAACTGCGGCAGCGTCGACCCGGCGAAGAAGGAACGCTACGACGCGGCCGACTCGATCTCCCCCATGCTGGAGAGCGCGTGGGAGCACTGCGAGCTGCTCGACGAGCTGGGCTTCACGCGGTACTGCGTCTCGCTGAAGGACAGCGACCCGCAGAAGGTGATCGAGGTCAACACCCGGTTCGCCGAGCGGCGGCCCGACGTGCCGCTGCACCTGGGAGTCACCGAGGCCGGCATGCCGCCCGACGGAGTGATCAAGACCCGCATCGCGTTCGAGCAGCTCATCGGCCGCGGGCTGGGCGACACGCTCCGCGTGTCGTTGACGGTGCCCAACGACCGCAAGCCCGAGGAGATCGCCGCCGGCCGCGAGATCCTGGCCGACATCGCCGCGGGGCGGGTCCGGTCGGTGGTGGATTACGGCCTGTCCACGCTCAACATCATCAGCTGCCCCAGCTGCAGCCGCGTGGAGAACGAGGCGTTCGTCGACCTGGCCGCCAAGGTCAAGGAGATGACCCAGTACGCCAAGGACCACGCGGTCACGATCGCCGTGATGGGCTGCCGCGTGAACGGCCCGGGCGAGACCGACGACGCCGACCTTGGCCTGTGGTGCGGCCCCAAGTCGGTCAACCTCAAGAAGGGCGAAGAGACCCTCGGCCAGTACGGCTACGAGGAGATCCTGCCCCGGCTCAAGAGCGAGCTGGACCTGATCATCGCCGCCAAGAGCTAGAGCGGCCTGCCGCTGCCTCGAGCGCCCGTGAACGGGACCTCCGTGGCGAGGGCGTCTCGCCGCGGCCGCTTACTCAGCTGGATTGTTGCTGAAAACGGCCACCCAGCGCGGTCAAATAGAGGTCGGCTCGTGCGCGCGCTCATGGCCGACAGGGAGCGTGGCCGCTGCGTGCTGAAATCAGGCGCCCATCGCTCGGACTACTTGTCCGAAGTGCGCACACAAAAACGGACAAAACCCCGACCGCGCCCACCAGAGGAGGTTAACGCAACGGCCTGAAACAAAAGCACTTACGAAAAAAGACAGCCGAAGGTATGCCCTGAGTTTTGTCCCCTCCGCTCGTGTTTTTGGACAAAACGAATCGGACAAAACCCCGCCTGGAGAAGACGCGAGGGTTCGGCGTGCGCTAAGCCGGGCAGAGCGCGCCGGGGAGCGCCGCGTGCTTCATCGCGGCGATGTCGTCCAGCCCGCCGGCGTAGATCACGATATCGTCCGCGGCGAACACCTCGCTGCCACGGGGGCGGAGGATGGTCCGCCCGTCGGCCCGCTCGATCGCGACAAACACCAGCCCGTCGACGGTCGCGCCGAACTGCGCAACGCTCTGGCCCACCAGCGGCGCGCCGGGGCGGACGTGGGTCTCGCCCAGCTTGAAGGACTGGTCGTCGTCCTCGTAGCCGTTGGTGTACTTGGCCAGCCTGGGGCAGATTACGGCGCTCGCCACCGTGCGGCCCGCCATCTGGTGGGGCGACACCACCAGCGACGCGCCGGCGTGCTGCAGCTTGCGGGCGGCCATCTCGTTTTCCGCCCGGCTGATGATCACGCACTCGGGGTTGTGCTCGCGCACGGTCACGGTGATGAACATGTTCTCCGCGTCAGAGTCCACCGCGCACACCACTCCGCGGGCCCGGGCGAGCCCGGCCTCGAGGAGCAGCTCGTCGTCGCTGGCCTCGCCCTCCAGCACGACCTGGCCGTCGTCGATGGCGCGGCGGATATTGGGCGGGTGGTTCTCGATCACCACGCACAGCACGTCCTCGCGGGTGATCTCCTCGCAGATCGTGCGGCCCATGCGGCCGTAGCCGCAGACGATGATGTGGTCGGAGCAGTCGGCGATTCGGCGTTTCATGATTCGTCGGCGGGCGGCTTCCGGGTCGGAGGCGATCTGTACAATCGTCGAGAGCGAGTAGGTAAACACGCTGATGCCGCACACAAGCAGCACCGAAGCGAACACCTGCCCGGCGTGGCTGAGGCCGTAGTCGCCGTAGCCCACCGTGGTGATCGTGACCAGCGTAAAGTACAGGCACTCCCAGAGGGTCCAGTCCCCCTCGATGAAGTAGAACCCGATCGTGCCCACGACCAGCACGCCGGCCAGCAGCGCCCCGCAGCGGGCGACCGAGGTTGTGGGGGACGTGGGGAGCATCGGCGGCGGGGTCGGGGCAGGGCGTGCCAACAACCCTAGGTCACGCCGCCGAGTGCGCGGGGGTTTTCCTCAGACGCGCCGTCACGACGCGCACACCCGGCACACACGTTGCAGGACGATCCGAGCGCCGCCGGGCTACCGCAGCACGGGGGCCGCCTGGGCAGCCGGGTCGGTGGCGGCGGGGTCGCCGGCGGCCGCCACCGGCGCCTGCTTGATGATCATCACCTGGGTCGTGGCCTGCGGGATGATCGGCTCGGGCTTGTCTTCCATGAAGTCGTGGAACGCCTGCTCGACGCCCTTGAGCATCCCGTAGTCGTGCGACAGCATCACGCCGCCAGGCGTCATGCGGGGGTAGAAGTACTCCAGGCAGGCGAGCGTCCCCTCGTAGAGGTCAACGTCGAAGTGCACAAACGCGTACTGCTGCTCCGGCACGCCGTCGGTCGAATCGGGGAACAGGCCCTTGTGGTACGACACGCCCTCGTAGCCGGCCAGGTAGCCGCTGACCTTCTCGACGCTGCACGCGTACTGCCCCACCCGGTGCACCCGCGCGTCCTTGTCGCAGTCCTCCGGCAGTCCCTCGAAGGTATCGAACAACAGCAATGGCTTGTCGCCCTTGACCTCGCAGATCAGCTTGGCGGTGGTGCCCTGGTAGCAACCGACCTCGGCGAACGCGCCCGGCAGCTTGATCATCGCCCGCGCCAGGGTCATCACGTTGTAGCACTCCCACGCGCTGTTGAGGCACTTGCGCTCGCGGCGGACCTTGCGGAGCAGCTTGACCTCGCCGGTCGGCTTGCGCGCCGAGAGCGACGCGATCTGCAGCTTCGACCAGGCGTCGAGCCCGGCCTGTTCAAAGAATCCACCGCCCATCCGCTGGACGAACTTGTTCCGTAGCCACATGGGTAGGTCCTTTCCCAGTAAACAGGTCACAACGGGCGGCCGCAGGCACGGCCCGCTCATACTGCTTCGGGCACCCGCGGCGGTCAAGCCGGGGTCGGGCCGATCCCGACAAAATCACGCAATCCAATGGCAACGCCGACCGGTTGGGGAAACCCCGCGCGGCCTCGCCACGCCTCGTTGCGGGAGGGGAACGAAAAAACCCCACCGCGCACTTCACGTACGCGGTGGGGTCGACGCTGTTACACCGGTAGCGGGGATCCGCCGGCGGCTACAGGCCGCTGTCGAATCGGGTGAGCTCACCCTGCTTGATTTCGATTGCCTCGCCTACCGGCAGCGGCTCGGACATGCCCTGAACATCGAGCTCAAGGTCGTAGACCCCCGGCGGCAGCAGGTAGGGGTAGTACAGGCTGTCGACCCTGCGCGCGCCGCCCAGGCCCGCCGCGGCGCGGGCCTCGTACGCGAGCAGCCGTGCGGGCGCCTGCCCCTGGTCCTCGTCAGCCACGGCCGACTGGTCGGCGCGGCGGAAGAGCCGCCAAGCCGTAACGTCCTGCTCGGGCCTGACCAGCTGGATCCCGCTGTCGAGCGTCACCACCGAGCGCTCGCCCGGCTTCACCACCACTTGCTCAGACACGGTAATGGGCTGGTCGGCGCCGGCGTACTGGAAACAGACGTCGTACACGCCGGGGAGGACCGGCTTGTCTTTGAAGTTGTAGTAGCCGTTGCCCTCGGACCCCACCCGCACCACGGCCCGACCCGAACCCGACTCGGTGATTGCCACCAGATCGACGTGCAGGCGGTTCTTCCAGTCGCCGCCGCTTACCAGCTCATCCGGAACGTTGAACGCGATGCTCCCCAGAGGCAGGTCGCGGGTCTGCTGCTTATAGATCGTCAATACGCCCAGCTCGCTGCGGGTAGGTTCGCCGTAGTTTGGAACAGCGAAGCCGGCGGTGACTCGGTAATCGCCCGACACGAGCGGGTGGGTCGACTGGTCCGATGGCTTGGTAATGGTCTTCGTGATCTTCCCGTCCGACGCTCGGGCGATCTCGATGTAGGCGAGGCTCTCGCCGCCGCCGGGCGGGATCGCGATACGCAGCTTGCCAAGGCCGGTCCCGCTGGCGACCGTGCGGGCCTTCGCCTTCTCGACCTCCTCGGCGACACCCCGGCTGACCTCCCGCAGCGCAGCGAGCAGCGCGTCGCCGTCCGCGGCGGCGAAGAACTGTCCCCCGCCGGCCTTGGCCAGGCAACTCAGTTGCTTTGCGGCGGCCGGGTCGACGTCGAACCCGACGGTGTGCAGCACGAACCGGCAGCCGGTGGCCTTCAGCTCGCCGACTACGCGGCAGGGGTCACCGCCGCACGTCTCCACGCCGTCGCTCACCAGCACGACGCTCGTCACCGCGTCCTTGCTCTTGAGCATCTCGGCCGCGGTCAGGAACGCGGAGGTGATGGGCGTCTTGCCGCGGGGCTGGAGCGCCTCGACTTGGTCCATCAGCCCCTGGCGGTCGCTGCTGCCGGCGGGAATCAGAACCTCAATATCCGAACAATCGCCCGGACGACGGTGGCCGTAGGCGACCAGCCCCACCAAAACCTCCTCGGGCAGGCCAGGTGTGATCTGTCGCATTACCCGCTTCGCCGCGTCGATCTTGCTCTGGCCACCAGCGTCCTCCGCCATACTCCCCGAGGAATCCAGGATGAACAGCACCTCCGGCATCGCCGCCTGTGCAGCAGGCGAGCAAGGGACCAAGGTTGGCAGCATCGCGGCGACGAAGAACGCGAGGACGTAGCGCATACAAGGGCTCCAGGGGCAGGGTGGGTGCCGCAACAAATCGGCGTCGGGGGAGTTGGCGTGGCCAATACTGGCCGGGGAAAAGTCGCGCCCGAATCGGGCTAGCGGGGTCGCTCAAACCTACTTCACGCGGCCGGCAACGCGGGTCGCCTGGGCCGATTTCTGGCGCGGCGAACCCACGGCGTAGGTGCGCCAATCAGCGCGACCCGGCGCCGCCGACCGGCGGAGCCCGGCCTGGCCGCTAGGATGGTAAACGACGGCGCGACCAGACGTTCTACAGCCGCCCCTCTTGCTAGCACACAGGCGGCAAATAGCGAGGTTTACTCTGGGGCCAAAGTGTCGCATACTCATCGCCCTGAGGCCGCTCATCCGCCTGATCACGCGACTAGAATCGACACAAACCGCCCTATGCCTCGCCTCTCGTGCAACCAGCTGAGCACGTTCCGCTGGTCTCTCGACGAAGACCTCTACCACTACCGGAAGGCCGGCTTCGAGACCATTGGCCTTTGGCGCCGTAAGCTAGTTGATTTCGGCGTCGAACGCGGCCTCGAGCTGCTCCAGGAGAGTGGCCTGCGGGTCTGCAGCCTGAACTGGGCGGGCGGGTTCACCGGGATCGACGGGCGGTCGTTCGAAGAGAGCGTCCGCGACGCCTGCGACGCGGTCCGGCTGGCCGACGAGGCGAACGCCGAGAACCTCGTGCTGTACGCCGGCGGGCGCAACGGGCACACAACCCGGCACGCCGAACGCCTGCTCGCGTCGGCGCTCGACACGCTGCTGCCGCTTGCCGAGGCGATGGGCGTAACGCTCGCGCTCAAACCGATGCACCCCGCCTGCTCAGCGGAGTGGTCGTTCATCAACTGCATCCAGGAAGCAGCGACACTCGTCCGCGGGTACGACAGCCCACGGCTCCGCCTCACTTACGACAATTATCAGTTTCCTTTGACCGAACAGGCGCTGTCCGATCTTGGCGCTATCGCCCCGCTTATCGGGTTGGTGCAGTTGGCCGACACGCGCACCCCGCACGGCATCGACCTGGACCGCTGCCCGCTAGGCGAGGGCGCCCTGCCGGTGGCGGACACGATCCGCACGCTGATCGCGGCAGGCTACACTGGGTGCTTCGACGCCGAGATCCTGGGGCCCTCGGTGGAGGCCCTCGAGTACGACGACCTCCTCGCCCGCACCCGCACCGCCTACGACCAGATGCTCGTTCGGGCCGATTCGCCGACCCCGCTGGCGGCGCCAAACCGCGCCTAACCTCCCGCCGCTCCGTGCCCAACGACCTGACCGTCAACGATCAGATCACGATCGCCTCCGGTGAGCTGCAGCTCAGCTTCGCACGCAGCTCCGGGCCCGGCGGGCAGAACGTGAACAAGGTGAACACCAAGGCGACGCTGCGGTGGTCTCCTGGCGAGTCCGCCTCGCTCCCGCCCGCCGTGCGGCGGCGGTTCGTCGATCGCTTCGCGTCACGCCTGACGGCCGAGGGCGAGTTGGTGCTGCAGAGCGGTGTGCACCGCGAGCAGGCCCGCAACACCACGGAATGCCTAGCACGGCTGCGGGCAATGGTGCTGTCGGTGGCCACCCCACCGAAGCAGCGGCGGCCGACCAAGCCGAGCCGCGCCTCAAAGGAGCGGCGCCTGCAAAAAAAGCAGCATCGGTCTGAAACAAAGCGCCTCCGCCGGCAGCCTAAAGGCGATGAGTAGCCGGTCGGATACCGACCACCCTGGGCGAAAGCTGGGCGGGCTGCGAGGTCTGCCGAAGGCCCCCAGCCATCCGCCGCAAGGATCCGAAATCACCCAACCTATTCCCGCCAGACGGCTTAGGACAACGGGCACGCCGGCGGTGCAAAATCTTGGCTGAATTTGTTTGGAGCCGGTAAGAATTGCATGTATTCTTGCTAGCGACGGATCTAGCGGACGTGACGATCGCCTTTTCTTATCACTCCTCATCAAGACCCTCGTCACTCACGGGTTAGGTCCTCGCGACAGCGAGCTGCGACGTTTCGGCATCATGTGATTCTCGCTGCACGTCCAGAGGCTTGCCGCAGCACGAGTGCGGCGGAATGGGGCGCCGCCAACTGGCTCGTGGAGCGCAGAGCGAAGTTTCGCAGCAGGACATCGGTTTTTCCGTGACGCCCGAAGGCGTCGGTAAGTCTGGCCTGATAGCCACGCGCTAAGTCGCGAGAGCTCCGCAGGGCAGAGGCACACAAACTCACAGCCCGACCCAGCTTGTGGGTCACACGGTCGCCGGGACGGCGTCCGTCGGTTTCGGTCATCGGGATCCGGCGCGCATGTGCGGGCCCTCCCAACAGCAAAAGGAGTGATACCCATGTCGGTAGTCCAGGCCCAATCCTCGACCAGCGTCAGCTGGATCGAGCACCAGATGCTGGATCATGTGAAGGGCGCGCTCCGGGTCACGCTCGACTGGAACGCCCCCAGCGTGAGCCTTACCCGCAAGAAGTCGAGCGTGCGGTTCTCGTTCCAGTCGTTCTGCCGCCACCTCGACCGGCTCATGCGGATCGAGGAGAACGACAACTACCTCGAGGAGCTGTGCGAGACCAAGCCCCACTTCGAGCCGCAGGTCCGCAGGCTGCGTGCCGACCACGACCACTTCCGGTCGCGGACGCACACGCTGATGGCGCAGCTCGAGAGTCTTGAGGAGTGGCAGTCGGATCAGTTCGACGAGTGCTGCCTTGAGATCCGGGAGTTGCTGCGCGAAGTCGACCAGCACGACCACGAGGAGGTCCGTGTGCTGCAGGAGCTAATGTCCTCTGATCTGGGGGGCGAGGGCTAACCGCACGCGAGGGCCGGATATCCGGCTTGGGCGCTGGAGGGGGTTCTGCCAAGCTCTTTATTGACAGAAACAACTTCCAATTCTTCTGCGAAAAAGCACTCCTCCGCCCCAATCGGTGCGGGGTAGAATAGGGGAGACAGCGAGCCGGCAGGCCCGGCCCGCTGGTCTCCTAACGCAGAAGCCCTGCCTCGTTGACGCGGAGGTCTCGCCAGATGGGAAAACGGCCGCAGCACCTGGATCGGTTCTTAGAAGATTGGCCCTACGAGTTTGGAGAGGTGACCGCCCGGTGCGTCAGCGGTGCTGACGGCCGCCGCGTGCTGCAGCTGAGGATCGACCTGGGGGTCCTGCAGATGGAGGTATCTGGCAGGCCGGATGGTCGCAAGCCTGACGGCGCCGAGACCTACTACGACCGGCTCATCTCGCTGGCCTTTGAGGAAGGCGAAGAGTTTGAGCTGGACGACGAACGCTGCGTCGAAATCGACCGCGAGTTCGTGCAGTTCTACCACCGCCGGCTCGCTTGGCTGGCGCTCCGCGAATTCGAGAACGCGGTCGCCGACGCGGACCACACGCTGGCGTTGATGGACTTCAGCTCCGCCCATGCGCCCGACGAGGAGTGGGCCGACCTGCACGAGCAGTACCGTCCGTTCGTGCTCTTCCACCGCACCCAGGCCGCGGCGCTCCGCGAGCTAGAGCTCAGCCAACCCGAACGGGCCGTGGCCGCCCTCAACGAGGGACTGGGCAAGATGCGCAGCGTTTTCGCCCGGCACGACCTGCTCGAGGACTTCGAGGACGACGAGCTCGTCGTGAAGCTGGTCGACATGAAGGACACCCTCACCGAGCAGCACGACCTCGAGGCGCCGCTCACCGAGCAGCTCGCCGAGGCAATCGCCGAGGAGCAGTACGAGCTGGCCGCGGAGATCCGCGACCGGATCGCCCGCCGCACCCGCACCGGCGCCTAATCCGCCGCATGCACCGCCAGCACATGTTGGCGATTCTTTCAATCGGCTTGCAATTGTTCACCATCTGGTGAACACGCCCGCACAATCGGCGCCCCGTTAAGACAGGGCTGTGGCGCGTGTTAGCTCAATCCGCCGCCCACTCTCGGGCGATTGGCACGCCCCGTGCAATAGTTGGCTCACGTCGCTCAGGGGGAGCGGGCGAGTCGCCCGCTTGAGGTTTCGAGCGGCGCCAACGATCTGTGACGCCGCTGGGCAGCGGCCATCTCATCACCAACCAAGGGAGTGTTTCATGTTGGTTCTTTCACGCAAGGCGAACGAGAAGATCCGTATCGGCGACGACATCACCATCACCATCCTGCGCACCAAGGGCAAGACCGTGCGGGTTGGCATCGAGGCCCCCAACAGCGTGCCCGTTCTGCGGGGCGAACTGTCCTTCGAACAGCCGGAGGATGAGGAAAAACAAGACGCCCCCACCAAGCCGGCCGGCAAGCCGTCGCAGAACCAGACGCCCAACCAGGACTGGTCCACCGATTCGCAGCCGTGCGTGGCCCACGCTCGTGTAGCCCGCAGCCGCGTCGCGACCGTGCTGCCGCAGATGCTGGGCGATGCGGGACCGCTGCGGGCCATGCTGGACCGCCGAGCGACCGCGGGCGAGTTCTGAGCCGGCCGCGTCAGCGGGCGTCCGGCCCGTTCAGGTCGAGCCGTTCGACCCGCACCCCGGGAATCGTTACTGGCTGTCCCCAGATGGCGTCGACCTCGGGGAAGCGTTCCACGTGGCTGGGGTCCGGGGTGAGCACAACATCGGCCTGCCGGGAGTCGCTTTCCAGCGACGGGACGGTGGCCTCGAGCTGGCTGCCCCCGGTAGTCACCGATCCGCCCTCGCGGACCACGCGCAGCACGCCGCCTTCCAGCTGGATGGTCTGATCGTCCAGGCGCACCGCGGCGTTAAAGCTAACCGCGGGGCCTGCGGTAGCCTGAGAGTCGACCACCAGCACCACCTTCTTCCGCCCGTCACCCAGCTTCTGCACCACTAGCCGCTTCACGCCAACGCCGTGCCCGGACCGCAGGTCCGCCGGCTTGGTGAGCAGCGTCACAAACTCCTCTTCGTTACCGTGAACGGTCAGCGTTTGGGTGGGGGTCGCCTCCCACTGCTTGAGGCCGGCGGGCAACCCGCCGGGCGAGATGTCCCGCGAGTCGAGCCCCACCATCTTGCCGGCCGGCACGTAGGCGGCTTCCACAACGGCCTCCAGCTTGTGCTCCCCAACCGGCAGCGACTCGTCGCAGTACCCGCGCCACTCGTGGCCGCTGTGCGAAATCCGGCGGACCTTTAAGGGGTTCCCGTCCAGCCGCACCTCCTTCACGGTCCACACAAGCCGCGGGAGTGACGACGAGTGCCGCGCCCAGACGCTGCCGTACTCGACCTCGACCGAGAACCCCACGTCGCGCTGCCGCATCCGCCGCACGGGCCGCAGTGTCGGGGCGCCGCCGTAGTACGCGTCGCACAGGTCGATCAGCGTCTGGTCGGTCACAATGCCGCTGTTGATGGCCGGGTCGAGGAACCGGCCCTGCCAGTTCAGCGGCTCGTCAAAGCCGCCGGGCTTGGTGGCCCGCATGTGCTTCACCAGTATCCGCACGGCGTCGTTCACCTGCTCGGCGGTGAGGTCGCCGCTTGCCAGCCGCCGCTGCAGCTCGTCCCACGCCCAAGGCTCGTCGATCCGGGTGGGCAGCTCGGCGTTGATAAGCCGCGATGTCGACAGCATCCCCAGCCCGCCCGGCCCGCGGGCCATCGACTGCAGAGTGGACGCTGCCAACCCGCCGAAGACCGGCGTGAGCGCCAACGCTATCGCCCACAGCGCCAACGGCCGCCTCCGTTCCTTTGCCGCTAGCCAAATTAGCGTGCCGATCGCGGCGAAGAACGGCCCGATCGTGCTGACGCCCCACACGATCGAGATAAACGCCTGCGGCTCGCGCTGCAGCAGCCTGCCGCCGAGACCCAGCAGCGCGCCCCCAACCACCAGCAGGATCAAGAGTGTCCTTAGTCGCAAGCGGAAACCGGTGCGGGCCATGGCGGGTCAAGCGGCGGGAGGGAGGAGCGTCAAACGCTCGAGACGCGCAAGACGCCATGCTAACGCCCGGTTACCCCGCCGGCAACTTTCGCGGCCGGCGCGATCGCCAGCACCACGCCGCGGCTACCAGCAGCGCTGCACCACTAGGCGCGGGCACGGCCGCGAAGGCCGCGTCCGACGGCATGAGCGACTCCCACGTGGCGCCCAGGTTGTCTCGCCAGACGCTGTAGTCACTCGAGTCAACGAGGCCGTCCCCATTGCCGTCGGCGGCCAGGTTGTCGGTGCCGCCGAATGCCTCGCGCCACACCAGGTAGTCGTCGGCGTCGACCAGGCCGTCGTCGTTGTAGTCGCCCGCCAGCGTGACAAACGGGTTGCTGAACATCTCGGAGGTGAGCAGCACGTCGTCGGTCAGCGTCCCGAGGAACGCGATCAGGTCGGCCACCTCCTGGTCGATGAAGTTGAACCGCACCGGGCGGCCGTTGGGCAGCGTCAGCAGCGGGTCGAGGTTGGGGTTGTCGCGGATGCCGGTGCTGTAGAAGCGGATCACGTCCTCCAGCGAGTCGAAGCGACCGTCGTGCATGTACGTGCCGCGGACCGCTACGTTCCGCAGCGATGGGACCTTGAACTCGCCGTCGCCGGCGCCCTCGTCCGTGCCCAGCTCCTCGTCGGAGATCAGGTCCAGCCCGATGTTGTGCGTGTCGACCGACACCTGGGCGTTGGTGCGGTGGCAGCCGTCGCAGCGGTCGGCGAACAGCTGGTGGCCGCGTTCTTCGCTGACGGTCAGCACGGAGCCGAAGTCGGGCGGCCCGCCCTCGCGGAACGCCTGGTCGAACTTCGCGTTGTACGAAACCATCGACCGCACGAACTGCGACATCGCCGCCGACATCCGCTCGCTGGTCACCTCCGGCGTGCCGAACGCCTGCTCGAAAAGCTGCGGGTAGAAGTCGGTGGCGGCCAGCTTCGCCTCCAGGTCGCCCAGGTCCGTGATGCCCATCTCGACCGGGTTCTGGATCGGCTGCAGCACCTGGTGCTCCAGGGTCGGCGAGCGCTCGTCCCAGAAGAATGCGCCGCTGCCGTTGTACCGCGCGTTGGCCAGGCCCATCGAGTTGCGGTCGGTCAGCTCGCCGTCGAAGCCCTCGCTCACCGGGTCGGGGTCGGTGAAGCCGTGCTCCTGCTGGTGGCACGAGGCGCAGGCCGTGGAGTTGTTGTGCGAGAGCCGCGGGTCGTAGAACAGCACGCGGCCCAGTGTGGCGCCGGCGTTGGTGAGCGGGTTATCGGCCGGCGTGTTGTCGAGCGCCGCGATCGCGGCGCCGCTCGGTGTGCCGGGGCGGAAGTGGGCGGGCAGGTCGGTCTCGGCGTACGCGACAAAGTCGGCCAGGTCCGCCGGCAGGGCGGGGACGCCGACCGTCTGGGCCTTGGCGGTGAGCTGCCCCAGAGGCCAAGCGGCGGCCAGGGCGACAATCGTCGCTGTTCGCATCGTGGTGCTCCGTTCCGGTGTCTGTGCCTCTGCTGGCGCCCCTGTCGTCACGCCTCTCCCGCTAAACGGCCCCACGGGCGTGGGGTCTACACCCGGCCGGCATGCTAGCACCCGCGCATCCGCTATGGCTGCCAACGCCGGGGTTCTGGTAGAGTCGCCATCCCCGCTGGGGGCCAAAGATTGGCCCTTAATTCGATCCTCCCACAAGGAGCCGAGCATGGATGCTCACCGGACCAAGACCGCCCTGCGCGCGCCCTGGCGCGGCCTCTTCCTGCTGCTGACTGGCCTGATCGGGCTGGCCCCGATCGCGGCCTCCGCTGCCGCGACCTACCGCACCAATAACTTCGTGGTGTACGCCCAGACGCCCCAGCTGGCCCAGGAGATCGCCCAGTCGGCCGAGTCCTGGCGGAAGCAGCTCGCGATCGAGTGGCTCGGCGAGGAGATGCCCGATTGGACCGAGCCGTGCCCCATCAAGACCAAGGTCTCGCCCCGGCTGGGCGCCGGCGGCGCGACCAGCTTCCTGTTCGACCGCGGCGAGGTGTACGGCTGGGACATGAACGTGCAGGGCAGCCGCGAGCGCGTGCTGGACAGCGTGCTGCCGCACGAGATCACCCACACCGTGTTCGCCAGCCACTTCCGCCAACCGCTGCCCCGCTGGGCCGACGAGGGCGCGTGCACCACCGTCGAGCACCGCAGCGAGATCGCCGTTCAAGAGCGGCTCCTCATCAAGTTCCTCAAGACCGGCAAGGGCATCCCCTTCGACGCCATGTTCGCGATGAAGGAGTACCCGGCCGACGTGATGCCGCTGTACTCGCAGGGGCACTCGCTCACGCAGTTCCTGATCGAGCGCCGCGGCAAGGCCGCGTTCCTCAACTTCCTGTCCGACGGCATGCAGGACGAGGACTGGCCCCGCGCCATCCGCACCCACTACGGCCACGATGGCCTGCGTGACCTGCAGGTGACCTGGCTCGACTGGGTCAAGTCGGGCCGGCCGCGGCTGGCGATGGAGCCAGCCCCCAACGCGATCGCGTCCGTCACACCTATGGGGGAAGAGCCAATGCAGTATCTGGGCCCCATAACGCCGATCACCCCGGCCAAACCGGGCGGCGACTCGGTGTACCACCGGCTGAACCGCGCCCCGCACACTGCCCAGGGCGGCGGAGCGTCGGTGTACGACTCACGGTCGCGGGACATCATCCGGAGGTAGCCGCCGTGCGACGCCTAACGCTGCTGGCGGCACTGCTGCTGTCGTCCAGCGGGTGCTACTCCGCCCTGTTCGACCTGTTCCACTCGCGGCAGTCGCCCGACTACTTCGAACAGCGTGACGCCTACGAGGCGAAGGTCCAGGCGTACGAAGACTACGAGCAGTTCGGGGGAACCCCGAGCGCAGCCATCCCGTAGCCCCATTCGGCCGGACCGCGGCAGTCACAAGGTTGGATGCTGCGATGCCCAGCGTCATCCGCAATCCGATGGCGCCTAGCGGTTTTGTCCGATTCGTTTTGTCCGAAAACACGCGCGAAGGGGACAAAACTCGGGGCATACCGTGGCCCTAAAACTCCCTAAGTGCTTCAATAACAATCGGTTACATCAATATCCTCCCAACAGACAAGCGGGGGTTTTGTCCGATTTGGAGCGCACGGACCGGACAATTGAGGTCGGTCCCTCAGGGGCACAACGTGCGCAGCGGCGCCCAGGCCCCCCTGCAACAGGTAGACGTACGCACACAGCCCCATTGGACCGCGCTGGGTGGCCGGTTTCTACGACAAATCGGTCAGACGAGCATTGGCTTCTCGGACCTGGAGAGACGCCCTTAGACCTCGATTCCGCTCGAACGTGCAGAGCAAAATCGAATGCACGGTGGGCTCCCACGGCTGGCCAAGTGCGGAAGATTCCCTCAGTCTGTTGCTCTAGTTGCCAGCCGACCGCTTGTCCTTCCGGCGGAGGGCGATGCCCATCAACGCCAGCACCGACGCGGTGACCACGGCCGTCGGTTCGGGGACGGCTGCGGCCGCGGCGGGGATCGCCGCCACGGCGCCGTAATTGGTCCGCCAGGCATTGTACTGGGCGTCGCCGATCACGCCGCCGACCGGGTCGTTGGCGAGGGTCCCCGCCGGGGCGCCGACGTTGTCGCGCCACACCGTGTAGTCGGCGGCGTCGACAACGCCGTCTTCGTTGTAGTCGCCGGGCAGCAGGGCGGCCTCGACGACCACGACCTGCACGTTCGTTGGGTTGTACACGACATCCCACGCCAACCCGGCGCCCAGCGGCGCGAGCGAGAAGTCCTCACTGGCGAAGGCGCCCGCGACGCTGGTCGCGGTGAGGATGGTGAACGCGTCGTTCAGCACGGGGTTGAAGCCACCGATCAGCGAAAGCTCGAGCTCGCCGTCGAGCTGCGCCAGGCCGGTTAGCGCCATGCGGTCGTACTGGTTAAGCCCGGTCCCCTGCAGCTCGATCTCCAGCATCCCGGCAGCGGTCTGCTCGAAGTCCGTGCCCGAGGTCTGGCCCGGCGAGGCGCCCAACGCCACCCGGCCCTCGTTCTGCACGAGCACGTCGACGTCGGCGCCGTCAAGCAGGGTAAGCGTCTGGCCGGCAGCGTTGATCAGCGCTCCGCCGCCGGCGAACGCGGCGCCGGGCTCGACCCGCGTGTCGCCCTCAAGCCTCAGGTCGGCGTTGAGGTTCACCACGCTGGTCGACTGGATCACCGCGCCATCGATGGCGAGGGTCGAGGGCGCGGCGCCGTTGACCGTCACGGCGCCCCCAATGTCGGTCGCGTGAAGCGACTCCAGCACGCCGCCGTCGGCCAGGGTCAGGGTCGAGGCGGGCGCGAGGTTGAACGCGAAGCCGACGGTCGCCACCGTCCCGCCGTTGGCGACCACCTGGCCCTCGTAGCCGAAGTCGGCGTTGTCGTGCAACTCGAGCCGCCCGCCGCCGAGCGCCCGGAGCGTGCCGGTGTCGAGGGCGCCGTCCCAGTTGTTGTTGTTGGCGGGCGTATCAACGACCAGCGTGCCGCCGCCGCTGACGCCGGTGACCGTGTTGTTGACGATGCGGGCAGAGACGAGTCCGCGGCCAACGATCAGCCCGTCGTTGGTGATCGTGGCGCCGGTCAGCTCTCCGCCCCGCAGCTCGGCGACCGAGTCGACGCCGAGCGTCCAGGGGTTGGTCACGTCGAGGACGCCGTCGTCGTCGGCCGTGCCGATCTCGCCGATGTCCGTGATCGCGCCGCCGAGGGTGAGCGTGCCGTCGTCGGCGCGCAGCTCCGAGTTCGGCCCGTTGAAGTCGATGTCGGCGTCGATCGTGCCGAACCCGTACAGGGCCGCGGTGGAACCGGAAGCCAGCACGCCCAGCCCGTTGACTTGGCCCCCCTCGATCCGGTTGGGGTTCATGGCGTCGCCGCCCGAGAGGCGGATGCTCGCCGCCGCGTCGTTGAAGCTGATAACGCCGGTCGCGCCGATCGTCACACGGGCCTCGAGTCGGCTGAGGCCGTCGACGTTCATCTGGCCGTTCATGTTGAGGTCGCTGCCGGTGATCACCGGGTCAAAGAAACCGGCGTCGCCGTTGACGTGCACCACACCGCTGCTGTTCACGGTCCACGAGGCGTTCGGGTCGTCGAGGTTCACGTCGAGCCGGCCGCCAAGGTTGGCGTTGATGGTCAGCTCGCTGGTCTGGGGCGTGGGGAAGTTCACGGAGCGGCCGTAGTCGGCCAGCTCCGCCGCGTTGATCACCAGCGGGGCGTCGATCGTAAAGTCGGGCGCCCCGAGCAGGATGACCCCTTCGGCGCCGCCGCCGTCGAGGCTCACGACGCCGCCGCTGAAGTTGAGCGTGGTGGACTCGTTGACCTGGCCGCCTGAGAAGTACACGTCGCCCGGCCCGTTGAACTGCGCGTTCTCGGCGCCGTTGACGGAGTTGAACGTGGAGAACCCGAGCACGGCGAGCGTGGCCCCGGCGGCGACGTCCAGCTCGGCGTCGGAGTTCCAGGTGACCGGCACGTTGATCTGTGACGTGCCGGTCCCCTCGACGCGCACGTCCGCGTCGTTTGACTGCGAGACGATGGCGTCGTCGCCGACGACCATCGCGCTGCCCAGCACGCGGGGGCTCTCGCCGGTGGAGTTGTTGAGCGTCAGCCGCCGCTCCATCGTCCACGACCCGTCGGCCACGGTGAGGTCCAGGTCGCCGCTGTTGAGGGTCAGGAACCCGTCGGCCCGGTCGTTCCCCTCGAACGATTCGAGGTTCAGCTCCAGCCTGCCGTCCGCTTCGACAATGATCTCGTTGGTGCTGGCGCCGCCGCCATCGAAGTCCATGTTGGCGTCGTTGATCACCACCGTCGCCCCGGGCCCGACCGTCAGCCCGGCGTCGACGCCGAGCATCTGAAAGTCGACGCCGGCGCCGACCGTCGCGTCCTGGTTGAAGATGACCCGCCCGTTGTTCGCGATCGTGCCGCCGGTGGCGGTGAAGGGCGCGTCGAACTGGAGCGTGCCGTCCGGGTCGGCGACCTCGATCGTCGTCGGCGACAGCCCGCTGCTCATCGTGATCGCCCCGCCCCGCAGGTACGCGACATCGGCCGGGATCGCCGCGATGAACGGCAGGTTGCCGGGCACGAACCCGTTGCCCACCGTCATCGTGCCGGAGAAGGCCCAGGCGTCCTCGATGTCGAGAGTCGCGTTGTGCCCCAGGTTGATGACGCCGTCAAACGGGTCGATGATGTCCAAGTCGATGTCGAGCGTCTGGTTGCGGGTGATGTCGATCGCGCCGTTCCCGCCGTTCCCGCCGTTGCCGTCCAGGTCGATACGGGCGTCGCTGTCGATGGCCGCGAGCGTGAGCGTGCGCGGCGTCGGCGACCCGCCGGCAAGCACTATTCCGTCGACAACCGATCCAGGCCGGATCAGGCCGTCGTTGCTGAACACGATGGCCGCCGAGGCGACGCCGTCGCCGTTGCGGATCAGCCCGTGCCCGGCGAGCACGCCCCCCGCTTCAATGCTCAGCAGGCCAATCGCCGTGGGGTGGATGATCGACGTGAAGTTTGCGTTCGCGTACGTGGCGTTGGCGTTGATGGTCAGGTTGTACGCCGAAACCGACGTGGCCGGCAGGCTGGCCACGTTGCTCTCGCCCGCCCGCAGCACGGTCCCCGCGCCGGAGAGCGTGATGTCGCCGTTGACGTCGAGGTAGAAGGTCTCCGTGTCCAGCTCGATGCTCCCGGAGAGGTCGAGCGACAGCACCTCGTTGTCCTGCGCCATCTCGACGTGGTTGTTGGTGTTGAACACCGCGTCGTCGTTGTCGTCGGGCTCGTCCAGGCCGGTCCAGTTCAGGCCCGACGAGTTCCAGTCGTTGTTGCCGCCGATCCAGGTGCGGGTCGCGGCGGCGCCGTGGTTAGCCGGGCAGGCAATCAGGAGGGCGAGAGGCAGAACGAACGATGCGCGCGGCAAAGCCTTCATGTCGATTTCCAAGTGTGAATGTGGCTAAACGGGCCCGCACCGCTGCCACAGGCCGGCCCCAGAGGCTGATCAAGAAAGCGCCGTTCAACCCGCCACCCTCCGCCAAAGAATGCGGGAATTTTCTCGGTCTCGACAAGCTCGCAGCGTGCGAAGCGGCCGGCAGGCGAGTTCTGCCTACGCTAGAACGCGAGAAACGAGCCGTCGCGGCGGGCGTTACTCCGGCCTGGCGCTACCCGCCGCGGATCGGTCGGGGGGCTCACTCGGCTCGATCCCCGCCGAACGGAGGCCTGAGCGGTGCGCCGACACGCATACGCACAGGAAGACCGCCTGCCCGCTCCACAGGAACACCGCGGCGACGCCCACCCCAACCCACAACCCGCGGACTGAGCTGGCCGCCGCGAACCCGACGATGGCAACCATCACGCCCGCCGACGCGACAAACGTGAGCCGAGCCGCACGCGCGTCAGAAAACTCCAGCACCGCCTTGGCGAACAGGTAGACCAGCAGCGGCGCGAAGACCACCAGCGACACGCCCATGCTCATCGAAGCGGTCGGGCCGACGTACTGGGCGAACGCCGCCGCGGGCGCGACCGCGGTCATCACCCCCAACAATTGCCGGATTGAGAACTGCAATCGTCTGGCCTCTCCACAAGGCGGGCGTGGCTAGATCGCGTCCAGCAGCCGGCGGCTGAAGTGGTAGAACACGGGCGCGGCGAAGCAGAGCGAGTCGATGCGGTCGAGCACGCCGCCGTGGCCTTCGATCAGGGTGCCGTAGTCGCGGACGCCGCGGTCGCGTTTGATGGCGCTCATGGTCATCGCGCCGGCGAAGCCCATCACCGAGATCAGCATCGACGTGATGCCGGCGTGCCAGAGCTGGTGGTAGGGGGCGAACGCGCCCAGCAGCATGCCCAGCAGGCCGGTCGTGGCGGCGCCGCCCAGGAAGCCCTCCCAGGTGCGGCTGCTGTTGATCTCCGGGGCGATGATGTTCTTGCCGTACAGCCGGCTCCACGCGAACTGCACCGCCTCGGAGAGGATCACCATGGTCACGAAGAAGAACAGCAGCCGGGCGGTGTCGCCCTGGTCGAGCGGGTCGAGCGCGCCCTCCTTCGACTTCAGGTACAAGAGCGCCGGCGCGAAGCTCAGGCAGTACACGCAGATCAACAGGCCGGACTGGATCTTCGCCACCCGCTCCAAAAACCGCCGCGGGTCGCCGGCGATCGCCACCCGCAGCGGGATGAACAGGAACGCGTACACGGGGATGAACACGCTGTACAGCTTGTAGTTGTCGTAGGCGACCAGCACGTACTGCAGCGGCGCGAACAGGAAGAACACCCAGAACAGCGCGCGGTGGTCCGAGAGGCGGGTCGGCGTGAGCGTGATGAATTCGCGGAGCGCCCAGAAGCTGAGCCCGAAGAACACAAACACGGTCAGCGGCCGGCTGAGGAACGCCACCGGCAGCAGGCAGCAGATAATCCACCACGCGCGCAGCCGCCCGTTGAACGCCTCGACCGCGGCGGGGTTGAGGCCCAGGTTCGGCTGCCGCTGCAGCACGCGGCCGATCAGCGTGGCGATGGCCAGCAGCGTGACCACGGTCGCGGCGAGGGCCCAGTTGTAGGGATCCATGGCTAGTTCAACTCTGACTCGTAGGTTTCAACCAACAGTCGATTGGGGATTGCAGATTTCGGATTGCGGATTCATTACGAGCAAAGTTCGCCCTGGTGCAATCCGAAATCCCCAATCCGAAATCCGCAATCTCCCTTATTCTTCGTCGACATCAAAGCGGCTCAGCTTCATCACGGCGTCACGGGCGCGGGCGAGGAAGTCGTTCTTGCCCTCGCCGTCCTCCAGCCACATCGGCGGGCCGAAGGTGCAGCTGGAGAGCAGCGGCACGGGCAGGTACTCGTCGCGCGGCAGCACGCGGTTCATGTTGTTCAGGTAGACCGGCACCAGCTCCAGGTCGGGGCGTTTCTTGGCGAGGTAATACAGCCCGCTCTTGAACTCGCCGACCCGCTCGCCCGACTGCCGCCCGCCCTCGGGGAACAGGATCACAGAGAACTCGTGCCCCATCTGGTCGAGCATCAGCTGCACCGGGCTTTGGTGCACCTTGATCGCCTTGCGGTCGATCAGCATCGCGTTGTAGACCTTCGCCAGCCGGGGGCGGATCCAGCCCTTGCTCCAGTAGTCCTTGGCGGCGACCGGGCGGGTCAGGCGGCGGACCTTGTGGGGCAGGGCGGACCAGACCAGGATCACGTCGATGTGGCTGGTGTGGTTGGCGAAGTAGACCCGCTGGCAGGTGTCGGGCTGGCAGTCGACCCAGCGCACGCTCACGCCGCTGAGGAAGCGTGCCAGCAAAGTGAGCGCAGTCTCGGTGATCATCAGGGAGGGTCGCAGCGGCCGTGCCGTGACGGGCAGGGCCCAAACCGGCGCCGCCGCGGGGGCCGGCGCCAACAGAATACGGGCCGATCCGCGCCGGCCCGCTGTCCCTATTATGACCGCTCGGAGCCCCGGCTACGAGTGGCTGTTTTGCAGCTCGAGAACGGGCTCTGGGGCGGCTACCCGGACCGGCTCGCGGCCCGTTTTCTGCTGCACCAGATCTTCCAGCAGCCCCTCGTACCCGCTGACCATCGCCTGCAGCGACCAGTCCGACACGACCAGCTCGCGCCCAGCGGCGCCGAGCTGCTTGGCGTGCAGCGGGTTGTCCAGCAGTTCCAGCACGGCCGCGGCGAACGCGGCGGCGTCGCCGGCGGGGCAGAGGGCGCCGGTTTGGCCGGGGATGACGGTCTCGCCGACGGAGCCGACGTCGGTCGCCACGACGGGCTTGCCGCAGCTCATCGCCTCGAGGATCGACACCGGGTTGGCCTCGTTGTGCGAGGTCAGGGCGAGCACGTCGATCGCGCCGAGCACCTCCGGGATGTCGGCCCGCGAACCGAGGAATGTAACCGCGTCGTTCAGGTCGAGCCGCGCGCGGAGCGACTCCAGCTCGCCGCGGCGGGGGCCGTCGCCGATGATCAGGAAGCGGGCGTCGGAGATCTCGCCGCGCACCCGGCGGGCGGCCTCGAGGAACATCTCGTGGTTCTTCTCCGGCCGCAGCGCGGCCAGGATGCCGACCACCGGCGCCGTCGGCCCAACGCCGACGGCCGCCCTGGCGGCGACCGGGTCGGGCACGGGGGCGAAGCGGTCGGTATCGACGCCGTTGGGGATGACGTGGACCTTCTCGGCGGGGAAGCGCTCGCCCTCAACCAGGTGCACGCCGTGGGGCTTGGCGCAGGCGATGAACGCGTCGGTCAGCGGGGTGAGCATCCGGTTCAGCCGGCCGACGCCGTCGGGCCAGCCGGTGCTGTGCAGCGCGCTGGCCACCACCGGCACGCCGGCCAGCCGGGCGGCCAGCCGGCCCCAGAACATCTTGTCGCCGGCGCCCACGGTCACCACCGCATCCGCCTGGCGGGACCGCATCAGGTCAGACAGCCGGAAGAGCACGGCGGCGTCGTACTTGGACTTCAGCAGCCCAGAGTGCACCGGCAGCTCGCGGGCGATCTCTTCGCCCAGCGGGCCGGGTTCCTTGAGGCAGACGATCTCCGGTGCAAACCGCCGCCGGTCGAGGCCGCGGACAAGGTTGACCAGCAGCACCTCGGCGCCGCCGACCGGCATGCTGGTTTGCAGAAACATCACGCGGAGTGGACGGTCGTTCTCAATCATGACGCCACCGAGGGGTTGCGATGAAGGCGGTTAAACGGCGCCCGCGCCAGGTAGCCGCGCGCCACCGAGGTCAGCAGCCGCTTCTCCTGCGCGTCGACCAGCAGGTCGGTGAACAGCACGCCAACGCCCGCCGCCAGCAGCAGCGGGAGGGTGGTGGTCAGCCCGCCGGCCAGCGCGAGCGGGCTAAGACCGCAAATGAACAGGCCGGGCGACACCCGCATGCCGACGCGGTGGTTGACCCACAGCTGGATAGCGAAGGCGATGAGCGTGGCGACCGCGGTCGCCACGACCGCGCCCAGCAGGCCCATCCGCGGCAGCAGCACCAGGTTCAGGCCGATGTTGGCAAGCAGGCCGGTGGCCAGCGGCCAGGCGGCGCGGCGTGACTTCTCCGCGCACCAGACGTACGTCTGCGACACCAGCAGCATGCCGAACCAGACGCAGGTGGCCAGCGTCCACGGCGCGACGGCGCGGCCGTAGGCGTAGCGGCCCTCCAGCACCCAGCCGAACAGCAGCGGGTTGCAGGCCAGCACCACGGCGCCGGCGGCCAGCATGACCAGCGGGGCAAGCTTGAGCGTGAGGTTCAGCTGGTCGGAGACCGCGCCGCGGCGGCCGGCCTCCCAGTCGTGGCTGAGGTGCGGCGTCATGGCGCCGACCAGCAGGTTGGCGATCGACACCAGCAGCATCGGCACCAGCGCGCTGGCGTGGTAGTTGCCAACCTGCGCAAGCGCCTCGTCGGCCGTGAAGGCGCCGCAGTGCACGATCATGTAGCGGTCAATCACGGCGAACAGGTTGCTGAGCAGGTTGGTCACCCAGACCCACACCGCAAACCGCATCAACGGCGGCCAAAACTGCCGATGCGACAGGCCGGGCGCGGCGTCGGGCGCCGCCTCGGCTCGGAACGCGGACCAGGCCAGCACGCCGAGCGAGGTCGCCAGGCACCCCGCCCCGTAGGCCACGATCACGCTCAGCGCGTCCGCCCGCCAGAAACGGATCAGCGACAACGCGCCCGCCGCGAACAGCATGCTCTGGCAGAAGTACATCACCGAGACCACGCGGAACAACCGCAGGCCGGCGAACACTGCCTCCAGGAAGTGCATCAGGATCACCACGGCCAGGCATGCCGCGACGGCCGTCATCATCAGCGTCTGGTTGGGCTCGCCGAACACCAGCCCGGCGAACTGCCCGCGGAACGCCAGCAGCGTCGCCACGGCGACCGCCGCGAGTCCGAACGTCCAAGCAGCGGTGCGGCGGAGGAACATCCACAGCATGCCGTCCTCACGGTACCGCGTCAGGTACCGCCCGAACGACCCCGGCAGCCCCAGCACGGCCAGCGGCGCGGCGAGCAGCAGGAACCCGTAGGCCATCTCCCAGTGCCCCAGCGACTCGGCGTCGAGCCAGCGGCAGAACAAGATTCCGCGTCCAAAGCCGACCGACCGCTGCACCACCGCGACGGTCAGCAGGATCAGGATGCTGGAGGAGAGCGTGTCCGGCCGCAGCGGGCCGCGTTTCGGTTTGTCCGTGGATGTGCTAATTGGGGGCCCCCGTCGTCGCCGGCGCGGCGCCCGCCTGGTAGTCGCCCGGGTCGAAGTCGTCGACCTCGAGCTTGCGCGGGTCGATCGTCAGCCAGTTCTTCAGCCGGATCAGCTCCGGGTCGGAGTGGATCCGGCGGATGTGGAACGCGTCGTCCCCCGGCCAGTTGTACGCGCCGTACGCGGAGCAGACGCCGCGGAAGCCGGCCTGGCGGGCGATGCGGAACGCGTGCGGGCTCATGTTGGCGTGCAGGCCGAACGGGAACGCGAAGTAGTCGATCGATCGGCCGAGCTTGTCCTCGAGGTCCGCCTTGGAGCCCGCGATCTCGTTGTGCAGCAGGCCCGGGTCGTGGATCCGCCCCAGGTCGGCGTGGCTCCGGGTGTGGGCGCCGATCTCGACGCCCGCGTCGGCCAGCGAGCGGATCTCCGCCAGCGAGTTGGGCCGCAATGCCACGCCGTTCTGGACGTCGTGGCCGAACGGCTGGCCGTTGAGCACGTGGTCGGTCGACACGAAGTAGGTGAACGGCAGCTTCTTCCGCAGCAGGAGCGGCAGGGCGAAGTCGCAGTTGTCGGCGTAGCCGTCGTCGAACGTGAGGCAGACCGACGGCCACTTGTTCTGACCCGCGGCGATGCGGCGCTGGGCCTCGGCAAGCGAGATCACGTCGTAGTGCTCGGCGACCCACTCGACCTGCTGCTCGAAGTCGCCGCACGACATGGTCCAGTCGTTCGGCGAGCTGTCGGCGACACGGTGGTAAAACAAGACCCTGATCGGCTCGAGCTGGTGCGCAGCCCGGTCAACGGCCGCGCGGCGGCGGGCCGGCAACGACGCCATGTAGTAGCAACCGAGCAGCAGTTCTTTCCAGTACGGCAACGTGCTGAACCTTCGTGATGGTGGTGGACTTACTTTCGGGCGCCCTGGAGCCCGCTCTTCAGCAGGCCCCGGAACGAGTCCGCGGCCCGGTTGGCCTGCGCCCGCAGCCTGGCCGAAGCGCGGGGCGCCGCGGCGCGGCGGCGGAGGGTGGGCTGTGGCTCGGCCCGCCAGTGGGCCTTGTAGGCCTCGTCGCCGCGGAGGAAGTCGAAGGTCGCGCGGCCTTGCTCCATGGCGTGCTTGAGCGTGGCGATGGTGGACAGGCGGCCCGGCTCGTCGTCCAGGCGGTCGGGGTCGACGCCGCCCTGGTAGGCGTAGATCGTGTCCGGGCCGGCGAAGTGGTACTCAACCGCGGCCGGCGCGCCCTGCAACTCCAGCCAGGAAATACGCAGCCGGTCTTTCGCCAGCAGCGTGCGGGCCAGCTCCTCGTGGAACGCGCTGAATCGGGCCGACGCGAAGCAGCCGGGCTCGCCCAGGCTGATCCGCCGCCGCTGGTGCAGGTCGACTAGGATCGGCCACGCCTGCTCAAGGTCGGCGGCGTTCTCTACGGGGCGCCAGGCGCACTCATCGGAATCGAGCACCCGCCGCTCCGCGCGGCGGAGCTGCTTGCGGTGGCTCTTCGACTGGCGGGCGAGGTACTCCTCCCAGTCGGCGGGCAGCTGGATGGTCCAGCAGGCGTCGTCCTGGTCGGCGCTGACGGCCGCTTCGCGGTGTTTGAGCTCGTCAAACAGCGCACCGAGAACCGCGTCAGATTGGTCGCAGTGGTCCAGGTCGATCAGGTCCCAAGCGTCTGACTCGTCGATGAGCCAGTCGGCCAGTTCGCTAGCGACCGCAGGCGTATCGGCTTCGCCGCACAGCACGCTCAGGTGGTCGGTGCAGACCTCACCGTCGCCGAGCCAGCGGACCACGCGGCCCGCACGGACGGAGTTCTCGATCCGCCACGGCGCCAGCCCAACAAGTGACTCGCCGTCCCAAACGGTCGGGACGAACGCCTCGCCGGCGGTCGCCTCGTAGTGCCGCAACCAACCAAGCAGCCAGTCCGGGCCCCGCATCGGCATGCCGGCGGCGAGCCGCTCCCAGTCGGGCGCGATCGATTGGAGTTCATCAACGCTAGTCAGCAGGCGGACAGTCATTGGTTGGCACAGCGGAGGAGATAAGGGCGGCGGCGCGGGGACGCTTCTCAACCCACAACTCTGGCCTGCAAACGACCAGAAGCAAATCGCACGGCGAGATCCCGCGGGCGTGTTGCGTTTGGGGAACATGATGCCGCGCGGCGACACGCCGCCGGTGTGGCGGCTACGCAACGCCGTGCTGCGGCGGCCGGTTTGCCCCGGGTTTCAGCGGGGTCGGCAGGCTGGCGCCCCCTTTGCGTTGGTGACTGCCGAAGCTCATCGCGACCCGCCCGCCCATCGACGAGATAGCCTTGATGAACAACCCTTCGCCCTCCTCGCTGACGCCCGCCGCCGTGTTCGACCTGCTCCGCAAGCACCGGTACCTGTGGATCGCCCCGGCGGTGGCCGGGTTCTGCCTGGCGGCGTTCTGCTCGGCCATGACGCCCCGCACCTGGTCGGCGCGGCAGGGCCTGATCGTCCGCAGCGAGGCGGCCGGCTACGCCAATCAGCGCCTCGGCAAGTTCACGGACCTGTCCGAGATGAAGACCGTCCAGGAAACGATGCTGGAGCTCGCCCGCAGCAACAGCGTGGTGACCGCCGTGCTAGACGAGGTTGGCCCCGCCAGCAGCTGGGCCTCGAACGAGTGGCCGTCGCGGGAAGACGTGGACAAGTTCCGCAAGCGTCTGAGCATCACCCCGCCCGGCGGCGCCGAGTTCGGCAACACCGAGGTGTTCTACATCTCGGTTGAGGACCACGACCCGCGTCGGGCGGAGCGGCTGGTGGCCGCCCTAGCCAACCAGCTCGAGAACCGCCTGCAGGGCCTGCGGGAAGAGCGGGCCGAGTCGATGGTCACCGAGCTGCAGCGGAGCGTGAAGCTGGCCGAGGAATCGCTCGCTGCCGAGGTCAATCGACTGGGCAGCTACGAGTCGGGCCTGGGTTCGCAGCTGAGTGAGCTCCGCAACCTGATCTCGCCCAATGGCAGCCAGAGCAGCATGGACCAGCAGGCGGCCGCGATCGAGCAGGAGCTCCGCGTTCTCGAGTCCAGCCGCCGCAAGAATGAGCAGCTACTGCTGACCCTGCAGACCGCCAACCAGAGCCCTGGCCGGCTCGAGGCCACGCCCAGCAGCCTGCTGGTCGGCCAGCCGACGCTGCTGCGGCTGAAGGAGGGCCTGGTCGACGCCCAGATCCGGACCGCCGAGCTGCTCGGCTCCCGCTCGGCCGAGCACCCCATCGTGAAGGCCGCGATGGAAACCGAATCCAACCTCCGTGAGCAGATCAACCGCCAGGCGCCACAGGCGATCCGCGGCGTCGAGATGGAACTGGCCGTGAACGCGTCGCGTACGGCTTCGCTCCAGGAAAAACTCTCCGATCTGCACGCCTCGCAGTCGCAACTGGCGAACAAGCGGGCGGAGTACTCGCAGCTGCTGGCCAACGTTGACAACCAGTCGCGGGTGGTCGAGGAGGGCCGCAAGCAACTGTCGGACGCCATCGCCCACCGGGCCGGCTCGACCAGCGCCAGCGTGCTCGCCCGGATCGACAACGCCGAGGCGGGCCTGTACCCGACCGGCCCGGGACGGACCAGCATTGCCGCGGCCGGCGGGCTGTTCGGGCTGATCGGCGGCCTGGGCGCCGTGTTCTTCTTCCACGGGCCGCGTCCGACGCCCGCTTCGCCGGGCGCCGTGGGTCCGACGGGACCGAGCCCCGCGCCCGCCCCGCAGGCCGCCGCCACCCGCCCCTGCGCCGCGGCCCGGCCGGCGGGCGCCACGCCCGTTGTGGCGACCGTCACACAGGACGCGGCCCTGACCGGCGGCTCGATCTTCGTCGCAAGCTAGGCTTGGATTGCCCCCTGTTCCACCGCCGCAGCCCCTGCAACCGTCGCAATGCCTGTCGTCCTACTGTTTGCCGCCGTCGCCGCCGTGCTGTGGGGCCTGCTCTTTGCCCGGCGGGCGTCGCTCACCATCACCGCCTTGGCGACGGTGGCCGTGGGGTACGTGCTGGGGCACAGCTTCTGGAACGCCCACGTCGGCCCGCTGCCGCTGACGCTCGACCGGCTGCTGCTGGGCGGCCTCGCCTGCCTGCTCGGCTGGCGGATGTGGCGGGGCGAGCTCGACCAGCGGCGGATCGGCGGCGTCGAGTGGGCCCTGGCCGCGGTGCTGGCCTGGCTGACTTTCAGCGCGCTGACGTCCCGCCCTGCAGACGATGCTCAGCTGCCGACCTCGCCCATGTGGCGTCTGCTGTTCAGCTTCTGGGCGCCGGCCATCCTGCTGTTCACCGGACGCGCGGCACGGGAGAGCTCACGCACCACCTACCTGTTCATGGCCGGGCTGGCGGCCCTGGGCGGCTACCTGGCGCTGACCGCTTTGGCGGAGACCGCCGGCCTGTGGTCGCTGGTCTTCCCCCGGTACATCGCGGACCCGAACCTGGGCCTGCACTTCGGTCGCGCCCGCGGACCGGCGCTCAACTCGGTGAGCCTGGGCATCTACCTCACGGTCTGCCTGTGGTCCGCGTGGCTGCTGCTGCCCAAGGCGCCCCGCGCCCTTCAAGCGGTGCTGCTGGTGCTGATGCCGCTGATGGTGCTGGGCGTGCTGCTCACCTACACCCGCTCGGTGTGGCTCGGCCTGATCGCCAGCGGGGTGGCGGTGCTCGCCGTGCAGCTCCCCAAGCGCCTACGCGGCCCGGTGCTTAGCGGGTTGCTGGTGCTGGGAGTTGTGGCAGGCCCGCTGGCGGCGACCAGCCTCGTGGCGCTCAAGCGCGAGGACTCGGGGCACATGTCGCAGCACTCGGTCCAGCAGCGGACGGCCTTTGCGTACGTCTCCTGGAAGATGTTCCAGGACCATCCGCTCAAGGGGGTCGGCTTCGGGCGGTTCTACGACCAGAAGCTGCCGTACCTGTCGGACCGGTCGCAGAGCTTCGAGCTGGAGTCGCTACGCGACCTCCACCACCACAACACCCTGCTGAGCCTGCTCACCGAGACCGGCATGATCGGCCTGGCCGCCTACTTGGGCGTGCTGTACGGGCTGGCCCGGGCAGCCTGGCGTCTGGCCAACAGCGACGAAACCACCGACGCCGGGCGGCGGCTGGGGGTGCTCTGCCTGGCGACCCTCGCGTGCTACCTGCCGTCGGCGGTGTTTCACGATTTATCGCTGGTGCACAGCGACCAGTGGCTGGTTTTTCTGGTCGCCGGAGCCGCTCTCGGCTTCGAACGTAGGCTAGGCTTGAGTACGGTCGGCGCCGCGCACCGCGAGACGCCTGCCGCTGGTCAGGACCCAGCCTTCTCGGGCGCCGCTGGGCTTGGCTAACCGTACGCGGGCAGCATGCTGCTCGGCGACACACTCTCTTCACTACTGCTCAATCACACGCGCCCACCATGACTGAATCCAGCCAGAGCCAGCGCGCCCGTTTGTTCGGGATGCAGATCGACGCCGTGACCCTCGACCAGGCCGCCCAGCAGGTGCTGGCGTGGTCCCGCAACGACTCCGAGGAAGGCTGCCGCTTCGTGGTCACGCCCAACGTCGACCACGCGGTGATGTTCCAGCGCCGAGCCGACCTGCGGGCCGCGTACGCGGACGCCGCGATGGTGCTGGCCGACGGGGCGCCGCTGGTGGCGGTGTCGCGGATGCTGCGGCGGGGCCTGCCCGGGCGGGTCGCCGGCAGTGATCTGGCGCCGAGGCTGTTCGACCTCGCCGACGACGCCCGCACGCCGCTGCGGGTGTTTTTGCTGGGCGCGGGACCGGGCGTGGCGGACCGGGCGGCCGAGAACATCCACGCCAAGTGGCGCGGCGTCAACGTGTGCGGCACGTACTGCCCGCCGATGGGCTTTCAGGTCGACCAGTACCAGAACAACCTGGCGCTCGAGGCGGTCGCCAATGCGTCGCCCGACGTGCTGCTGATCGGCCTGGGCGCGCCCAAGCAGGAGCTGTGGGCGCACCGCTTCCGGCCGCAGCTAGGCGCGCGGGTCGCGCTCTGTGTTGGCGCGACCATCGACTTTCTGGCGGGCGAGAAACGCCGCTCGCCGGTCTGGATGCGTCGTGCCGGGCTCGAGTGGACGCACCGCCTAATGAGCGAACCGGGCCGGCTGGCCAAGCGGTACGCGGTCGACGCGCTGCTGTTCCCGCCGCTGGTGCTCCGCGAGTGGCGCGGCCTCTGCTAGCGAGTCCGCCCGCTGCCGCGTGTTCCCGCCGGCTGGTATACTCGCCCGCATGAGCGACGCCAGTCTGATTGTCATCTCGGTCGACGGCCTCCGCGCGTCCGCGTTGGGCGCGTACGGCAACACCTGGTACGCGACGCCGGCGCTCGACCAACTCGCCGCCGAAGCGACGGTCTACTCGCAACTGCTAGGGGAGCACTGGACTCCCGACGAGCTGTGGCGGGACCTGTGGGGCGCATCGCCCGGCGATTCTGGCACGCCGCTCTTGCTCGGCGCCGACAGGTTCTCAGGCCGCACGCTGCTGGTGACCGACGACGCTGACCTCACCGAGCACGCCGCAGCAAAGTCGTTCGACGAGGCGGTCCTCGTTCCTTCGCAAGATCCACAATTGCCTGCCGACAGCGCAGACGAGACCGGCCTCGCGGTCACGCTTTCGGCGCTGCTCGACGCGATCGAGACGCGGCTAGACAGCAATCAGCCCCTGCTGGCCTGGGGGCATCTGAGATTTGCTAGCGGGCCGTGGGACGCGCCGCTGGAGGCCGTTGAGGCACTCATCGACGAGGACGACCCGCACCCCGAGCCAAGCGTAACGCCGCCGAGCGGGGACTTAGCCCAGTTAGACAATCCCGACGACGCCCGCTTCCTCGCAACGCTGCGGTACGCGGCCCAAGTGGCGGCGCTCGACCAGTGCCTGGGGATGACGGTCGCCGCCCTCGATAGCCTGCTTAAGGGCAGGCCGTTCACCCTGGCGGTCTTGGGGACGCGAGGGCTAGCGCTCGGCGAGCACGGCGCCCTCGGCGCCGATCTCCGGCCGTACAACGAGGGCCGCCAACTGCCGCTGCTCGTCCGCCGCGCCGACTCCCGCAGCCATCAGCGGCTGCGCGAACTGCTCACCAGCGCCGATGTGCCACGCCTGCTATTGGGCGATGGGCGCCCGCCGCGCGAACTCGCCGTACTGCGTTCGACAGCCGGGCACGCGGTGCAGGACGAGCACTGGAAGCTCTACTCCCCCGGCGAGGGAGAGCCGGAGCTGTACTCCAAGCCCGACGACGGCTGGGAAATCAACGACGTCGCCGTCCGCCAGCCGCACCAGGTGGAGCTGCTGGAGGAGCGTCTGGCCGCCGTACTCGCTACAGCGAGTGAGAAGCCTGCATAACGCGGGACTGCTCGACGTACGGGTTGATGATCACCAGCGGCTCGGGCGTGGTTGCCTTGGCGGTCTGGTCGGCCTGCGGAGCGGCCTTGGTCGGCTCGCTCTGGAAGTGCGGGTTGTTGATGGTCAGCGGCTGGACCGACTCAACGAACTCCGGGGTCCGGACGTTGGGCGGGTAGGCGAACGGGCTCCACCCGTAGGCCCGCGGCACCGGGGCGCTGTAGTACACCGGCGGGTGCGCGGCGAAGTACGGCACCTTGTTCTCGAGCGAGTTGTACAGGAAACCCAGGCCCCAGCCGTAGCCCATCCCGCAGCCGTCGCAGGCCGTGGCGGTCGAGGCCGAGCCCAGCAGGCCCGCGGCGAGAGCACAAGTCAGCAGTAGATGGCGGGCCATGTCGGTATCCTCGGCGGTGTAGAGCAGGGGCGGGGTTGCTATGGTGGTGGGGAGGTTTATCGCCCTATCCCCACGCTAATCAGGCCGGCCCGCGCCTGCAAGAAATTGCCCGATCCGTCCGATAATGCCGGTTGTAGCGATCCGCCCCGCGGCCGGCTAACCGCCCGGCTGAAGCGGCTGGCGGGGGAGCTTGGTTTCGGCCTGTCGGGCGTGTGCCCCGCGGTGCGCCCGCCCGGTGTGGACCACCTGGACGACTGGCTCCAGGCGGGGTACGCGGGGCAGATGGACTACCTGGCGGACCGCCGGCACGCGTACGAGCACCCCACCCATGTGCTGGACGGCTGCCGCAGCGTGATGATGCTCGCGATGGCCTACCGCACCGAAGAGCCCCGCCCGCCCGGGCCGGGGCAGGGCAGGGTGTCCCGCTACGCGTGGGGCGACGCCGACTACCACGACCTGATCCGCGCCCGCCTGCACCAGCTGGCCGACGCGATGCGGGCCGAGCACCCAGAAGCCCAGACCCGCTGCGTGGTGGACACGGCGCCGCTGCTGGAGCGGGACTTCGCTCAGATGGCGGGGCTTGGCTGGATCGGCAAGAACACGCTGCTGCTCAACAAGCCGCAGGGGAGCTGGTTCTTCCTCTCGGCGCTGCTGACGGATGTTGAGCTTGAGTACGACTTGCCGACCTCGTCATCGCACTGCGGCACGTGCACGGCGTGCCTGGACGCGTGCCCTACCGACGCCTTCCCGCGGCCGGGCGTATTGGACGCGTCGCGCTGCATCAGCTACCTGACCATTGAGCTCCGAGACCAGGCGCCGGCCGAGCTCCGTCCCGGCATGGGCGACTGGCTCTTCGGCTGCGACGTGTGCCAAGACGTCTGCCCCTGGAACCGGCGCTCGCCCGAATCGCCGCTGCCCAGCTTCACGCCCCGCCCCGACTCCAACCCAATGGACCTGGCGCCGCTGTTCGAGCTCGACGACGCCGCGTTCCGCCGCCGCTTCCGCAAGACCCCGTTGTGGCGGGCCCACCGCCGGGGGCTGCTGCGGAGCGCCGCGGTGGTGCTGGGCAATACAAGGCCTTCGGGCGGCATCGACATTCTGGCGACCGGCCTGCGGGACGAGGAGCCGCTGGTGCGCGGCGCCAGCGTGTGGGCGCTAGGGCAGTACGGGTGCGTGCGGTCGCTGGAGCTGGTGCGGTCGCTTGCCGACCAGGAGGCCGATCCGGGTGTGCAGGAAGAGATCCGGGCCGTCCTCGCCGAGTCTTGCTGAGAGAGCACGCTGAGCGGTGTCGTGTTGACGCCCCGCGGCGCCTGTCGTCAGAATGGGTCAGATGCAGCTCCCGCCCCTCAACATCGGTCCGATCGCGCTCGACTTCCCTGTGGTTCAAGCCGCCCTCAGCGGCTACAGCGATGGCCCTATGCGGCGCATCGCCCGCCGCCACGGCGCCCCGTACACCCTGTGCGAGGTGATGCTCGACAAGTTCGTGGCCGAGCTCAAGCCACGCCGCAAGACGCGTCACTTCCTGCACATCGCCGAGGAAGAGCACCCGGTCGGTGGCCAACTTATGGGCGCCGACCCCGCCATATTCGGCCCCGCGGCTGAGCGGATGGTCGAGGCCGGGTTCGACGTGATCGATATCAACTTCGGCTGCCCGGTAAAGAAGGTGCTGGGCCGCTGCCGCGGCGGCTACCACCTCAGCCAGCCGGACGTGGCTTTGGAGATCATCCAGACGGTCCGCGACACCGTGCCCGACCACATCCCCGTGACCGTCAAGATGCGGCGGGGGATCGACGACACGCCCGAGAGCCGTGACAACTTCTTCCACATCTTCGACCGCGCCTACGAGATTGGCGTCGCGGCGACCACCGTGCACGGTCGGACCGTCATGCAGCGGTACGACGGCCCCTCCCGGTGGGAATTCCTCCGCGAGCTGAAGCAGCACGCCGGCGACCGGGTGGTGCTGGGCAGCGGCGACCTGTTCACCGCTCAATCTTGCCTAGACATGATGGAGTACACCGGCGTCGACGGCGTGACGGTCGCCCGCGGGGCGATCGGCAACCCGTGGATCTTCCAGCAGGCGCGCGCGTTGGCGGCGGGCCAGCCGCTGCCAGACCCACCCTCGCTGCACGAGCAGCGCGACGTGATCGCCGAGCACTACCGACTGGCCGAGGAGCTGTACGGCGCCGAGCGGTGCGTGCCCGACATGCGCAAGTTCGCCATCAAGTACTCCAAGCTCCACCCGCTGCACGCCGAGGTCCGCGCCGACTTCTGCCGCGTCAAACAGCCGGGTGCGTGGATGGAGATCCTCGACAAGTGGTACTCGGACGACCTGCCGGGCGTTCACCCGGAGGTCGAAGAGCCGAACCCGCTGGCGAGCGAGGCCGCGCTCAGCGTCTAGCGGGCGACGGCAAAGTCCGCGTCCTGGTGTTTAGCCAGTATCGACGGGCGTACTCCTCGACCTCGGCGATGCCGTGGAGGCTCTCGCTGCTGCGTTCGCCCGAGAAGCGGTCCGCGGCGGACAACAGCTCCACCCGGAGCGCGCCGCCGAGCAGCGCGGCCCGGTCGAGCTCGCGGACGATCGCCAGCGTGGTGCGGCGTTGCGGGTAGAGAGGCGCCAACGATTGATCGAGCGACCACTCATCCAGCCGCAACCGACGCCAGCCGGCATCGCCCGAAGACTCATCGACCTCGTCGGCACGCAGCGTGTCGGGGAGCCGCTCTAGCACGCTGGCCCGCACCAACACCTCGGTCCGTTCGCCGCCCGGGGCGTACAGCCCCCACGACGGCCAGCGATCCCACACGCCCAGCGGCCGAGTCAGCGGTCCCATCACGGCGAACCCGACGATGGCAATCGCCACCTTGGCAGACCACCTCGGCGCCACCGCGGTGCTCGGCTCAGCCGGCAGGCTCTCACCGGCCGCTGACTTGATCGGGCCGAACAACAACCACAGGTGCGCCGGGAACACCAGATTCCACAGCAGCACGCCGGGACGATGGTTCAGTCCGAGCGGGCCGAGCGCGACGAATGCCGACAGGTGCATGAAAATCGCCAGCAAAAGGCCCGCGGTCCGCGTCCGCCGCCAGGCAAGCAGCAGGCCCGCAACCGCCTCGGCGACCGGCATCGCCAGCGCCAGCGAGAGCAACAGCCAACGCGGCCAGCCAGCAATCTCCAGCCCAACCAAGCCGGCCGCCGCCTCGAGCATCTGCCGGCCGAGGGTCGACGCGAACGCGAAGTCGAGCTTCGCAATGGCCGAGTAGAGGTACACGCTCACCGCCAGCACACGCAACAGCGCCACTGCCAGCCAAGGAGGCGACAACAGCAGGACCGAGCCCATCACTAGCAGATGGTAGGCCCACGGCTGCCAGCGGAGCTGATCGAACAGCATCAGCCCCGCCAAGCCCACGCACCCGTACGCGAGCCCGGCCGCCTGCTTGCCCCTGACAACGCACAGTGTCCCCCAGGCTACCGCGCCCAAGAGGACGTACTCGGCGAACATGGGCGCCGGCGTCAGCAGCGACAGCGCTGGGATGGAGGGCAACGCGGTCCGGCCGCACCAGAGCGGCCAGGTTGCGCCGATCAGCAGCGGGGTCGCCAAGGCCCACAGCCACACCAGGCGTTGGCGACGGAGCGTTGCCTGGGCGTCGTCGATCGGGGGCGGCTGCGTGTCCACGACGCCAGCATAGGCCAACCGGCCTAGCGCAGGAATCCGGGCAGGTAGGCCTTCCACCCGCGTGTGGTGCGGGGCGCCTCTTCCTCGTTGGACTTCTCGTCCTCGGCCAGGACCGGCGCCTGCCGCTCGACAAGCGGCGTGTGCCGCTGCAGGAACTGCGCCCAGTAGCCGTCGAGCGTGTCCTGACAATCGGTCACGCGACCATCCGCGAGCGCCGCCTTGGCGGACTGCAGCACGTTGACCAGCGCCAGGCGCTGACGGCGGGCCTCGGGGCCGAGCTCGTAATCTAACGGGAACGACAACGCGTGCAGCTCCAGCTTGTCAATCGACACCTCAACGTTCTTGGCGTCGAACACGATCCTCATCGGCGTCGCGGCGCCGAGCGGCAGGTCCTCGGCGAACACAAACTGCCGCCAGCTATCTTCCTTGGCCAGCGTCTCGGCGCTGATGGTCGTGAACAGCTCGTCCTCGGTGCTTCCGGTGAGGTAGCGGATGGTCAGGCTGCTGTCTCCCGACTTGCGCTTTGCCCGCACGAAGAAGGTCATCACGAGCTGCCGTGTCTCGGGCGGGGTGAACGGCGTGCTGGCTAGCCGCACCACGGTCGGACCCGCCGTGATCGACACGCTCGACTCCCCGTCCACCGCCCCGTCGGTCGTGGCGGACACGACGCCCTGGTCGTCCTCGCTTACCCGGGACCAGCCCGCCGGCAACCCGTCGGCGGCGACCTCCTCGAATGAGAGATTTGCGCAGCCGTCGAACGTCGACTTGGCGTTGAGGTCCCGCAGGCCTAGTTGCTCGACCTCATCCCCCAGCGTTTCAAGCGCGTCGGTCTGCTCCTCGAGCCGCACGCCGGTCACCGCGACGTCGCGGCTGTCGAAGCGGTAGACGGCCACCCCGTGGGCCGGCAGGTCCAGCGGCAGCAGGTGCTTGCCGGCGTCGATCCGCGCGATGGGCGTGGAGGATTCGGCGTCGGCCGCCACCCTCTGCACCGAACTCGATCCCGGCGCGTCGAGCGTGAAGGTCGCCGACAGAGGCCAGTCGCTCGGGTTCGCCGCCAGCAGGCAGACGCCCTTGTCGTCGGACAGCGTCCAGCCGGCGAGCGGCTGGCTGGCGGATGCGACGCGGGCGTCGCCCTCGGCGGGGGTTTGGCGTGCTAGCTGGCGCAGCGTCCGCCGCTCTTCCGACAACGTGAGGGCGGTGGCGTCCTCCCAGACTTCTCCCACCGGCGCTTTGCTCAGCAGCGACACGGCGGCGGCCGTCGCCTGGCGTCCGAACGCGATCCGCTGCAGTGTGGTGGCGGTGAACGTCCGGTCGGCCCCAAACGGGCTGCGGGCCTTGAACCCGGGCAGGCCTGCCAGACGCTTTGAGTGGAGCAGGGCCGAGGCCTCTAGCGGCTCGGCCCGTGGGGAGTCGGTCCACAACAGCGTGTTCTGCTGCATCGCCAGGGCGGCGTAGTTGAGCTGGGACGACAGGTCGGCGTAGCGTGGAGAAACGACCACTAGATTGGGTGGCGTGGCCAGCAGCTGACGGTCGACGCCGCGCCGCAGGAGCAGCGAGTCGAGCGAGATCCGCTGCTCGAGCCGGGGCCGCAGCGCGTCCCGCCCGGAGTCGTCGTCCAGCAGACCGTCGATCAGCAGGTGCAGGTTGGCGGAGGGTTCCGCGGCCGCGACCTCTCGCGCCATCTCGCCGTAGAGCGAAGCCATCGACGCCGCCCGCCACTCGCGCCACGGCCCGCTGAGGGCGCCGCCCAATGCCCGGCGGACGTACTCGGGGGTGCGGGCCGTTTCGGCCGGCCAGCTGAGCTGCCGCGCCGAGAGGAACGCGTCGACGGTCGCCTCGTCCGCGCCCATGAGTTCGCCCGGGAGCGCCGCATGGCAGCGGGGGCTGAGACGCACCGCGACGCCCGCGAACGACTCGTGCCCCCGGCACTTGCCGGCGAGCTCGGCGACCGCGCGGACCAGCTCCTGCCGCACGCTGGCGTTAAGGGGGTTGTACTGCACGGGCCCTTCGCCCGCTCTAAGGCCGGCGGTGTCGAGGAGCTCGACCGACGCGTCCCCGGCCCGCCGCGCGGCCTCGACGGCGGGCATGGCCGACGCCAGGTCCATCGCCAGCGTCAGCTTCAACCCGCGACGATCGAACTCCCGCAGCAGCAACTCGATCAGGTCCTTCCTGGGGACGTCCACCACGCCGGTCGCGACTCCCTGCCAGTCGAGCCCGGCCTGATTGCCCAGCACGGCGGTCGGGTAGAGCGTCCCTTCAGCGGTAGCGACCGTCACCACTGCGCCGTTGAAGCCGGCGTGCTCGACGTAGTCGGCCAGGCGGGTCGCGGTGTCGTAGAAGCAGCTCCAGTCCTCGTACACGTAACGGCCATCGGACGAGGGCATCTGCGTCGCGCCCAGCAGCCGCGTGAGCTGGCCGTCGGCGAAGCAGGCGGGCAGCGGTCGTTCGCTCCGACTCGTCGCGACGCCCGCCTCGTGGGCGAGCGAACGGACGCGCACCTTGCCAAACATCGCGTCCGTCTGGCCCGAGTTGCTGACCACCAGCATCGGCGAGTCCGTCTTCGGCCAGAATAGCCGGCGGATGACGACGACCTCCGCGCTGCTTTTTCCACGGCCCCCACCGGTGGCGGCGGACAGCGAGTCGCCCAGTGGGGCGGCGCGGCCAATCGCGTCACGGTCGAACAACGCGAGGTCCAGCGACTGCGGTGAGGAGTCCGGCGCCTCGATCTCCAGCAGGTGGGGCTCGCCCGGGCGGTCGATTGGGAGTGGGTAGGCCTGCCAGCGGACCTGATTGGGGTCGTCGGCGCCCGCCAGACGCACCCACCTACCGGACTCGGTCGTGGCGACTTCCGCCGGCTCGCTGCCGAGCGGCCCCTTCGGCAGCCACGGCACCCGGCGGGTCCACTTCCACTCCGGCATCCGTTGCCACCAACGCGAATTAGTCGGGTCGATCTCCACCACGGTAGGACCTTCGGCGGTCAGGCGGGTCACGCGGTTCTCGTCCCAGACCACAACCTGAAACGTCCGCTCGGCCAGCGGCTTGCTGGCGCCCTTGCCCCAGCCACGCATAAACCCAGACGGCCGGCGGGCGCTGAGCCGAACGGTGTACACGCCCTCGACCTGCGGCATGGTCAGCGATAGGGCGCCGCCGCAGCCGCCGCTGGCGTCGGCCGTCGCGCGCTGCACAACCGACTCGATCGCGTCGCCGCCGCGGCCGGCGGAGAGCTCGGCCTGCAGGTCGATTGGCGAGTGCGCCGGAAACCCGGCCATCGCCGCCTCAACGTCGAACGAGAACGCCTCACCCGGCGAGAAGATGAACCCTGGTCGGTCGCTTCGCACCCGCAGCACATCGGCGGCGGCGCGATAAACCCGCAGCGTGCCCCCCGCGTCGGACAGCGTGCCCTGAAAAGGTTTCGCGGCCACGTCCTGCAGCGCAACTTCCGTGGTTATTGGCGGCTGGCCAGGGGAGTTGAGCTCGATCTTGAGGACCGCGTCCGACGGTCCCCTCGCTGTCACATCAAAGCCGCCGCTCGGCCGTGGGCTGCCGGCGGAGATCACCACCGTGTCGCCGTTCTGTTGGGCGATCGTCGGCGAGTCGGCCCTCCCTCCCCACGGACGCGGGGCCGAGAGCACGCCGCCTTCGAGTGACGCGACGCCACTCCAGCCAACGCCCGACTGCCCGGCTTCCCAATAGACCCGCAGGCGGAGCTCGACGGCCTCGCCCGGGTCGGCCGTGGGCTGGGCGGTGGACTCTTCTTGAGCGGAGGCAACCGGGACGGCGCCGAGGAGCGCGAGCGTTAGTGCGCAGAGGGTGATGCCGGCCGCCAAAGGCCGTCTCGCAGTTCGGTTTAGGCGCCGGTACTCAGCGCTACACCGGTGCGGCATCGGACTTCCTTGTCCTCACTTGGGCCGGCAGTCGGCCCGTGGCTGAGGCCCCATCCTTGGGACCGATTCAACACAAGTGCCGGATTCTACTTACGTCGACGCAAGCACGCTATAGCGATCGACCCAATTGCAGCCCGCCCCGCCCGGCAGCACGCTAGCACCGCGTGAGGGCGCGCCGCACCGCCATCGACCTTTACACAGCCCGCTGGCGCCCCTAACCTCTGCCGCTCGCTAGCTCCCCCTCAAGCCCCCCCGCGCACCCGGAACGCGGGTTCCAGGCGAAAAGGAACCGCGACATGCCCCCCAAGAAATACATCGCCGGCTGCGTCGGTCTGCTGACGCTGGCCGTTGCCGGCTGCCAGAACCAGCAAGGCGTCGCCACGAACCCGTTCGTGGCCGCGGCGCCGGCCGCGACCGTCCCGCCGCCGGCGACACGGTTGGCAACGCCCGCGGCAGCCCAGCCCTACTACCAGGGCGCCGTTGATGCGCCGCCCCCGGCCACTTTCGCCGCGGCTCCTGCGCCGCAGTACGCCGCCGCAGCAGCGGCCGCTCCGCCGCCGGCTTACGCGTCGCTCGCGTCTACGCCGCAGGGCGCCATTGGCCTGCCGGCGGACAACCAGCCACTGCGATTCGCGGCCCCCGCTCCCGCGGCCAACGCAGCCGGGGCGACCCCACCACCACCGCCCACGTTCGCGGCCCAAACGCCAATGCAGGAGCCAGCGATCCCCAGCCCAGAGTTCTCGCCGATCGAGCCCGAACCGGCGCTCGCGTGGGCCGCGGGTGCGCCGCCCGCCGCCGCAGCGATGCCGGCACAGCCGGCGGCGTCGCAGGTCTCGCAGGCAAGTTACGTTTCCACCTACCCAAGTGCGCCACGCGTGCGTCTGCCCGGCTACGCGACCCCCGCGAGCTACACAACGCCAACCGCGCCCGCCGGTCCGACCGGGCAGGTCCAGGTTACCGAGCTGCCGCCCGCTGGCGCTTACCCCTTGGCCCCAGCCCCCGCGGCGGCGTCCGTCGGCGATGGCTTTCAGCCCCGCGGGGCGACGCCGCGCAGCACGCCCACGCCGGACACCCCTAGCGTGTTCTAAGCCGCACACACCCACCAGACCGCCCCGGGCTCGACCGCGGGCGAGCAGTTCCCACGCCCGCCCGCATGACCTAGGATTGAGGGAAACTCCCCAGGCCCAGCATCTCGTCCGGCGAACGCTGCCCCGTGTCGACAGTCCCTACCGGCTCATCGCGTCAGATCCAGCGTTTCGTCGGCGGCCCGCTGCGCAGGCGGCTCGCCAAGTGGGCGGCCTGCCTGCCCGCGATCGCCGCGCGGGAGCCGGAGCTGCAGAAGCTCAGCGACTACGACCTCCGCAAGGAGAGCCTCTCGCTGCGGTACCGCGCCCGCAGCGGCGAGCCCCTCGACCGGCTGCTGGTGGAGGGCTTCGCGCTGGTGCGCGAGGCCGGCCGCCGCACCAAGAACATGCGGCACTTCGACGTGCAGCTGCTGGGCGGCGCCGCCGCGCACCACGGCTCGATCATCGAGATGCAGACCGGCGAGGGAAAGACACTCACCGCCACGCTGCCGATGTACCTGGCCGCGCTCGACGGCAAGGGCGCTCACCTCTCGACGGTCAACGACTACCTCGCCGCCCGTGACGCCGAGCTGATGGAGCCGGTCTACAACGCGCTGGGGATGTCGATCGGCGTGATCCAGCAGCAGCAGGCTCCGGACCAACGCCGCAAGGCGTACGCGTGCGACGTCACCTACGGCACCGCCAACGAGATGGGGTTCGACTTCCTGCGCGACCGGCTGCTGAAACGCCGCATCAGCGAGGGCGAGCGCGACCTGTTCGGCGAGATGCTCGGCAGCCGCGGCGCGGACAGCGAGAAGCCCGTGCAGGGCGACCTGCACTTCATGCTGGTCGACGAGGCCGACAGCATCCTGATCGACGAGGCCCGCACGCCGCTGATCATCAGCGCCGCCCCCGGCGAGGATGAGGAGATCGCCGCCGAAGCCTACACCTGGGCGGCCGAGGTGGCCCCGCGGTTCGAGGAGGACACGCACTACGACTGGGAAGACAAAGAGAAGCGGGTCGACCTCAACCTGGGCGGGCGGCGGCTGGTCCGCGAGCTGCAGAAGCCGCCGGCCATGGACCGCCTGCCGCTGGCCGAGATCTACGAGTACGTCGAGCGGGCGGTGAAGGTCGAGCGTGAGATGATCCGCGACCGGCACTACATCGTGCGGGACGGCGAGATCGTGATCGTCGACGAGTTCACCGGCCGTTTGTCCGAGGGCCGCAAGTGGCGGGCGGGCCTGCACCAGGCGATCGAGGCCCGCGAGGGCGTCGAGGTCACGTTCGAGACCAACCAGGCGGCCCGCATCACGATCCAGGACCTGTTCCTCCGCTACCACCGCCTGTCGGGCATGACCGGCACGGCCAGCACCTCGGCCCGCGAGCTGTCGAAGATCTACGAGGTGCACGTCACGCCGATCCCGACCAACCGGCCGCCGATCCGCAAGCAGATGCCCACGCTGGTGTTCGGCTCGGCGGAGCAGAAGTGGCTGGCGATCGCGGACGACGTCGTCGAGCAGCACGCCTCCGGCCGCCCGGTGCTGATCGGCACGCGGTCGATCGACAAGAGCGAGACGCTCGCCGCGCTGCTCGAGGAGCGCGGCGTCGAAGCGACCGTGCTCAACGCCCGGCACGTGGCGCGCGAGGCGGAGATCGTCGCCGAGGCGGGCAAGCAGGGCAAGGTGACGGTCGCCACCAACATGGCCGGCCGCGGAACGGACATCCGACTGGGTGAGGGCGTGCACGAGCTGGGCGGGCTGTACGTCATCTGCACCGAGCTGCACGAGAGCCGTCGGATCGACCGCCAGCTGGTCGGCCGCTGCGGCCGCCAGGGCGACCCGGGCGCCTACCGCCAGTTCCTGTCGCTGGACGACGAGATCCTCCGCCAGGGCTTCGGCCCCAAGAAGGCCGAGCGGATGAAGGCGATCGGCGCCGGTAAGCTTGGCCCGCTGTCGGGCTACGAGTCGCTGTTCTACCGGGCCCAGGCCAAGATCGAACGCCGACACTTCCGCGACCGCAAGATCCTGCTCTACCACGACAAGGAACGCCAGAAGGTGCAGCGGGCGATGAGCCAAGACCCGTATCTTGACTCACCGGGTTAACAACTCTCGCGTACGGGCGCCTTCCGCTAGACCGCCATGTCCAGCGTCCGCATCCGCCGCTACGCCCCCAAGCATTCCGTACCGCTGAATGAGGCCGCGCTCGAGTCCGTTGCAGAGGTCGGGCCCTGGCTGCCGTGGTGCCATCGCGGTCACACCCTCGACGAGGCCGAGTCCTATATCCGACAGCAGCGCGAGCGGTTCGACCGAGGCGAAGAGTACTCGTTCGCCATCGAGTCGGAGGACGGCCGGCTGCTAGGAGGCTGTGGCCTCAACGAGCTCGATCAGAACAACCGCCGCTGCAATCTTGGCTACTGGGTCCGCAGCTCGGAGACCGGCCGTGGCCACGCCACGCAGGCGGTGCTGCAGCTCGCCAGCTGGGCTTTCTCGCACACCGATCTCGTGCGGCTGGAGATCGTCGCGTCGGTGGAGAACAAGCCAAGCCAAAGGATCGCCGAACGAGTTATGTCTGTGCGGGAAGGCGTGCTGCGGCGGCGGCTTCTGCTGCACGGCAGGTGGCACGACGCGGTCAGCTACTCGATCATCCGGCCCGACGTGACGTAACGCAGCGGCCTCAGCGTGGCGCCTGCTTAGCCAGCATCTTCCGCCACTTCTTCTGGCCGTTCTTCACGATGCTCCCCGGGATGGTGGAGTAGAAGTCGTACCCCAAGCGGTTGTTGGCGGCCATCTCCTCGAAGGTTGCGTAGAGCACGCCGTCGCGACCCGGGAACACCGGCTCGCTGTTCTCGAGCCGGTAGAACCTGGCCCAATAGACATCCGTCGACGCGGGGTCTTTCACGTAGACCGTCTTGCCATCGCGTTTGGTCTTCACGACATCGGTCACCTGGACGCGGTCGAGCCACGCCAAGCCCCCCTCGATCACTTCCTGCAGCTCCGGCGACGGGGCGGGGACGCCCATCAGGAACTTCAGCAGCCGCGCGCTCTCGACGCTGGCCAGCGTGGCGGGCTCCATCGCCCGCGCGGCGACCGGCTGGAGGGTGAGGGCGTCGTGCTGGGCGCACCAGGCGGTCCGCTGGCCCTCCACGTTGATCTGCATCGCCCGCACGCAGTTGAAGCCTCGCTCCAGCGCCGCGGCGGCCGCTTGTCGGTCGGCCTCGGTGACAAACGCGTAGCTCGGCTCGCTGCTCGCCACGCCGTGCAGCAGCTCGAGCACGTGGGTCATGGCGTCGTCGTTGAAGGTGATCGAATCGTGGTAGTCGCCCTCAAGCGGGTAGACCTGCGGCCAGCCACCATTGGGATACTGGGCCGCCAGCACGTAGTGGAGCCCTTTGACAAAGGCGTCGGCGCACTCTTGGCGGCCGGTCGCCTGCCAGACGCCGGCCAAAAAGTTAAGCTGCTCGGTTGTCGACCGATTGTCGAAGGTTGCCAGGTAGTGTGCGGAGCTTCCCGGCTCGTTCTGCGATGTCCATTGCATCCCCGGCTCACGCGGGCCGTGGCTGTAACCGGTGTGCTTCGACCAGCCCCCCGAAGGGGTTTGGTAGGAAAGCACAACGCCGACCAGCTCGGCCGCCTCCGGAGAGGCGAACCATGGGTCGCCCAGCTTGGCCGAGAGCTTGAAGTCGCCGCCCGATGGCGCACGCTTGG